>NZ_JBJHHG010000015.1:0-152026 GCF_045257065.1 Enterobacter sp. PP-008-ECC_S150 | reverse complement strand
ATATTGACTACTACAACAGCAGAAGAATTAGCCTGAAATTAAAAGGTCTGAGTCCAATTGAATATCGAACCCAGACCTATGTGCCTCGTGTTTAACTGTCCAACTTTTTGGGGTCAGTACAGTGCGGGGCTAACAGCGTTTGACCGGTTGGCTGAATATAGCCCGCGCGAGCCCATACCGGGCCGTATTTAAATTTCGCAGCCGCCTTATACAGGCTGATACCGCTTTTATCCCCGGAATAGTCTTCATCATAGGCTTTGTTACTTGAGGAGAAGGCGATTTCGTTCGGGTGGCCGCTGTCGCCGTTTTCCGCCATTTCAATCGCGGTGAACGCAGCAATATCCAGACCGAACATGTCGGCGGCATAGCCTGACTGGAAGTCCAGGTTGGCATTCCAGGTGGAGTGTGAAAGGTTGGTTTTATATTTGTCTTCAGTGACGTCTTTACGGTCACGTTCACGCTGCCAGTAATAGATACCGCCCGTGAGGGTCGAATCGTCGATAAAGCCTGCCGCTTTCGCTTCTGGTGTCACCACCAGGCCCGACATTGCTGTCACACCGGCAATAGCCAGCGCCAGCGCACTACGTTTGCCACTGAACGTACGCATAGATTATTCCTCTTTGACGAATTAAAACGCCTGAAACGGCGTAAATAAAAAAGACCAAATGGTCAGGGGTAGTTTTAAATACCCTCGAATTAACTACCGTCTTTAGGTTATTTTTCGCGACGCGAATTATCAATGCTTTTCAGCGGGCAAAAGTCAGGATTATGACGAAGTGCACATAATTGGTAGTGCTTTGTAACATTTGCAGAGAGGCGAGAAATGGCGGGGAATTATCAGGTATTTCAGGGAGTAGACGCGGGTTCTCTTTTCTTTTTTATAACCTTTTTGATTTTCGTAATGATACAAACTTTTTTTTGGAAAATAAGTAGCACGTCATTGACCTGATATTTTTATGACGCCTTTACAGGCCCTGGCTTAATACCCTGATCGTTATATAAAAAAACGCCGCATGGTGCGGCGTTTGTCTCTCATTGACCAGAGCAGCAATATTATTCGCCGATCTTCGTCCAGGTATCGCGCAGGCCGACGGTACGGTTAAATACCGGTTTTTCCGCCGTGCTGTAACGGCTGTCCAGGCAGAAGTAACCTTCGCGTTCGAACTGGAACGCTTTGCCCGCTTCAGCCGCTTTCAGGGACGGCTCAGCGTAGCCCTGCTTGATGACCAGAGATTCCGGGTTGATAGTGGCCAGGAAGTCTTCCGCCGCACCCGGGTTAGGCACGCTGAACAGACGATCGTACAGACGGATCTCTACCGGCAGCGCGTGGGATGCGCTCACCCAGTGAATAACGCCTTTCACCTTGCGGCCATCGGCCGGATCCTTGCTCAGCGTTTCCGCATCGTAAGAACAGAAGATGGTGGTGATGTTACCTTCCGCGTCTTTCTCAACGCGCTCGGCTTTGATCACGTAAGCGTTACGCAGACGCACTTCTTTACCCAGCACCAGACGCTTGTACTGCTTGTTGGCTTCTTCGCGGAAGTCAGCGCGGTCAATCCAGATCTCGCCGCTGAACGGCACGTCACGGCTGCCCATTTCCGGTTTGTTCGGATGGTTAGGCATCGCCACCAGCTCGCTCGCACCCTGCGGATAGTTTTCGATCACCAGTTTTACCGGGTCGATAACCGCCATCGCGCGCGGGGCGTTTTCGTTCAGGTCTTCGCGAATGCAGGACTCCAGGGAGGCCATCTCGATGGTGTTGTCCTGCTTGGTCACGCCGATGCGCTTGCAGAACTCACGAATAGAGGCAGCCGTGTAACCGCGACGGCGCAGACCAGAGATGGTTGGCATACGCGGGTCATCCCAGCCTTCAACGTGCTTGTCAGTCACCAGCAGGTTCAGCTTACGCTTGGACATCACGGTGTACTCCAGATTCAGACGAGAGAACTCGTACTGACGTGGATGCACAGGAATGGTGATGTTATCCAGCACCCAGTCGTACAGGCGACGGTTGTCCTGGAACTCCAGCGTACACAGGGAATGCGTAATGCCTTCCAGCGCATCGCTGATGCAGTGGGTGAAGTCGTACATCGGGTAGATGCACCACTTGTTGCCGGTCTGGTGGTGTTCTGCGAACTTGATGCGGTACAGCACCGGATCGCGCATCACGATGAACGGCGATGCCATGTCGATTTTGGCACGCAGGCAGGCTTTGCCTTCTTCGAAGCCACCAGCTCGCATTTTTTCAAACAGCGCCAGGTTCTCTTCCACGCTGCGATCGCGGAACGGGCTGTTTTTGCCCGGGGCGGTCAGCGTGCCGCGGTACTCACGGATCTCATCTGCAGACAGTTCGTCAACATACGCCAGACCTTTGTTGATAAGCTCTACCGCGTAGGCATACAGCTTATCAAAGTAGTCAGAGGAGTAGCAGATATCGCCAGACCAGTTGAAGCCCAGCCATTGCACGTCATTCTTGATGGACTCAACGTATTCGATGTCTTCTTTTGCTGGGTTGGTGTCATCGAAACGCAGGTTGCACTGTCCCTGGTAGTCTTGCGCAATGCCGAAGTTCAGGCAGATAGATTTTGCGTGACCAATATGCAGGTAGCCGTTTGGCTCCGGCGGGAAACGCGTATGAACCGTGGTGTGCTTACCACTGGCCAGATCTTCATCGATGATCTGACGAATAAAGTTACTCGGGCGGGCTTCTGCCTCACTCATCGTGGATTCCTCAAAGCGTAAACAACGTATAACGGCGTATGATCTTATAAGCCGGACGTAGTGACAACCCTTAGTTACGGAAAATACGTATCAGATGAAAATAATGGGGGCATTTGCTGCAAAAAAAAGCGGCGGAGGATATCCCCCGCCGCTTAAGGCATGACTCTACTCAGGAGCGATTATTTGCCTTTAATCTCATACAACGGGGTCTGACCCGCAACAACCTGACCTTTCGCCTGGATGACCAGACCGCCGAAGTCGTCGATGTTGCTGCACACCACCGGGCTTATCATGGAGCGTGCGTTGGCGTTCAGGAAGTCCAGATCCATTTCCAGAACCGGCTGCCCGGCAACCACTTCAGCACCCTCTTCCACCAGGCGAGTAAAGCCTTTACCGTCCAGCGCAACGGTATCGATGCCCATGTGGACCACGATCTCCGCGCCATTTTCGGTTTCGAGGCAGAACGCGTGGTTGGTGTTGAAGATTTTCACGATGGTACCGGCCGCTGGGGACACCACGGTTTTATCCGTTGGTTTCACCGCCACACCGTCACCAACCGCTTTGCTGGCGAAGGCTTCGTCAGGTACCTGCTCAAGGTCAACCACGTCACCCGTTACCGGAGAGACCAGAGCGGCAACCGTGACGGCGTTAGGCACGGCCTGCGGCTTCGCGACCGGTGCAGCAGGCGCGCTGTCGGCTGATGCCGCCGCGACCGGGCCACGAGCAACCACTTTCTTCATTTCGTCACCGATGGATTCCGCTTTGGCACCCACGATAACCTGGATAGTTTGCTTGTTCAGCTTAACGACGCCCGATGCGCCAAGACGTTTACACATTGCGTCGCTCACGCGCGCAGAGTCGCCCACGGTCAGACGCAGACGGGTAATACAGGCATCAATGGCTTTCAGGTTATCGGTACCGCCAACGGCGGCAATGTAGCTGGTTGCCAGCTGGGTTAAACCTTCTTCGGTATTGCTGTTGGCTTCGCCGGTCACTACGTCATCTGCGGTATCTTCACGGCCCGGCGTTTTGAGGTTAAACATACGAATAACCGCGGTGAACAGGACGAAGTAGATGACGAAGAAGGCCGCGCCCATCACCACCAGCATCCAGACGTTCTTGCTTGCCGCCGGCAGGTTGTACATGAGCACATAGTCGATCGCGCCTGCGGAGAAGGAGAAGCCCGCATGAATGCCCAGCAGGGTTGCCACAAACAGGCTGATGCCGGTTAACACCGCGTGCATCAGGTACAGCAGCGGAGCCAGGAACATGAACAGGAATTCCAGAGGCTCGGTCACGCCGGTCAGGAATGCGGTAATGGCCACTGACAGCAGCATACCGCCGACCATTGGACGACGCGCTTTCGGCGCAGCCAGGTACATTGCCAGCGCAGCGCCCGGCAGACCAAACATCATGATTGGGAAGAAGCCGGACATAAACATGCCCGCGGTGCCGTCACCCGCGTAGAAGCGGTTGATGTCGCCGTGGAAAATCGTGCCTGCCGCGTTGGTGAACTCACCAATCTGGAACCAGGCGATGGTATTGAGGACCTGATGCAGACCGGTTGGGATCAGCAGACGGTTAATGAAACCGAAGATGCCCGCACCCACTGCGCCTGCAGAGACGATCCACTCGCCGCCCGCATGAATAGCATGCTGCACCGGTGGCCAGACGTAGCCAAAGATAGCGGCCAGAACCAGACAGAAGAAGCCCGTCGCGATCGGCACGAAACGTTTGCCGCCAAAGAAGCTCAGGAAGTCCGGCAGCTTAATGTTCGCCCAGCGGTTGTACACCGCACCACCGACCAGACCGGTAATGATACCTGCCAGCACGCCCATGTTGATTTCTGGGTTAATCGTTACCATCGCTTTCGTCAGGATGAAATAACCGACTGCCCCTGCCAGCGCTGCGGCACCCGCGCTGTCTTTTGACCAGCTTGAGGCAACACCGATGGCGAAAATCAGCGCCAGGTTGTCAAAAATGGCACCGCCAGCCTGAGCAATAAACGGTACGTTAAGAAGATCGGGTTGCCCGAATCGCAGCAGCAGCGCTGCAACCGGTAGCACGGCGATAGGGAGCTGCAAAGCCCTACCGAGGCGCTGGAAAAAACCTAAAATATTCATCCTATTCCCCCTACGAGACCCTTTTCAGGCTCGCGCATAAACTATGTTTTTTATTGTGTCGCTAACGATAGATACCGTTGATAATTCACTGGCAGTCTGAGTGTGTAAAAAATTAATTCGTATCGCAAATTAAACACCTATTTTTTGTGATTTTTGTCACCAAATATCGTATTCAACCCTCCCTTACACTGGCTTACAGCGAAAACTTATTTTATCATTCAAAAAATCAAGGCGGAGCGATCCGGCCTGAAAGGTTCCAGGTTACGCTTAAGTATCCGGTTCCGAAAGCCATCCGCCCACTCTTCTACTTAAACTTCGAGGTGAACAATGAGACTGATTCCCCTGGCAACTGCTGAACAAGTCGGTAAATGGGCCGCTCGCCATATCGTTAACCGCATTAACGCGTTCAAACCGACCGCGGATCGTCCTTTCGTTCTTGGTCTTCCAACCGGCGGCACGCCGCTGACCGCCTATAAGGCGCTGGTTGAGATGCATAAAGCAGGCCAGGTTAGCTTCAAACATGTTGTTACCTTCAATATGGATGAATACGTTGGCCTACCGAAAGACCATCCGGAAAGCTACCATAGCTTCATGCACCGTAATTTCTTTGATCACGTTGATATCCCAGCTGAAAATATTAACCTGCTGAATGGAAACGCGCCTGATATTGACGCAGAATGCCGTCAGTATGAAGAAAAAATCCGTTCTTACGGTAAAATCCACCTGTTTATGGGCGGCGTGGGCAACGATGGTCACATCGCGTTTAACGAACCGGCGTCATCTCTGGCTTCCCGCACCCGTATTAAAACGCTGACCCATGACACGCGCGTGGCAAACTCCCGCTTCTTTGACGGTGACGTGAACCAGGTTCCAAAATACGCCCTGACCGTAGGCGTGGGCACCCTGCTGGATGCCGAAGAAGTGATGATTCTGGTGCTGGGCGGCGTGAAGGCGCAGGCGCTCCAGGCTGCCGTTGAAGGCAACGTTAACCATATGTGGACCATCAGCTGCCTGCAGCTGCACCCTAAATCAGTCATCGTCTGCGACGAGCCGTCCACGATGGAGCTGAAAGTGAAGACGCTGAAATACTTCAACGAGTTAGAAGCCGAGAACATCAAAGGTCTGTAATTGAATAACCGCCTCTGCATCAAGAGGCGGCCGCTTTTTTTAACCGGGGGTCGATATGTACGCTTTAACCCACGGTCGGATTTATACCGGCCATGAAATTCTGGATGACCATGCGATTGTTATCGCGAATGGCCTGATTGAACGTGTTTGCCCGCTGGCAGAACTGCCGTCGGAGATTGAACAGCGCTCACTCAATGGAGCAGTAATCTCCCCCGGTTTCATCGACGTACAGCTGAACGGCTGCGGCGGTGTGCAATTCAATGACACCGCGGATGCGGTGACGGTCGAAACGCTGGAGATCATGCAGAAAGCCAACGAGAAATCGGGCTGCACCAGCTATCTGCCGACGCTCATCACCAGCAGTGATGACCTGATGAAGCAGGGTATCCGCGTGATGCGCGAATATCTGGCCAAACACCCGAATCAGGCGCTCGGTCTGCACCTTGAAGGTCCATGGCTGAACCTGGTCAAGAAAGGAACGCATAACCCAGACTATGTGCGTAAGCCTGACGCGGAGCTGGTTGATTACATGTGTGCTAACGCCGATGTGATTGCCAAAGTCACGCTGGCACCGGAAATGACCGGCACGGACGTCATCAGCAAACTGGCTGCCGCCGGAATTGTCGTTTCAGCAGGCCACTCAAACGCCACGCTGAAAGAAGCGAAAGCCGGTTTCCGCGCGGGCATTACCTTTGCGACGCACCTTTATAACGCCATGCCTTACATCACGGGGCGTGAACCGGGTCTGGTCGGCGCGATTCTGGACGAGCCAGACGTTTACTGCGGCATTATCGCGGACGGCATGCACGTCGATTACACCAACATTCGCAACGCCAAGCGGCTGAAAGGTGACAAGCTTTGTCTCGTGACTGATGCCACCGCACCGGCAGGTGCAAATATTGAGCAGTTCATTTTTGCCGGTAAAACAATATACTACCGCAATGGACTGTGTGTGGATGAAAACGGTACGCTGAGCGGTTCCTCTCTGACCATGATTGAAGGGGTGCGTAACCTGGTTGAACATTGCGGGATTGCGCTTGATGAAGTCCTGCGTATGGCGACCCTTTATCCCGCTCGCGCAATTGGCGTGGATAAACAGCTCGGCGGAATTGCACCAGGTATGGTTGCAAACCTGACGGCATTCACACACGATTATAAAATTATTAAGACCATCGTTAATGGTAACGAGGTCGTCACTGAGTAAGTAAAAGTATGACACCTGGCGGACAAGCTCAAATCGGTAATGTCGATCTCGTTAAACAACTTAACAGTGCGGCGGTCTACCGCCTGATTGACCAACACGGCCCCATCTCGCGGATTCAGATAGCCGAACAAAGCCAGCTTGCTCCCGCCAGCGTGACAAAAATTACCCGTCAGCTCATTGAGCGCGGTTTGATCAAAGAAGTCGATCAGCAGGCCTCCACCGGGGGCCGCCGCGCCATCTCCATTATTACCGAAACCCGCAATTTTCAGGCTATTGGCGTCCGGTTGGGCCGTCATGACACCACGCTCACGCTGTACGATCTGAGCAGTAAAGCCATCGCTGAAGAGCACTATCCTCTTCCGGAGCGCACCCAGGAGACGCTGGAGCATGCGCTGCTGAATACCATTGCGACGTTTATTGAAAGCTGTCAGCGCAAGATCCGCGAACTCATCGCCATCTCCGTGATTCTGCCCGGCCTGGTCGACCCGGAAAGCGGCGTGATCCGCTATATGCCGCACATTCAGGTGGAAAACTGGGGGCTGGTCGAGGCGCTGGAAAAACGTTTTAAGGTGACCTGCTTTGTGGGCCACGACATTCGCTCGCTGGCGCTGGCGGAGCACTACTTTGGTGCGAGCCAGGACTGTGAAGACTCAATTCTGGTGCGCGTTCACCGCGGAACGGGCGCCGGCATTATCTCTAACGGCCGTATTTTTATTGGTCGCAACGGTAACGTTGGCGAGATCGGCCACATTCAGGTCGAGCCGCTGGGCGAACGCTGCCACTGCGGCAACTTCGGCTGTCTTGAAACCATTGCCGCCAACACGGCCATCGAGCAGCGCGTTCGCCATCTCCTTGAACAGGGTTACCAAAGCCGCGTCACGCTGGACGACTGCAAGATAGGCACCATCTGCAAAGCCGCCAATAAAGGCGACGCGCTGGCCTGCGAGGTGATCGAGCAGGTTGGCCGTCATTTGGGGAAAACCATCGCCATCGCCATTAACCTGTTTAATCCACAGAAAGTGGTGATCGCCGGTGAAATAGTGGAGGCGGAAAAGGTGCTGCTCCCCGCCATTGAAGGCTGCATTAACACCCAGGCGCTGAAAGCATTCCGCCAGAACCTGCCGGTGGTGCGTTCAAAGCTTGATCATCGCTCGGCGATCGGCGCGTTCGCGCTGGTGAAACGCGCCATGCTCAACGGAATTCTGCTGCAGCATTTGCTGGAAAGCTGATCGGACCTTATAGTAACGCCTTCTTTTTTTGATGCCGGACTGTCCATGACCATTAAGAATGTAATTTGTGATATCGACGGCGTGCTGATGCACGATAACGTTGCCGTGCCGGGTGCTGCGGAGTTTCTCCACCGCATCATCGACAAAGGAATGCCACTGGTTCTGCTCACGAACTACCCTTCTCAGACCGGTCAGGATCTGGCAAACCGCTTTGCTACGGCGGGCGTCGACGTGCCGGACAGCGTGTTTTATACCTCGGCGATGGCCACGGCAGATTTCCTGAAGCGTCAGGAAGGGAAAAAAGCCTACGTCGTGGGTGAAGGCGCGCTGATCCACGAGCTGTATAAAGCGGGCTTTACCATTACCGACGTGAACCCGGACTTCGTCATTGTCGGCGAGACGCGTTCTTTTAACTGGGAAATGATGCATAAAGCGGCCTACTTTGTCGCCAGCGGCGCGCGCTTTATCGCCACTAACCCGGATACGCACGGTCGCGGTTTTTACCCGGCCTGCGGCGCGCTGTGCGCCGGTATCGAGAAAATCTCCGGTCGCCAGCCGTTTGTTGTCGGTAAGCCTAGCCCGTGGATCGTCCGTGCCGCCCTCAACAAGATGCAGGCGCACTCAGAAGAGACGGTGATTGTCGGCGACAACCTGCGCACCGACATCCTGGCCGGCTTCCAGGCGGGTCTGGAGACGATTCTGGTTCTCTCTGGCGTCTCTCAACTTGATGACATTGATGCGATGCCGTTCCGGCCAAGCTGGATTTACCCCTCCGTCGATGAAATTGACATTATCTGATACCGAACCACGCCCAGGGCGTGGTTTTTTATTTTCTCGCCTGCAAAACACCGCCACATCTAACGAAAAAGCGCTTTCATTGCATAATCATCAATAAAACCGCTCATGCCATACGCTTTTTTCACCGATCCGCAACCGCCATTGCACTATTTCCGTTTTCACCCGTAAAACGCTTGCGCGCCCTGCCCCTTTGCGGCATTTTCATAAGCAAGCAACATTACAAAGCAACAGGGTTAACGGAGAAGGTTATGTGTTCAATTTTTGGCGTACTGGATATTAAAACTGACGCGGGCGAACTGCGTAAAAAGGCACTCGAACTGTCCCGCCTGATGCGCCATCGCGGACCGGACTGGTCAGGCGTTTACGCCAGTGACAAAGCGATTCTGGCTCACGAACGCCTGTCTATTGTTGACGTCAACGCCGGTGCACAGCCGCTGTATAACGAGAAAAAAACGCACGCGCTGGCTGTCAACGGTGAGATCTACAACCACCAGGCGCTGCGCGCAGAGTACGGTGACCGCTACGCGTTCCAGACCGGTTCTGACTGTGAAGTGATCCTGGCGCTGTATCAGGAAAAAGGACCCGAGTTCCTGGACGACCTGCAGGGCATGTTTGCCTTCGCCCTGTACGACAGCGAAAAAGACGCTTACCTGATTGGCCGTGACCATATCGGTATTATCCCGCTGTACATGGGACATGATGAACACGGCAACTTCTATGTTGCCTCTGAAATGAAGGCTCTGGTGCCGGTTTGCCGCACCATTAAAGAGTTCCCGGCAGGCAGCTACCTGTGGAGCAAAGACGGCGAGATCCGTCAGTATTACCAGCGCGACTGGTTCGACTATGACGCGGTTAAAGATAACGTTACGGACAAAGCCGAGCTGCGTCAGGCGCTGGAAGATTCCGTGAAAAGCCATCTGATGTCTGACGTCCCGTACGGCGTGCTGCTCTCAGGCGGTCTGGACTCCTCCGTGATCTCCGCGATCACCAAGAAATTCGCGGCCCGTCGCGTGGAGGATCAGGAGCGCTCGGAAGCCTGGTGGCCGCAGCTGCACTCCTTTGCCGTGGGCCTGGAAGGGGCGCCGGACCTGAAAGCCGCGCAGGAGGTGGCAAACCACCTCGGCACCGTGCACCATGAGATTCACTTCACCGTGCAGGAAGGCCTGGATGCGATCCGCGATGTGATCTATCACATTGAAACCTATGACGTGACTACTATCCGCGCCTCCACGCCGATGTACCTGATGTCGCGTAAGATCAAGGCGATGGGCATCAAGATGGTGCTCTCCGGCGAAGGTTCTGACGAAGTGTTTGGCGGCTACCTGTACTTCCACAAAGCGCCGAACGCCAAAGAGCTGCACGAAGAGACCGTGCGTAAGCTGCAGGCGCTGCACATGTTTGACTGCGCGCGCGCTAACAAGGCGATGTCCGCCTGGGGCGTTGAAGCACGCGTGCCGTTCCTGGATAAGAAATTCCTCGACGTCGCGATGCGCATCAACCCGCAGGACAAGATGTGCGGCAACGGCAAAATGGAAAAACATATCCTGCGTGAATGTTTTGAATCCTACCTGCCGGCAAGCGTGGCATGGCGTCAGAAAGAGCAGTTCTCCGATGGCGTAGGCTATAGCTGGATCGACACCCTGAAAGAGGTGGCGGCGAAACAGGTTTCTGACCAACAGCTGGAAACCGCAAGCTTCCGCTTCCCGTACAACACGCCGGGTTCGAAAGAGGCGTATCTGTACCGCGAGATCTTTGAAGAATTGTTCCCGGTCCCAAGTGCTGCGGAGTGTGTGCCTGGCGGTCCGTCCGTCGCCTGTTCTTCCGCTAAAGCCATTGAATGGGATGAATCTTTCAAATCCATGAACGATCCGTCAGGACGCGCGGTCGGCGTTCATCAGTCCGCCTACAAGTAATCGCTCATTTCATCTTCAGGCCCTGCGGGGCCTGATTTTTTTTGCCCTCCTTTTTGTCCTCTAAAATCGATTAATAACCAATAATTGCCGAATATTCGGTCACGCTGTTCGCAACCTAACCAAACAGTCACATTCCGGCTATTTTCGTTGAAAAAGGTGTTGACGCTGCAAGGGTCTATACGCATAATGCGCCCCGCAACGCCGATAAGGTAACGCGAAAAAAGATGGCTACGTAGCTCAGTTGGTTAGAGCACATCACTCATAATGATGGGGTCACAGGTTCGAATCCCGTCGTAGCCACCATCTTTTTTGCGGGAGTGGCGAAATTGGTAGACGCACCAGATTTAGGTTCTGGCGCCGCAAGGTGTGCGAGTTCAAGTCTCGCCTCCCGCACCATTCCCAAGTATGCGTTGCACGGATGGGGTATCGCCAAGCGGTAAGGCACCGGTTTTTGATACCGGCATTCCCTGGTTCGAATCCAGGTACCCCAGCCATATTTCTTCGATTTTGCGGTTCTCCGCGGTATTGGGGTATCGCCAAGCGGTAAGGCACCGGTTTTTGATACCGGCATTCCCTGGTTCGAATCCAGGTACCCCAGCCATCGAAGATTGCAGTACTGGCTACGTAGCTCAGTTGGTTAGAGCACATCACTCATAATGATGGGGTCACAGGTTCGAATCCCGTCGTAGCCACCAAATTAAGATTGTCGATTTATCGGGAATCAAAACAAATTGTTGGGGTATCGCCAAGCGGTAAGGCACCGGATTCTGATTCCGGCATTCCGAGGTTCGAATCCTCGTACCCCAGCCAATTTAAAAAGTCGTTAAGCAGATTGTTTAACGCAATTGGGGTGTCGCCAAGCGGTAAGGCTCTGGTTTCTGATACCAGCATTCCGGGGTTCGAATCCCTGCACCCCAGCCACTTAGTAACAAAAAAGCCCGCTCTGCGGGCTTTTTTGTTTTTGTTGCTCAGAGTTGTGCGGCCTGATTCCCCCTCACCCTAACCCTCTCCCCAAAGGGGCGAGGGAATAGTCGGAGCAAAGATTAGAGTCCGAGTGCGTACTTCAGCGCCTGACGCTTCAGGCCACCGGCACGCTCCGCTGCCATCAATCCAATATTACGCAGAATGCGCACCGGGGCGACGTCATTGCTGAACCCGGCATAGAACAGATCCATCCCCGACTGCATGATGAAATTATCCACCATACGCCGCGTCTGGTAGCGCTTCAGTACCTGATGGCTGGCCCAGCTTTCCGCGTGTCCGCGGGCGCTGCCCAACACATCCAGTAACGCATCAACATCACGATACCCGAGGTTTACCCCCTGCCCGGCCAGCGGATGAATGGTGTGTGCCGCATCCCCCACCAGCGCCAGCCCTTCGCGAGCATACTGCAACGCATGACGGCGCGTGAGCGGGAACGCCCCGGCGGAGACCGGCGTAACATGGCCCAGACGGCTCGGAAAGTTCAACAGGATCTCGCGCTGTAGCTGTTCCATCGAAAGCCCCTGCAGCTGGCGAATGCGCGCCGGTTTGTCGTACCACACCAGCGACGCCCAGCGATCGAACAGCGGTAAAAAGGCGTGCGGGCCGTTCGGCGTAAAGTGCTGCCAGGTGCTCTCGCCCGGGGCATTATCGCACTCGACGGTAATCAGCATGCAGGACTGTTCATACTGCCAGGCATGAACGCCAATGCCCGCCATCTGTCTGACCTGCGAGTTAGCGCCGTCCGCCCCGACGACCAGCTTCACGGCCAGCTCATCACCGCTGTCGAGCGTCAGCAGATAGCCGCGATGGTGAGAATGGAGTGACTTAAGCGACGCAGGCACGCGCAGCGTCACCTTCGGATGCGCCTCCAGCGCCTGCCAGAGCGCCCGCTGGAGCACGTTGTTTTCTACCATATAGCCCAGGCGCGGCAGCTTCAGCTCAGCGGCATCAAACGCGACGTGGGCATTTTCCCACTCCCAGGTTTCGAGACGGCTGTAGGGATGGGCGCGCATCGCCTGCACCGCCTCCCAGACGCCCAGCCCGCGGAGCAGATCGACGGACGCCGCGCTGATAGCCGAAATGCGCACATCCGGCTTGCTGGCGGGATCGAAAGTCGGCGGTGCAGCCTGTTCAATTACCGTTACCTCAAATCCCTGCTGCGCCAGCCCCAGCGCCAGCGCGCCGCCGACCATACCGCCGCCGACAACGGCAACTTCGGTGTGTTGGAGTGTCATGGTCAATTTTCCTTATTGGAGAATCCCTTAAGTTTACCGGATTTTTTCGGTCCTGAGGCACACAACCTTCATACTGGTCACAACCCCACCAAAGCATTACAATACGCGGCTTGCAATCCTGAGCTGAGCAAGTCGATGACTAAAAAACTCCATATAAAAACCTGGGGCTGTCAGATGAACGAATACGATTCATCCAAGATGGCCGATCTGCTGGATACCACCCACGGATACCAGCTGACTGAAAATGCGAAAGAAGCGGACGTGCTGCTGCTGAACACCTGTTCGATTCGTGAAAAAGCGCAGGAAAAAGTCTTTCACGTGTTAGGCCGCTGGAAGCTTCTTAAACGTAAAAACCCGGACCTGATCATCGGGGTGGGTGGCTGCGTCGCGTCGCAGGAAGGCAAGCTGATCCGTCAGAGAGCCCCGTATGTGGATATCGTCTTTGGCCCGCAGACCCTGCACCGCCTGCCGGAGATGATCAATCAGGTTCGCGGCAACCGTAGCCCGGTCGTTGACGTCAGCTTCCCGGAGATTGAAAAATTCGACCGCCTGCCGGAGCCGCGCGCCGATGGCCCGACCGCCTTCGTCTCCATCATGGAAGGCTGCAACAAGTACTGTACTTACTGCGTGGTCCCATACACCCGTGGTGAAGAGGTCAGCCGCCCGGCAGACGACATCCTGTTTGAAATCGCGCAGCTAGCCGCCCAGGGCGTTCGCGAAGTGAACCTGCTGGGTCAGAACGTTAACGCCTGGCGCGGTGAGAACTACGACGGCACCACCGGAAGCTTTGCCGAGCTGCTGCGCCTGGTGGCCGCGATTGACGGCATCGACCGCATTCGCTTTACCACCAGCCATCCGATGGAATTTACCGACGACATCATCGATGTGTATCGCGATACGCCAGAGCTGGTGAGCTTCCTGCACCTGCCGATTCAGTGCGGCTCTGACCGCGTGCTGAACCTGATGGGCCGACCGCATACGGTGCTGGAGTACAAATCTACCATCCGTAAGCTGCGCGAAGCGCGTCCGGATATCCAGATCAGCTCCGACTTTATCGTCGGCTTCCCGGGTGAAACCGCTGATGACTTCGAGCGCACCATGAAGCTCATCGGCGAAGTGAATTTTGACGTCAGCTACAGCTTTATCTTCTCTGCGCGTCCTGGCACCCCAGCGGCCGATATGGTTGACGATGTGCCGGAAGAGGAGAAAAAGCAGCGTCTGTATATTCTGCAGGAGCGTATCAACCAGCAGGCCAACGCGTGGAGCCGCCGTATGCTCGGTACCGTCCAGCGCATTCTGGTGGAAGGCACGTCGCGCAAGAGCATTATGGAACTCTCCGGCCGTACCGAAAATAACCGCGTGGTCAACTTTGAAGGCACCCCGGACATGATCGGTAAGTTTGTGGACGTCGAAATCGTTGAAGTGCTGACCAACTCGCTGCGCGCGAAGGTGGTCCGCACCGAAGACGAAATGGGCCTGCGTATCGCAGAGTCACCGGAATCCGTGATTTCGCGTACCCGCAAAGAGAACGATTCCGGCGTGGGGATTTACCAGCCTTAATCCTGATGGCCTGCCCTTCCGGCAGGCCTTGTATTTCCTCTCATCATCCCCAATATCTTCCGCAACGCTTGCGCCTTTATTCTGTGGCGTGAATAATTTCGGTAATGACCGTTTTATTACGCCGTGTGGCAGCAGGTCAGTTAACCAATCAAAGAGGAACAGTTTGAACATAGATACGCGTGAAATCAGCCTAACGCCCGCAGACAACGCTCGCCTGCTGAGCCTGTGCGGACCGTTTGATGACAACATCAAACAACTGGAGCGACGTCTGGGTATCGAAATTAACCGTCGCGATAATCACTTCAAACTTACCGGACGCCCTATCTGCGTCAATGCGGCAGCAGATATCCTGCGCAGCCTGTATGTCGATACCGCCCCGATGCGCGGCGAAATTCAGGATATCGAGCCGGAACAAATTCACCTCGCCATTAAAGAGGCGCGCGTGCTTGAGCAGAGCGCGGAAAGCGTGCCGGACTACGGCAAGGCGATCAATATCAAGACCAAGCGTGGCGTCATCAAGCCGCGTACGCCAAACCAGGCGCAGTACATCGCCAATATCCTCGACCACGACATCACCTTCGGGGTGGGTCCGGCGGGGACGGGGAAAACCTATCTGGCGGTTGCCGCGGCGGTAGATGCGCTGGAACGCCAGGAGATTCGTCGAATTCTGCTGACGCGTCCTGCCGTTGAAGCCGGTGAAAAACTGGGCTTCCTGCCGGGCGATCTGAGCCAGAAGGTCGACCCGTATCTGCGCCCTTTATATGACGCGCTGTTCGAGATGCTGGGCTTTGAGAAGGTCGAGAAGCTGATTGAGCGTAACGTGATCGAAGTGGCTCCGCTCGCCTATATGCGAGGCCGCACGTTAAACGACGCGTTCATCATTCTTGATGAGAGCCAGAACACCACCATCGAACAGATGAAGATGTTCCTGACGCGTATCGGCTTTAACTCGAAAGCGGTCATTACTGGTGACGTGACCCAGATCGACCTGCCGCGCAGCACTAAATCCGGCCTGCGCCACGCCATCGAGGTGCTGGCCGAGGTTGACGAAATCAGCTTTAACTTCTTCCACAGTGAAGACGTGGTACGCCACCCGGTGGTCGCGCGTATCGTTAACGCCTATGAAGCCTGGGAAGAGGCGGATCAGAAGCGTAGGGCCGAACTGGCCGCAGAACGTAAGCGCGACGCGCAGGAGCAAGAACAGAAATGAGTCAGGTGATCCTCGATTTACAGCTGGCCTGTGAAGACCATTCCGGCATGCCGGATGAGGCGCAGTTCCAGAAATGGCTGGATGCCGTTATCCCGCAGTTTCAGGAAGAATCAGAAGTGACGATTCGCCTGGTGGATGAAGCCGAAAGCCACGAGCTTAACCTGACCTATCGCGGGAAAGATAAGCCGACCAACGTGCTCTCTTTCCCGTTCGAAGCGCCGCCGGGTATTGAGATGCCGCTGCTGGGCGATCTGATCATCTGCCGCCAGGTGGTTGAGCAGGAAGCCAAAGAGCAGCAAAAGCCGCTTGAGGCCCACTGGGCGCACATGGTGGTACACGGCAGCCTGCACCTGTTGGGCTACGATCACATTGAAGATGACGAAGCGGAAGAGATGGAGTCCCTTGAGACAGAGATAATGCTTGCTCTGGGCTATGAGGATCCGTACATTGCCGAGAAAGAATAGTCCGTCACCTGACGGACTCACCTGCCGCCACGAAAGGATAACGCGTGGCGGTAAACGTTGAACTAACAAGAGAACCCTTAACAAACGCCATGAGCGACGACAATTCACACAGTAGCGACACGACAACCAGTAAAAAGGGATTTTTCTCCCTCATTCTGAACCAGCTTTTCCACGGCGAACCCAAAAACCGTGATGAACTGCTGGAGCTGATTCGTGATTCCGGGCAAAACGACCTTATCGACGAAGATACGCGCGAAATGCTCGAAGGGGTGATGGACATTGCCGACCAGCGCGTCCGCGATATCATGATCCCCCGCTCGCAGATGATCACCCTGAAACGTAACCAGACGCTGGACGAGTGCCTCGATGTCATCATCGAATCCGCCCACTCGCGTTTCCCGGTCATTAGCGAAGACAAAGATCACATCGAAGGGATTTTGATGGCGAAAGATCTGCTGCCGTTTATGCGCAGCGATGCCGAAGCCTTCAGCATGGAAAAAGTGTTACGCCAGGCCGTGGTCGTGCCGGAAAGTAAACGTGTGGATCGGATGCTGAAAGAGTTCCGCTCCCAGCGCTACCACATGGCGATTGTTATTGACGAATTTGGTGGCGTCTCCGGCCTGGTCACGATCGAGGACATCCTCGAGCTGATCGTGGGCGAAATCGAAGACGAGTACGACGAAGAAGAGGATATCGACTTCCGTCAGCTTAGCCGCCACACCTGGACCGTGCGTGCGCTGGCCTCTATCGAGGACTTCAACGACGCCTTCGGAACCCACTTCAGCGATGAAGAGGTCGATACCATTGGCGGGCTGGTGATGCAGGCCTTTGGCCACCTCCCGGCGCGCGGAGAGACCGTTGACATCGACGGTTACCAGTTCAAAGTAGCCATGGCCGACAGCCGACGTATTATACAGGTTCACGTCAGAACGCCGGACGACTCACCGGTGCCAAAACTGGAAGATTAATGTAAATGGCATTTGCCCCATTGCTTGAACGCCAGCGCGTCCGTTTGCTGCTGGCGCTGTTACTCGGAGCCAGCGGTACGCTGGCTTTCTCACCTTACGATATCTGGCCTGCGGCCATTCTCTCCCTGATGGGGCTTCAGGGTCTGACCCTGAACCGTCGCCCGGTGCAGGCTGCCGCGATCGGCTACTTCTGGGGGCTGGGGCTGTTTGGCTCAGGCATCAACTGGGTTTACGTCAGCATCGCGCAGTTTGGCGGTATGCCCGGGCCGGTAAACGTCTTCCTGGTGGTGCTGCTCGCCGCGTATCTCTCGCTCTATATCGGCCTGTTCGCCGGCATCCTTTCTCGCCTGTGGCCAAGAACCACCTGGCTGCGCGTTGCCATTGCCGCACCGGTGGTCTGGCAAATCACCGAGTTCCTGCGCGGCTGGGTGCTGACCGGCTTCCCGTGGCTGCAGTTCGGCTACAGCCAGATTGACGGCCCGCTGAAAGGCCTGGCGCCGGTCATGGGCGTGGAAGCCATCAACTTCCTGCTGATGGCAGTGAGCGGCCTGCTGGTATTAGCGCTTGTCACGCGCGGATGGAAGCCGCTGGCTGTGGCGCTGATACTGTTCGCTCTGCCCTTCCCGCTGCGCTATATCCAGTGGTTCACCCCAGAGCCCGCGCGCGCCATGCAGGTTTCCATGGTGCAGGGAAATATCCCGCAGTCCATGAAGTGGGACGAAAAAGAGCTGCTGAATACGCTGAAGATCTACGCCAACGCCACCGAAGAGGTGATGGGGAAATCGCAGCTGATTATCTGGCCGGAGTCCGCCATTCCCGATCTGGAAATTAACCAGCAGCCGTTCCTCAACATGATGAACGATCTGCTGGTAGCGCGCGGCAGCACGCTGATCACCGGGATCGTCGATGCGCGTCTGAATCAGCAGAACCGCTACGATACCTACAACACCATCATTACCCTCGGCAAAGACAGCGAGTACAGCTACCACTCCACTGACCGGTACAACAAGAACCACCTGGTGCCGTTTGGCGAGTTTGTTCCGCTGGAATCCATTTTGCGCCCGCTGGCCCCGTTCTTTGACCTGCCGATGTCCTCCTTCAGCCGCGGGCCGTACGTTCAGCCCCAGCTGCACGCGCACGGCGCGGCCCTGACGGCGGCCATCTGCTACGAAATTATCCTCGGCGAGCAGGTGCGCGATAACTTCCGCCCGGATACGGACTATCTGCTGACCATCTCTAACGATGCCTGGTTCGGTAAGTCAATCGGCCCGTGGCAGCACTTCCAGATGGCACGCATGCGCGCCCTGGAGCTGGCGCGTCCGCTGCTGCGCAGCACCAACAACGGTATCACCGCCGTAATTGGTCCTCAGGGTGACATTCAGGCGATGATTCCGCAGTTTACCCGTGAGGTGCTGACCGCTAACGTCACGCCAACCACGGGGCTGACGCCCTATGCCCGCACCGGCAACTGGCCGCTGTGGATCCTGACTGCGCTGTTCGGCTTTGGTGCTGTGCTGATGAGCCTGCGTCAGCGTCGTAAATAACCTTCCCTTCTGTTGCCGGGTGGCGGCTACGCCTTACCCGGCCTACTTTCCCATGCTGTAGGTCGGGTAAGGCGTAGCCGCCACCCGACAATTCCCTCCAAATGACCATTCTGGCACGCCTATTGCTTTGTTTATTCAGGTAAACGCCGTTTGGCTTAACGTGCAACCTTGTCGCACCAGCGTAGATCGTCGGTAGCGCCGAAACGGTGCAACGGGAGATTATTGCCTCTGAATGGTGCGGCGCGCTTCGCAAAAATAAACAATAACGCAGCAAAATCTTTACATTAAGCCAGACTAAATGTTAACAAGCTTGCATAACACTGCACTCGCATCGCGCGAGATATAACAACATCACAATGGGTATCAATGCGTCGCTGGCGCTGATAAGAAAGGAGTTGGGTATGCAATTACGTAAACTGGCCACAGCAATGCTGGTTATGGGAATCTCTGCCGGCGTGGTTCACGCTGAAGATGCACCGGCAGCAGGTAGCACTCTCGACAAGATTGCCAAAAACGGCGTCATCGTGGTCGGCCACCGTGAATCCTCTGTTCCGTTCTCGTACTACGACAACACGCAAAAAGTCGTGGGCTATTCACAGGATTACTCCAACGCCATCGTTGAAGCCGTGAAGAAAAAGCTGAACAAACCTGACCTGCAGGTGAAGCTGATCCCCATCACTTCACAGAACCGTATTCCCCTGCTGCAAAACGGCACCTTTGACTTTGAGTGTGGTTCCACCACCAACAACCTCGAGCGCCAGAAACAGGCGGCCTTCTCTGACACCATCTTTGTCGTGGGCACCCGTCTGCTGACGAAGAAAGGTGGCGAAATCAAAGATTTCGCTGACCTGAAAGGCAAAGCGGTCGTGGTGACATCCGGTACCACGTCAGAAGTGCTGCTGCACAAGCTGAACGACGAGAAGAAAATGGATATGCGCATCATCAGCGCGAAAGACCATGGCGACTCCTTCCGTACCCTGGAAAGCGGTCGTGCGGTCGCGTTTATGATGGATGACGCCCTGCTGGCGGGCGAACGTGCAAAAGCGAAGAAACCTGACAACTGGGATATCGTCGGTACCGCGCAGTCGAAAGAAGCCTACGGCTGTATGCTGCGTAAAGACGATCCGCAGTTTAAAAAGCTGATCGATGACACCATCGCCCAGGTGCAGACCTCCGGCGAAGCGGAAAAATGGTTCGACAAGTGGTTCAAGAACCCGATTCCACCAAAAAACCTGAACATGAATTTTGAACTGTCTGACGACATGAAGGCGCTGTTCAAATCTCCAAACGACAAGGCTCTTAACTAATTAGAACAACAGGGGCGGGATCTCCTGCCCTCTCGATTGTCGGGAAGCATGGACAGACTATACGTTGAGTGGTCGTTCCCCACTCAGCACGAAAAATGAGCTTCTCACCAATCTTCGAGGGTAGCGCTGCTACCCTTTTTTTTCTGGAGTTTATTATGTCAATAGACTGGAACTGGGGCATCTTTCTGCAACAAGCCCCGTTCGGCAACACCACCTATCTTGGCTGGCTGTGGAGCGGCTTTCAGGTCACCGTGGCATTATCGATAACGGCGTGGATCATCGCGTTTCTTGTCGGTTCTTTGTTCGGTATTCTGCGCACCGTCCCTAACCGTTTTCTTTCAACACTCGGCACCCTCTATGTGGAACTGTTCCGTAACGTTCCGCTGATCGTGCAGTTCTTTACCTGGTATCTGGTTATCCCGGAACTGCTGCCGGAAAATATTGGCATGTGGTTCAAGTCGGAGCTGGATCCTAACGTGCAGTTCTTTGTCTCCTCCATGATGTGTCTGGGGCTGTTTACCGCTGCGCGCGTTTGCGAGCAGGTGCGTGCCGCTATTCAGTCACTGCCGCGCGGACAAAAAAATGCGGGCCTGGCGATGGGCCTTACCCTGCCACAAACCTACCGCTACGTGCTGCTGCCTAACGCCTACCGCGTTATCGTTCCGCCGATGACCTCCGAGATGATGAACCTGGTGAAGAACTCGGCCATCGCCTCCACGATCGGCCTGGTTGATATGGCCGCGCAGGCGGGCAAGCTGCTGGATTATTCCGCCCACGCGTGGGAATCCTTCACCGCGATCACGCTCGCGTATGTTCTGATTAACGCTTTCATCATGCTGGTGATGAACCTGGTTGAACGCAAAATTCGCCTGCCGGGCAACATGGGGGGCAAATAATGTACGAATTTGACTGGAGTTCTATCGTTCCCTCCATGCCTTACCTGCTGGATGGACTGATGATTACCTTAAAAATCACCGTCATTGCCATCATCGTCGGTATCGTCTGGGGCACCCTGCTGGCCGTCATGCGCCTGTCGAGCTTTAAGCCGCTTGCCTGGTTTGCCACCGCCTACGTTAACGTGTTCCGTTCGATCCCGCTGGTGATGGTGCTGCTGTGGTTTTACCTGATCGTGCCCGGCTTCCTGCAGAACGTGCTGGGGCTGTCGCCGAAAACCGATATCCGTCTGATCTCCGCCATGGTGGCATTCTCAATGTTTGAGGCCGCTTACTACTCGGAGATTATCCGCGCGGGCATTCAGAGCATCTCCCGCGGGCAGTCCAGCGCCGCGCTGGCGCTGGGGATGACGCACTGGCAGTCCATGCAGCTCATTATTCTGCCGCAGGCGTTTCGCGCCATGGTTCCGCTCCTGCTGACCCAGGGTATCGTACTGTTCCAGGATACTTCGCTGGTCTACGTGCTGAGCCTGGCAGACTTCTTCCGTACCGCGTCAACCATCGGTGAGCGTGACGGTACGCAGGTCGAGATGGTGCTCTTTGCGGGTGCGGTCTACTTTGTGATTAGTTTAAGCGCGTCGCTGTTGGTCAGCTGGCTGAAGAAAAGGACGGTATAATGATTTCCCTGAAAAATGTTTCTAAATGGTATGGGCACTTTCAGGTGCTGACCGACTGCTCTACCGAAGTGAAGAAAGGCGACGTGGTGGTGGTGTGCGGGCCGTCCGGCTCCGGTAAATCGACGCTGATCAAAACCGTTAACGGGCTGGAGCCGGTGCAGCAGGGTGAGATCGTCGTCAACGGCACCAAGGTTAACGACAAGAAAACTAACCTCGCCCAGCTTCGCTCTCACGTGGGCATGGTGTTCCAGCATTTTGAGCTGTTCCCTCACCTCTCCATTATTGAGAACCTCACGCTGGCGCAGGTAAAAGTGCTTAAGCGCGATAAAAAAGCGTCGCGCGAGAAAGGTCTGAAGCTCCTGGAACGCGTTGGGCTTTCGGCGCATGCCGATAAGTTCCCGGCGCAGCTGTCCGGCGGCCAGCAGCAGCGTGTGGCGATCGCCCGCGCGCTGTGCATGGATCCGGTGGCGATGCTGTTCGATGAGCCCACGTCGGCGCTCGATCCGGAGATGATCAACGAAGTGCTGGACGTGATGGTCGAGCTGGCGCACGAAGGGATGACGATGATGGTAGTGACCCACGAAATGGGCTTTGCCCGTAAGGTAGCCAACCGCGTGATCTTTATGGATGAAGGGAAGATCGTCGAAGACTCGCCGAAAGAAGAGTTCTTCGCTAACCCGAAATCCGAGCGTGCGAAAGATTTCCTCGCCAAAATCCTGCATTAATCTTCCCGGTGCGCAATCTGCGGATTGCGCACTGCTTCACGCTTTAGCGCTCTTCATCTATTCGGCGTCACATTGCAGCGTTAACCTTGTCACAAAATAACGCTATGAATGGAGAACGCTATGGCACAGCCTATTATTCTCGATTGCGATCCGGGTCATGATGACGCGATCGCGCTCGTTCTTGCACTTGCCTCCCCTGAACTCGACGTCAAAGCCGTCACCTCGTCTGCCGGAAACCAGACGCCGGATAAAACCCTGCGTAACGTTTTGCGCATGCTCACCCTGCTCAATCGCTCCGATATTCCCGTCGCCGGCGGGGCCGTGAAGCCGCTGATGCGCGAGCTGATCATTGCCGACAACGTTCATGGTGAAAGCGGGCTGGACGGTCCGGCGCTGCCGGAGCCAGGCTTTGCGCCGCAAAACTGTACCGCCGTGGAGCTGATGGCGAAGGTGCTGCGCGAGAGCGCGGAGCCCGTTACGCTGGTGGCGACCGGACCACAAACCAACGTGGCGCTGCTGCTGAACGCCCATCCTGAGCTGCACGCTAAAATTGCGCGCATCGTCATCATGGGCGGCGCGATGGGGCTGGGGAACTGGACGCCAGCAGCGGAGTTCAACATTTTCGTGGACCCGGAAGCCGCTGAGATGGTCTTCCAGTCCGGCTTACCGATTGTCATGGCGGGTCTGGACGTTACCCACCGCGCGCAGATTATGGCGGACGATATTGAACGTTTTCGCGCCGTCGGCAATCCGGTTGCGACAACCGCGGCTGAGTTGCTCGACTTTTTTATGGAGTACCATAAGGCTGAGAAATGGGGCTTCCACGGCGCGCCGCTGCACGATCCGTGTACGATTGCCTGGCTACTGAGGCCGGAGATGTTTACCACCGTGGACAGATGGGTGGGCGTTGAGACGCAGGGGAAATACACCCAGGGCATGACGGTGGTGGACTACTATTCGCTGACGGGGAATAAGCCGAATACGACGGTGATGGTGGATATCGACCGGGAGGCATTTGTGGATTTGCTGGCTGAGAGACTGGCTTACTATAGTGCGTAGTGCGGCCTGATGCCCTCACCCCGGCCCTCACGGACAGGGAGAGGGCGAAAACCTGCACTTTTACCTATGGCTCAAACGGCCGACGCTGGAACTGATCGTGCCCGCATTTCGGACACAGCGGCAGGACATCCGGCGTGTACACCGCAATATGGTGGTGACATTTCTCGCACACCAGATTTCCTAGCCCGACCACCTCACCGCTGTGATACACGCCGTGATGGTTCAAATCCTGAAAGACCTCGCGCCACTCCAGCTGCGTTTTATCCGTGATATCGGCGAGTTCCTGCCACAGGCTCTCTTTAATCACCCGCATGAAAACGCTGTCCGTGACCTCCTCCTGACTCTCCTGGTAACTGCGCGCGAACTCTTCCAGATCGCGACGCACGGCGCGCGTCACCTCTTCCACTTCGGTTCGCGTTAACTCACCCGTTTGCGTCACGCGGGCACGCGCCTGCTCCACCAGCGCGTCGATATCGCGCTCGCCGTTACGCAGCCGTTCCGTCAGTGTCGCCACCAGTTCACGGTAAAATTGAGCAACCTTGTTCATCATTTTGCCTCCCGGGTCAGTAACTATTTCTAATAATAGACCTTATTTCATCACCGCTTTGTCAGGTGAAGCACAGACCGGGTAAATTCCTGCAAAGCGCATTTGTGCGAAAGGCTGTTTTGACGCGGGCGTTTGGGCTATGCTATGCGGATCTGAATTACCACATCCATTGGCTACATTTGTAGCTGTATTGAAAACAGGACCACTGGCTGCCATGCAAGAGCAATACCGCCCGGAAGAGATAGAATCAAAAGTCCAGCAACACTGGGACGAGAAGCGCACCTTTGAAGTAACCGAAGACGAGAGCAAAGAGAAGTATTACTGCCTGTCGATGCTTCCCTATCCTTCTGGTCGACTACACATGGGCCACGTGCGCAACTACACCATCGGTGATGTGATTGCGCGCTACCAGCGCATGCTGGGTAAAAACGTCCTGCAGCCTATCGGCTGGGACGCGTTTGGTCTGCCTGCGGAAGGTGCTGCGGTCAAAAACAATACCGCTCCGGCGCCGTGGACGTACGACAACATCGCGTACATGAAAAACCAGCTCAAAATGCTGGGCTTTGGCTATGACTGGAGCCGCGAGCTGGCAACCTGTACACCCGAATACTACCGCTGGGAACAGAAATTCTTCACCGAGCTGTACAAAAAAGGCCTGGTGTACAAGAAGACCTCTGCCGTTAACTGGTGTCCGAATGACCAGACCGTTCTCGCGAACGAACAGGTTATCGACGGCTGCTGCTGGCGCTGCGACACCAAAGTTGAGCGTAAAGAGATCCCACAGTGGTTTATCAAAATCACCGCTTACGCGGACGAGCTGCTGAACGATCTGGATAAGCTGGACCACTGGCCAGATACCGTTAAGACCATGCAGCGCAACTGGATCGGCCGTTCTGAAGGCGTGGAAATTACCTTCAACGTTGAGAACCACGACCAGCCCCTGACCGTCTACACTACCCGTCCGGACACCTTCATGGGCGCGACCTACCTGGCGGTGGCCGCAGGTCACCCGCTGGCGCAGAAAGCGGCGGAGAACAATCCGGAACTGGCGACCTTCATCGATGAGTGCCGCAACACCAAAGTGGCCGAAGCCGATATGGCGACGATGGAGAAAAAAGGGGTTGATACCGGCTTTAAAGCCATTCACCCGCTGACGGGCGAAGCAATCCCCGTCTGGGCCGCCAACTTCGTACTGATGGAGTACGGCACAGGCGCCGTGATGGCCGTTCCGGGTCACGACCAGCGCGACTACGAATTTGCCACCAAATATGGCCTGACCATCAAGCCGGTTATCCTGGCGGCTGACGGTTCTGAACCAGACCTGTCTGAGCAGGCGCTGACTGAAAAAGGCACCCTGTTTAACTCCGGTGAATTCAGCGGCCTGAGCTTCGAAGAGGGCTTCAACGCCATCGCCGATAAGCTGGCGTCTCTGGGCGTGGGCGAGCGTAAAGTTAATTTCCGTCTGCGCGACTGGGGCGTTTCCCGTCAGCGTTACTGGGGTGCGCCAATTCCAATGGTGACGCTGGAAGATGGCACCGTGATGCCAACGCCAGAAGATCAGCTCCCGGTGATCCTGCCGGAAGACGTGGTCATGGACGGTATCACCAGCCCTATCAAGGCCGATCCTGAGTGGGCAAAAACCACCGTTAACGGTCAGCCTGCGCTGCGTGAAACCGATACCTTTGACACCTTTATGGAGTCATCCTGGTACTATGCGCGCTACACCTGCCCGCAGTATCAGGACGGCATGCTGGATTCCAAAGCGGCGAACTACTGGCTGCCGGTAGATATCTACATCGGCGGCATCGAGCACGCCATCATGCACCTGCTCTACTTCCGCTTCTTCCATAAGCTGATGCGCGATGCGGGCATGGTGAACTCTGACGAACCGGCTAAACAGCTGCTGTGTCAGGGCATGGTGCTGGCGGATGCCTTCTACCACGTTGGTGCCAACGGCGAGCGTAACTGGGTTTCTCCGGTTGATGCGATCGTTGAGCGCGATGAGAAGGGCCGTATCGTTAAGGCGAAAGACGCCGAAGGTCATGAACTGGTTTACACCGGCATGAGCAAGATGTCCAAGTCGAAAAACAACGGTATCGACCCGCAGGTGATGGTTGAGCGCTACGGTGCAGATACCGTGCGTCTGTTCATGATGTTTGCCTCTCCGGCGGATATGACCCTTGAGTGGCAGGAATCCGGTGTTGAAGGCGCGAACCGCTTCCTGAAACGCGTCTGGAAACTGGTTTACGAACATACCGCCCAGGGCGATGCTCCGGCGCTGAACGCCGCTGCGCTGACTGAAGATCAGCAGGCGCTGCGTCGCGATGTTCATAAAACGATTGCGAAAGTGACCGATGATATTGGTCGTCGTCAGACCTTCAATACCGCAATTGCGGCTATTATGGAACTGATGAACAAGCTGGCGAAAGCCCCGCAGGACGGCGAGCAGGATCGTGCCTTAATGCGTGAAGCACTGCTGGCCGTTGTTCGCATGCTGAACCCGTTCACGCCGCACGTGAGCTTTACCCTGTGGCAGGAGCTGAAAGGCGAAGGCGATATCGACAACGCGCCGTGGCCGCAGGCTGACGAAGCCGCAATGGTGGAAAACACCACGCTGGTTGTGGTGCAGGTAAACGGCAAAGTTCGCGGTAAAATTACCGTGGCGGTCGATGCAACCGAAGAACAGGTTCGCGAGCGCGCAGGCCAGGAACCTCTGGTCGCAAAATATCTTGAGGGCGTTACCGTACGTAAAGCGATCTACGTACCGGGCAAACTGCTCAATCTGGTCGTTGGCTAAGCGCGGGAGGAAACGTGCGACAACTGGCAACAATACTCTTATCTCTGGCGGTGCTTGTCACCGCTGGCTGTGGCTGGCACCTGCGCAATACCACGGCGGTGCCCGCTGAGATGAAAACGATGATGTTCGACTCATCCGATCCGAATGGTCCACTCAGCCGGGCAATTCGCAATCAGCTGCGTCTGAACGGCGTTGAGCTTGTTGAAAAACAAACGCTGCGTCAGGATGTACCGTCTCTGCGTATTACAGGAAGCGGTCTGTCGAGAGATACAGCGTCAATCTTCCAGGATGGCCGTACCGCAGAGTATCAGATGGTGTTGACGGTCAACGCGGCAGTTCTGATCCCGGGTAAAGACATCTATCCGATCAGCACGAAAGTGTACCGTTCGTTCTTCGATAACCCGCAGACGGCGCTGGCAAAAGATGCCGAACAGCAGATTATCATCAACGAAATGTACGACAAGGCAGCGGAACAGCTGATCCGCAAGCTGCCGAGTATTGCGGCATCAACCAAACAAGGATCTGACATTGTTGAAAAACCGGTTGCTGGCACGCTTCCTGCTGCTACCTCTCTGGGTAAATGATGATCAGGCTGTATCCTGAACAACTCCGCGCGCAGCTCAATGAAGGGCTGCGCGCGGCGTATCTGCTTCTTGGAAACGATCCGCTATTGCTTCAGGAAAGCCTGGATGCCGTGCGGCACGCCGCCGCCGCGCAGGGCTTCGATGAACACCACACCGTCCAACTGGACAACAACACCGACTGGAACGCCCTCTTCTCGCTTTGTCAGGCGATGAGCCTGTTCGCCTCGCGCCAGACGATTCAGATCCTGCTGCCGGACAACGGTCCTAACGCGGCGATGAATGAGCAGCTCGCCACGCTGGTCAGCCTGCTGCACAGCGATCTGCTGTTAATCGTGCGTGGCAACAAGCTCACCAAAGCGCAGGAAAACGCGGCGTGGTTTACCCAGCTCGCGACGCACGCGGTGCTGGTCACCTGTCAGACGCCCGAGCAGGCGCATCTGCCTAAATGGGTAGCCGCGAGAGCGAAGCAGCACAACCTTCAGCTGGATGACGCGGCGAATCAGCTGCTCTGCTACTGCTATGAAGGTAACCTGCTGGCCCTGGCGCAGGCGCTGGACAGACTTTCCCTGCTCTGGCCGGACGGCAAGCTGACCTTGCCGCGCGTCGAGCAGGCCGTTAACGACGCGGCGCACTTCACGCCGTTCCACTGGGTGGACGCGCTGCTGTCGGCAAAAAGCAAACGCGCCCTGCATATTCTGCAACAGCTGCGCCTTGAAGGGAGCGAACCCGTTATTATGCTGCGCACGCTGCAGCGCGAATTACTGCTGCTGATTACGCTCAAGCGTCAGTCTGCCCATACGCCGCTGCGTTCGCTGTTTGATAAACACCGCGTGTGGCAAAACCGCCGCGCAATGACCACCGAGGCCGTCAACCGCCTGAGTCATGAACAGCTTCGTCAGGCGGTACAGCTTCTGATGCGCGCTGAGCTCACGCTAAAGCAGGATTACGGCCAGTCGGTCTGGGCGGAACTGGAAAGCCTTTCACTGCTGCTCTGCCACAAGGCGCTGGCAGACGTTTTTATTGATGGATAGTATGCACTCTTTACAGGCCCTGTATGGCGGCACCTTCGACCCGGTACACTACGGGCATCTGAAGCCGGTTGAAATTCTGGCAAATCTGATTGGTCTTCAGCGCGTCACCATCATGCCCAATAATGTCCCTCCCCATCGCCCGCAGCCCGAGGCAACCAGCGAGCAGCGAAAAGAGATGCTCGCCCTGGCCATCGCCGACAAGCCTCTTTTCCGGCTGGACGAGCGAGAGCTGCGTCGCGACACGCCCTCCTGGACGTCTCAGACGCTTCAGGAATGGCGCGCAGAACAGGGACCAGACCAGCCGCTGGCCTTTATCATCGGCCAGGATTCCCTGCTGAACTTCCCCACGTGGCATCGGTATGAAACCATTCTGGAGAACAGCCATCTGCTCGTCTGCCGCCGTCCGGGCTATCCGCTGACCATGCGCGAAGCGCAGTACCAGCAGTGGCTGGAAGATCATCTCACCGATAACGTAGAAGACCTCCACAGTCAGCCAGCCGGGAAGATCTATCTGGCGGAAACGCCGTGGTTCGATATCTCTGCGACCCTCATTCGCGAGCGTTTACAGCAGGGTCTGGAATGTGACGATCTGCTGCCAGGCGCGGTGCTGGCCTATATCCATAGTCACGGTTTGTATCAGAAAAGCGCAGATGAATAGCCGGAGGGCATAAAAAGCGGCTTATTGTTTATCCTGCCTTGACAGGGTAAGCCATACTGTTATTCTCCGCTGCCAGACTTTCCCGCCAGTCATTGCTTTACAGAAATTGTTTTACAAAAATGGCGATGCAATCTCAGGCGGAGGGTGGGATGATACCCGCCTTCTAAAGCCCGGCCGGAGACATTTGTCCCGACAGAGGCGTGAGTTCAGGTATACTGTCTGGCTACGAATTCAACGTTTTACAATCTCATTCACCCCAGGGGGAAAACTTGCAGGGTAAAGCACTCCAGGATTTTGTTATTGACAAAATTGATGACCTGAAAGGTCAGGACATCATCGCTATCGACGTTAAGGGTAAATCCAGTATTACCGACTGCATGATCATCTGCACCGGTACTTCGACGCGTCATGTTGTTTCAATTGCCGACCACGTGGTTCAGGAATCCCGTGCAGCGGGGCTGTTGCCGCTGGGTGTTGAAGGTGAAGCGACGGCTGACTGGGTGGTTGTCGACCTCGGCGATGTGATTGTCCATGTTATGCAGGACGAGAGCCGTCGCCTGTATGAGCTGGAAAAACTCTGGGGTTAATGCGTGAAGTTGCAGCTGGTCGCCGTCGGCACCAAAATGCCGGACTGGGTACAAACCGGTTTTACTGAATATCTGCGTCGTTTTCCAAAAGACATGCCGTTCGAACTGGTGGAGATCCCCGCCGGAAAGCGCGGCAAGAACGCGGATATCAAACGTATTCTCGATAAAGAGGGCGAACTGATGCTGGCTGCCGCAGGCAAAAACCGCATCGTCACCCTCGATATTCCAGGAAAACCCTGGGATACGCCGCAGCTGGCGCACGAACTGGAGCGCTGGAAGCAGGATGGCCGTGACGTCAGTCTGTTGATTGGCGGACCAGAAGGGTTATCCCCCGCCTGCAAAGCGGCGGCTGAACAAAGTTGGTCCCTCTCCGCGCTGACGCTTCCCCACCCGCTCGTTCGGGTTCTGGTGGCTGAAAGCCTGTATCGCGCGTGGAGCATTACTACCAACCACCCCTATCACCGCGAGTAATGACTGACCAGGGTAGATTAAGCAGCGGATGAAACTACAGAATTCTTTTCGCGACTATACGGCTGAGTCCGCGCTGTTTGTGCGCCGGGCGCTGGTCGCCTTTACCGGGATTTTGCTGCTTACCGGCGTGCTGATCGCCAACCTTTATAATCTGCAAATTGTCCGCTTCACCGACTACCAGACGCGTTCAAACGAAAACCGTATTAAGCTGGTGCCTATCGCACCCAGCCGCGGAATTATCTACGATCGTAACGGCACCCCGCTGGCGTTAAACCGCACCATCTATCAAATCGAGATGATGCCGGAAAAAGTCGATAACGTTCAGGATACGCTGGAAGCGCTCAAAAGCGTTGTCGACCTTAACGATGACGACATCGCCGCCTTCAAAAAAGAGCGCGCTCGCTCTCACCGCTTTACCTCCATTCCGGTTAAAACCAATCTGACGGAAGTCCAGGTGGCCCGCTTTGCGGTGAACCAGTACCGCTTCCCCGGCGTGGAAGTAAAAGGATATAAGCGTCGCTACTACCCCTACGGCTCCGCGCTGACGCATGTCATTGGCTACGTCTCCAAGATTAACGACAAAGACGTCGATCGCCTTGATAAAGACGGCAAGCTGGCCAACTACGCGGCGACGCACGATATCGGTAAGCTGGGCATTGAGCGTTACTACGAGGATGTTCTGCACGGGCAAACGGGCTATGAAGAGGTTGAGGTTAACAACCGTGGCCGCGTGATCCGCCAGCTGAAAGAAGTGCCGCCTCAGGCGGGGCATGACGTCTATCTGACGCTCGACCTTAAGCTACAGCAGTATATCGAAACCCTGCTGGCGGGCAGCCGTGCAGCCGTGGTGGTCACCGATCCTCGAACCGGCGGCATCCTGGCCATGGTCTCTATGCCAAGCTATGACCCAAACCTCTTCGTTGACGGTATTTCCAGTAAAGACTATTCCGGCCTGCTGAATGACCCGAACACGCCGCTGGTAAACCGCGCGACGCAAGGGGTTTACCCGCCTGCATCAACGGTTAAGCCGTACGTGGCGGTCTCTGCGCTGAGTGCCGGCGTTATCAACCGTAATACCAGCCTGTTTGACCCGGGCTGGTGGCAGCTGCCAGGTTCCGATAAGCGCTACCGCGACTGGAAAAAATGGGGCCACGGTCATCTGAACGTCACCAAATCGCTGGAGGAGTCTGCGGATACCTTCTTCTATCAGGTGGCATATGACATGGGTATCGACCGCCTGTCAGAGTGGATGAGTAAATTCGGCTACGGGCATTACACCGGCGTTGACCTTTCAGAAGAACGTTCAGGCAACATGCCAACGCGCGAATGGAAGCTGAAGCGCTTTAAGAAACCGTGGTACCAGGGTGACACCATTCCGGTCGGTATCGGCCAGGGCTACTGGACGGCAACGCCGCTGCAGATGAACAAGGCCATGATGATCCTCATCAATGACGGCGTGGTGAAAGTGCCCCATCTGCTGCAAAGCACGGTTGAAGACGGCAAAAAAGTGCCGTGGAACCAGCCGCACGAGGCGCCCGTGGGTGACATTCATTCCGGCTTCTGGGAAATTGCGAAAGACGGTATGTACGGCGTGGCAAACCGTCCGAACGGGACCGCGCATAAGTACTTCGCCGGTGCGCCGTACAAGGTGGCCGCGAAATCCGGTACTGCGCAGGTGTTTGGTCTGAAAGCCAACGAAACCTATAACGCGCACCGCATTGCTGAACGTCTGCGTGACCATAAGCTGATGACGGCGTTTGCCCCTTATGATAACCCGCAGGTCGCGGTGGCGATGATTCTGGAGAACGGCGGTGCCGGGCCAGCGGTCGGGACCATCATGCGCCAGATCCTTGACCACATTATGCTGGGTGATAACAACACCGAACTGCCGGCTGAAAACCCGGCCGCCGCTGCGGCGGAGGACCAATAATCATGACGGATAATCCAAATAAAAAATCGCTGTGGGACAAAATCCACATCGACCCAGCCATGCTGCTGATCCTGCTGGCGCTGCTGGTTTACAGCGCCCTGGTTATCTGGAGCGCCAGCGGCCAGGACATCGGGATGATGGAGCGTAAGATCGGCCAGATCGCGATGGGTCTGATCATTATGGTGGTGATGGCGCAAATCCCGCCGCGCGTCTACGAAGGCTGGGCGCCCTACCTCTACATCTTCTGTATTATTTTGCTGGTTGCGGTAGATGCGTTTGGCGCTATTTCAAAAGGGGCGCAGCGCTGGCTGGATCTGGGTATTGTCCGCTTCCAGCCCTCGGAGATTGCCAAAATCGCCGTTCCGCTGATGGTGGCGCGCTTTATCAACCGCGACGTCTGTCCGCCGTCGCTAAAAAATACCGCCATCGCGCTGGTGCTCATTTTCCTGCCGACGCTGCTGGTTGCGGCGCAGCCTGACCTTGGCACCTCAATCCTTATCGCCCTCTCCGGCCTGTTTGTCCTCTTCCTGTCGGGCCTGAGCTGGCGCCTGATCGGTATCGCGGTGGTGCTGATTGCGGCGTTCATCCCTATCCTCTGGTTCTTCCTGATGCATGATTACCAGCGCCAGCGCGTCATGATGCTGCTCGATCCGGAAACCGATCCGCTCGGCGCGGGCTATCATATTATTCAGTCCAAGATTGCGATTGGCTCCGGCGGGCTGCGCGGTAAGGGCTGGCTGCACGGCACGCAGTCGCAGCTGGAATTTTTACCGGAACGCCATACCGACTTTATCTTTGCCGTACTGGCGGAAGAGCTGGGGCTGGTGGGCATCCTGATACTCCTGGCGCTGTACGTCCTGCTGATCATGCGGGGATTGTGGATTGCCGCACGCGCGCAAACCACCTTTGGTCGCGTCATGGCGGGCGGGTTGATGCTGATTTTATTCGTTTATGTCTTCGTAAATATTGGTATGGTGAGTGGTATTCTGCCGGTGGTAGGCGTACCGCTGCCGCTGGTGAGTTACGGAGGCTCGGCACTGATCGTGTTGATGGCCGGGTTTGGTATCGTGATGTCGATCCATACCCACAGAAAAATGTTGTCAAAAAGCGTATAAAAATAAGGGGATCGGAATGCGTAAGCAGTGGCTGGGGATCTGCATTGCGGCAAGTTTACTTGCGGCCTGCACAAGTGATGATGGTCAGCAACAGGCAACCGTCGCGCCGCCGCAGCCTGCGGTGTGTAATGGCCCGATCGTTGAAATCAGCGGTGCCGATCCCGTTTATGAACCGCTGAATGCCAGTGCGAATCAGGATTACCAGCGCGATGGCAAAAGCTACAAAATTGTTCAGGACCCTTCCCGTTTCAGTCAGGCGGGCTTTGCCGCCATTTATGACGCCGAGCCGGGCAGTAACCTGACGGCCTCCGGGGAAGCGTTCGACCCCATGCAGCTGACGGCGGCACACCCGACGCTGCCGATTCCGAGCTACGCCCGCATCACCAACCTGGCGAATGGGCGCATGATCGTCGTGCGTATCAACGACCGCGGCCCTTACGGAAATGACCGGGTGATTTCCCTGTCGCGCGCGTCCGCCGATCGCCTGAACACCTCGAACAACACCAAAGTCCGCATTGACCCGATTATCGTCGCGCAGGACGGCTCGCTTTCCGGGCCGGGTACCGCGTGTACGACGGTAGCGAAGCAGACCTATGCCCTTCCCGACCGCCCAAATCTTGACGGCGGAATGGGCAGCGTTTCATCTCCAGCCGAGCCTGCTCAGCCGGGGGGAGAAATACGCCCAATCAGCAACGACACGCTGCAAAGCGAGGATTCAACGGGCGCGCCGGTAAAGAGCAGCGGCTTTCTTGGCGCACCGACGACGTTAGCCTCGGGCGTGCTGGAAGGCAGTGAGCCTGCGCCGGTTGCTGCACCAGCGACGCAACCGGCCCCTGTAACCGCGCCAGTGGCTACGCAAAGTGCAGCGGTGGCAGCACCCGCAGCGGCCAGCGGAAGCTATGTGGTTCAGGTCGGCGCAGTAAGCGATCAGGCCCGGGCCAAACAGTATCAGCAGCGTCTGAGCCAGCAGTTTGGCGTACCCGGACGCGTTGAGCAGAACGGCGCGGTCTGGCGTATTCAGATGGGGCCGTTTGCCAGCAAACCGCAGGCTGCGTCCCTGCAGCAGCGCCTGCAGAATGAAGCTCAGCTTCAGTCATTTATCGCTGTTGCGAAATAATTAACCGGCGGTATCCGAATTGTCAGTTTGTGTAAAATACATTCACAAACTCATGCTTAAAGTCGGATGCCTGCCTGAATAGCATTTGCTATAGTAAGGCACTTTTTTTAATTCCATCACGGATGTCGTAGTTCTGACCATGAAGACCACTTTTTCTGCTCGTTTTGTGCAGCGCATGGCGCTGACCACGGCCCTTTGCGCGGCTGCGCTCTCTGCAGCTCACGCCGATGACCTGAATATCAAGACCATGATCCCTGGCGTTCCGCAAATCGACGCGGAATCCTACATCCTGATCGATTACAACTCTGGCAAAGTGCTGGCAGAACAGAATGCCGATGCCCGCCGTGACCCGGCCAGCCTGACCAAAATGATGACCAGCTACGTTATCGGCCAGGCGATGAAGGCAGGTAAATTTAAAGAATCGGATCTCGTCACCATCGGCAACGATGCGTGGGCAACCGGGAACCCGGTTTTCAAAGGTTCCTCGCTGATGTTCCTGAAGCCGGGTATGCAGGTTCCGGTTTCCCAGCTGATTCGCGGTATCAACCTGCAGTCGGGTAACGATGCCTGCGTGGCGATGGCCGATTTCGCCGCCGGTAGCCAGGATGCTTTCGTGGGCCTGATGAACAGCTACGTGAACGCGCTGGGTCTGAAAAACAGCCATTTCCAGACCGTACACGGCCTGGATGCAGACGGTCAGTACAGCTCCGCGCGCGACATGGCGCTGATTGGTCAGGCGCTGATCCGTGATGTTCCTAATGAATACTCTATCTACAAAGAGAAAGAGTTCACCTTCAACGGCATTCGTCAGACCAACCGTAACGGCCTGCTGTGGGATAACAGCCTGAACGTCGACGGCATTAAAACTGGCCACACCGACAAAGCGGGCTACAACCTGGTGGCCTCTGCCACTGAAGGTCAGATGCGTCTGATCTCTGCCGTGATGGGCGGCCGCACCTTTAAAGGTCGTGAGACAGAAAGCAAAAAGCTGCTGACCTGGGGCTTCCGTTTCTTCGAAACCGTGAATCCACTGAAAGCAGGCAAAGAGTTTGCGTCTGAACCCGTCTGGTTCGGCGACAACGACCGTGCTTCTCTCGGCGTTGACAAAGACCTTTACCTGACCATTCCGCGCGGTCGTATGAAGGATCTGAAAGCCAGCTACGTGCTTAACAGCACCGAGCTGCACGCTCCGCTGCAGAAAAACCAGGTTGTGGGCACCATCAACTTCCAGCTGGATGGTAAAACAATCGATCAGCGTCCGCTGGTGGTTCTGCAAGAAATTCCTGAAGGCAATTTCTTCGGCAAAATCATTGATTACATTAAATTGATGTTCCACCACTGGTTTGGTTAAAAATCGAACACTTGAAAGTGTGATTTTGATCCCCATATACTAAGTATCCTGATAACTCCCACCTGACGTGGGAGTTATTATTTTTTGACGTTACGCCGGAGCTGACATGAAAACCAAACTTAACGAACTGCTTGAATTCCCTACCCCATTTACCTACAAAGTAATGGGTCTGGCGAAACCTGAGCTGGTTGATCAGGTGGTTGAAGTGGTACAGCGCCATGCGCCGGGTGACTACTCTCCGTCAGTAAAACCAAGCAGCAAGGGCAACTACCACTCGGTTTCTATTACCATCACTGCGACACACATTGAGCAGGTTGAGACGCTGTACGAAGAGCTCGGCAATATCGAAATTGTTCGCATGGTGCTGTAGTCCCTTTGCGGTTACCCGGTTTGCCGGGTAACCCCTCTCCCCCGCTGTGATATACTCCCCCCACACTTTTGTCCCTCGTCTTCGGAGACGCAGTTTTGTATCAGGATAAAATTCTGGTCCGTCACCTCGGGCTGCAACCTTATGAGCCTGTCTCCCAGGCCATGCATGACTTCACCGATTCACGCGATGACAGCACCCCAGATGAGATTTGGCTGGTCGAACACCTGCCGGTCTTTACGCAGGGTCAGGCCGGTAAAGCGGAACATCTGCTGATGACGGGAGATATCCCGGTTATCCAGAGCGATCGCGGTGGTCAGGTGACTTATCATGGGCCCGGACAGCAGGTGATGTACGTCCTGCTTAATCTGAAACGCCGAAAGCTGGGCGTGCGAGAGCTGGTCACTCTGCTAGAACAGACTGTCGTCAACACGCTGGCGGAGTATGGCATTGACGCGCACCCGCGAGCCGATGCGCCGGGCGTCTACGTTGGGGAAATGAAGATCTGCTCCCTGGGCCTACGTATCCGTAAGGGCTGCTCATTCCATGGTCTGGCATTGAATATTAATATGGATCTCGCGCCTTTCCAGCGCATAAACCCCTGCGGCTACGCCGGCATGGAAATGACGCAAATGTGCCAGTGGGTTAACACCGCTACGCCTGAAAATATTCGTCCCGTGCTCTTGAAGAACGTGTTAGCGCTACTTAACAATCCCCCGCACGAATATATCCTTGCTTAATATATCGTACAACAGGGCTCGATAATTTGACGGGCCACTGTTTATTTACCGCTTTTGCACTTTACAATAATCCACAGATTCTATATTTTCGAAGCGCCCGAATATTACCGCTACATATTATTTAGCCTCCAGCAAGCACAGCAAACACGGCATAAGTAACGTGAGCAATTATCACACAAGTGTTTGCTTTTGATATACAAGTGAAACAAAACCAACACTTTACGAATCTCTACAAGCATAATAAATAAATTCAACTATCATTCATATTGTGAATGTATACGGAGTGAAAGCGTGGAGTATAATAATTTACCAGCCAAACGACTGAATGAACCTGGTGGCGAAGACAAGCCGCAAATTTTTCGGACTTTACGTAATATTGATCTCAATTTACTGACTATTTTTGAGGCAGTATATGTCCATAAGGGTATCGTTAACGCTGCGAAAATTCTTAATCTCACGCCTTCTGCAATAAGCCAGTCAATCCAGAAGCTACGCGCTATATTTCCTGACCCATTATTTATCCGTAAGGGCCAGGGGGTCACGCCGACGGCTTACGCCACCCATCTCCATGAGTACATCAGCCAGGGGCTGGAGTCGATTCTTGGCGCCCTGGATTTGACCGGAAGCTATGACAAGCAGAGAACCATTACCATCGGCTGCTCCCCGTCTGTGGGTGTGCTGGTGATGCCGGCGATCTTTAAGGCCGTGAAAGAGCATGCGCCACAGCTCCTGCTTCGCAATGTGCCGCTCAATGAACCTGACATTCAGCTTGCCCAGTTCCAGACGGACCTGATCATAGAAAGCGGCAGCTTCAGTGCCAGAGCGCTGGGGCAAAATGTGCTCTATGCTGATAACCTGGTGCTGGTTTGCCGCCAGCAGCATCCGGTTCTTAGCGAACCGTTGAACATCGAAAACCTGCGCAACTACGATCACTCGTCCTTCATGACCGAAGGGCAGTCTAACCATGCTCTGCGTCAGCGTATTGATGAAATTTTCCCGGAACGGCAGATCAGCTTTAGCAGTTACAATATGTTTACGACTGCATCCCTGATCGGCAGCAGCGACATGCTGTGCGTCATGCCATCACGCCTCTACAGCCTGCTACGAAAATGCTGGCCGCTGGAGAGTATTCCGCTTAGTCAGCTTAATGCGGAATCTATCGAGATTTCACTGCATTATAACAAGCTGAGCTTGCGCGACCCGGTCCTGGAAAACGTCATCCGCATTATCCGTCAGGCCTTCTGACAGGTTCAGCCAGCACACGTCCCTGCAACACGCAGGGCAAAAAGCACAAAACAACAACTATTTTACAAATTGGCGATCTGGCAGGCTGCTTTAACGACCGTTTCAATGATATACTGCCTGTCGTTCGTTCAAAAATAGTTGATAAATACAACATTCCCTTGAATTGAAACGCTTTCCTTCGATATTCGCAACTGGAACACGCACGCTATGAGTAAACCCATTGTGATGGAACGCGGTGTTAAATACCGCGATGCCGATAAAATGGCCCTTATCCCGGTTAAAAACGTGGCTACAGAGCGCGAGGCGCTGTTAAGAAAACCGGAATGGATGAAAATCAAACTTCCGGCCGACTCTTCGCGTATCCAGGGGATCAAAGCGGCGATGCGCAAGAATGGCCTTCACTCCGTATGTGAAGAAGCCTCTTGTCCGAACCTTGCCGAATGTTTCAATCACGGTACCGCGACGTTTATGATTCTGGGTGCAATCTGTACCCGCCGCTGCCCGTTCTGCGATGTTGCTCATGGCCGTCCGGTCGCACCTGATGCTAACGAACCCCAGAAACTGGCGCAGACCATCGCCGACATGGCGCTGCGCTATGTGGTCATCACCTCCGTTGACCGTGACGATCTGCGTGACGGTGGTGCTCAGCACTTCGCTGACTGTATTACGGCCATCCGCGAGAAAAGCCCTAATATCAAAATCGAGACGCTGGTGCCTGACTTCCGCGGCCGTATGGACCGCGCGCTGGATATCCTGACCGCGACGCCGCCGGATGTGTTTAACCACAACCTGGAGAACGTGCCGCGTATTTACCGTCAGGTCCGCCCGGGCGCTGACTATAACTGGTCGCTGAAACTGCTGGAGCGCTTTAAAGAAGCACATCCGCATATTCCGACCAAGTCAGGTCTGATGGTCGGTCTGGGTGAAACCAATGAAGAAATCATTGAAGTGATGCGCGATCTCCGCCGCCACGGTGTGACCATGCTGACGCTGGGGCAGTATCTGCAGCCAAGCCGCCACCACCTGCCGGTGCAGCGCTACGTGAGCCCGGACGAGTTCGATGAAATGAAAGCCGAAGCGATGGCGATGGGCTTCACCCACGCAGCCTGCGGCCCATTCGTTCGCTCCTCATACCATGCAGATATGCAGGCAAAAGGCGAAGAAGTTAAATGATGCTGTAATATTCATTTACAGTAATACAAAAAAACCGGCCTCATGAGCCGGTTTTTTTTCGCAAGCCCTCAGGCATTGCTGTCACTCTTTGTGAGAAAGCTTGTCAGCCGGGACGTCATCCTCGGCGCTTTTCTTCGCCGCAGCATCATCGTCGTTCATTGCTTTCTTAAAGCCTTTGATGGCAGCCCCCAGGTCACCACCCAGCGTGCGTAACTTCTTGGTACCAAACAGCAGGACGACCAGTGCGGCAACCACCAGCAGTTTGGTAATACTAATCTCACCCATAGATACCTTCTTTACTTAAAACAGGCTGCATTCAGCGCCAAAACCTGATTGTATTAACGGTCATTTAGCGCGTGCACACAATAGCAATCTGTAACAAGGTGAATCAAGCATTGTTGAAAAAAACATCACAATAATTGCGGTGGCGCAAAACGTCGGTTGCGAAGAACAGGTAATTGCTGGCGCGCAAGCGCAATTCTTTCTAAAAATATCTCAGCCATCAGCAAAACCGGCCCTTCCGCGGCGGCGGCAATCGTCACGCCCAGCGGATCAACCACCCTGCTCTGCCCAATATTTTTATTTCCGCACTCGCCGGACGCAACAATATAGCAGGTCGTATCCAGCGCGCGGGCCGCAAGCAGCGTCGCCCAGTGGTGCTCTTTTAGCGGCCCCCTGACCCACGCGGCAGGCAGTACCAGTACGTCCGCCCCCTGCAGCGCAAGATGAAGCGCCAGTTCGGGAAAACGCAGGTCATAGCAGGTCATCAACCCAACCTTAAACCCGTCAACATCAATTAACGGCGGAACACGGTCTCCAGGGTCAACGCGCCGCGACTCCTGTATGCTGAACGCATCATAGAGATGAAGCTTGGCATAGCGCGCGACGATGGCACCGTTGCGGATGGCTACCAGCGTATTCACCGCGCGCCCCGGCGCAGAGGGGACATGGATCGTTAAGATCGTCGTCATCGTATTGCCCACGCTCTGGGCGAGCAGCTGCTGTATAAATTCCCCCTCCAGCGGCTGGGCGGACTTTACCGACAAATCCGGGTCATTATCATCCCTGGCCAGCAGCGCTTCCGGGAGAACCAACAGCGACGCCCCTTTCTGTCGCGCCTGCACCATCAGGTTCACACACTGCATTGCGTTAACCTGCCAGTCAGGCGCAACTGCAAACTGCCCTACCGCCACATACATATTTGTCCCCTCATCCTAAACGGCGTTAAACTCGCTTCTCTTACACATCAAATAGCAGGTATTTAGCGTGTTACAACTCCTTTTGGCAGTTTTTATTGGTGGAGGCACAGGAAGCGTAGCGAGGTGGTTCCTGAGTATGCGGTTTAACCCTCTGCACCAGGCGATCCCCATGGGGACGCTGGCCGCTAACCTGATCGGTGCCTTTATCATCGGCATGGGGCTGGCCTGGTTTAACCGAATGACGCACATCGACCCCATGTGGAAGGTATTAATTACTACCGGATTCTGCGGCGGGCTAACCACCTTCTCCACCTTTTCCGCAGAAACGGTTTTTCTCTTTCAGGAAGGTCGTATCGGCTGGGCGCTGATGAATATCGGGGTTAACATGCTCGGCTCCTTTGCGATGACGGGGCTCGCATTTTGGCTATTTTCCTCTGTAAGTACGCATTAACAGCCGGACCGTTAATGTTGGCTTAATTTTTCTCTGTCACTCTGAAGGCAATACTGAACGAGGGTGACAGAATGAAACAGAGTCTGATGAGCGCAGGAATGGTGTTGCTGAGCGTGCTGATCGTGGCCAGCTTCCTGAAAATGTATCTGCTGGGCTGATTCCAAACGAAAAAAACCCGCTCAGTGAGCGGGTTTTGAAATTCTTGCTGACGCGTCTGAATTACAGAGCGATTACGTTAGCAGCAGAAGGGCCTTTGGCACCGTTAGTGATTTCGAACTCTACGCGCTGACCTTCAGCCAGAGTTTTGAAACCATTAGACTGGATTGCAGAGAAGTGTACGAACACGTCTTTGCTGCCATCTTCAGGAGTAATGAAACCGAATCCTTTGGACTCATTAAACCACTTAACGTTACCTTTAATCTTAGACATCAAAATTACCTTTACATTAAAAAACGACACAAATGCTGTGTCGGTTACCAGTACATCAATTGTGGGACCTTTTGTCCAGCGGATCTTTGAGAAAAAGTGACTAAAGTCGCGTTAATTTTCACTCACAGATTTTTATCGTTTATGAATCAACGCCTGCGCGTTTTTTCACCAGAACGCGACGTTTTGTCAGTTAAAACTGAAAACGCATCCAGGCGAAGTAAACGTTTCCGTTGTTGTATGTCCCCGGAATGTAGGTCATCTGGAACGTTGCGGGGCCATAGCCAATAGAGGCCAGGGGCAGCAGCACCGGGATCGGGATGTAGTTCCAGTTGTCACGCGCGGTGACCCCGGCGGTATAGCCCAAACCGACGTGGAAGTTCTCGTCCGCGAGCGGTCGCCAGGTTTTTTCCCAACCATAACCCCCAATCGGCTCCCATTTATTAAACGAGTCCTTGAAGGCCATCAGATAGATGCCGTGCCAGTTTCCCTTTTCATCCCAGCGCGACTGACCAAAACCCGCGCCCCACGGACGCTCGTTGTATTTATCGGTTTTCTCTTTGTCATAAGCAAAACGCGCATGCCACGTTATTGCCGGAACATAGAGATCGTAATGTTCAGGTGCCGTCCAGGTCTGGGAGACATTATCCGTAAAGGTTGAGAACCAGCCTTTACCCGTCGCGTTACCTTCTGCCTGTGCAACAGAAGAAAACGTTAACTGCCCAAAAATACACAACAAAATAGAGAAAAATGTATTACGTACGATCACAATGCAATTACCATTCTTAGTATTCGAGGCAAAGTTTACCATAAAATAGTTGAATCAACGCTTAACGGCATGGGCGTTATTCCTAATTGTTCCTCCTCTTTCCGGGAATATTCTTAAATAAAGCGGGGACCAGCCTCAAATAATCTCACTATGAGTAAGGTTTATTGCATATAACCATCCAAATCAATAACATACAAAACAACACATAACATTAACAATTTGTTATCATTATTGGGACATGTTGCGCTGTTTCTGATGGTCAAGGGCGGCGTGACATAAATGTCTGGGCCATGGCAAAAACGCGGTTGTTCTGTTCTCTAGTCGTCTGTTTATTGATTTTAATCAGCAAGAGCAGGCCAATTATTCGGCACATTTTCATCCTTATTTTTTTTATTGATTTTTTGTGCTCCATTACAGCAGAGATACAGGGGAAATCATGCTTACGTTATTCGAGCTCCTTATTGGCGTCGTCGTCATTGTCGGCGTCGCGCGCTACATCATTAAAGGCTACTCGGCCACGGGCGTATTATTTGTAGGCGGCTTAACGCTGCTGATTATCAGCGCACTCATGGGGCACCAGGTGTTACCTGCCAGCGCGGCCAGCACCGGTTACACCGCTACCGATATTGTTGAATATATTAAGATACTGCTCATGAGCCGCGGCGGCGACCTGGGCATGATGATCATGATGCTGTGTGGTTTTGCGGCCTACATGACCCACATTGGTGCCAACGACATGGTCGTTAAGCTGGCCTCCAAACCCCTGCAATACATCAACTCGCCGTATCTGCTCATGGTCGCCGCCTATTTCCTCGCCTGCCTGATGTCGCTGGCCGTTTCGTCGGCGACCGGACTGGGCGTACTGCTGATGGCGACGCTGTTCCCGGTTATGGTGAACGTTGGCATCAGCCGCGGCGCGGCAGCGGCCATTTGCGCGTCTCCGGCAGCCATTATTCTCTCCCCAACCTCCGGCGACGTTGTGCTCGCGGCAAAGGCGGCAGAGATGTCGCTCATCGACTTCGCCTTTAAAACCACGCTACCGATCTCCATTGTTGCGATTGTCGGCATGGGTATCGCGCATTTCTTCTGGCAGCGCTATCTCGATAAGAAAGAAAACATCAGCCATGAAATGATGGACGTAAGTGAAATCACCACCACCGCTCCCGCGTTTTATGCCATCCTGCCCTTCACGCCCATTATCGGGGTGCTGATTTTTGACGGCAAATGGGGTCCGCAGCTGCACATCATTACCATTCTGGTCATCTGTATGCTGCTGGCCGCCGTGCTGGAGTTTGTGCGCGGTTTCAACACGCAAAAAGTTTTCTCGGGTCTGGAAGTGGCCTATCGCGGTATGGCGGATGCCTTCGCTGGCGTGGTGATGCTGCTGGTTGCCGCCGGCGTTTTTGCCCAGGGTCTGAGCACCATCGGCTTTATCCAGAGCCTGATCTCTATCGCCACCTCGTTCGGCTCGGCCAGTATTATCCTGATGCTGGTTCTGGTGGTGCTCACCATGCTGGCGGCCATGACTACCGGTTCCGGTAATGCGCCTTTCTACGCTTTCGTTGAGATGATCCCGAAACTGGCCCACTCCTCCGGTATTAACCCGGCCTATCTCTCCATTCCCATGCTGCAGGCGTCAAACCTGGGCCGCACCATTTCCCCGGTGTCGGGCGTGGTGGTCGCCGTTGCGGGGATGGCGAAAATCTCACCATTTGAGGTCGTCAAACGCACCTCAGTGCCCGTTTTGGTGGGTCTGATTATCGTGATTATCGCCACGGAAGTGCTGGTCCCCGGCGCTGCCTAAGCGAAATTCTGGATATCCAAAAAGCGCCTGCGGGCGCTTTTTGTGCTTTAATAACTCCCAGAAATTAATCACGCTCATTCGATCAGGAAATTATATGTTCAGGAAGGATATCGTCATCCCGTCTGGCGCAATGGCGCTTGCACTTTGTATCTTCTCCGCACAGTCGGAACCGCTCAAGGCAACACAGTATGGCGATTTCGATCGCTATGTGCTGGCGCTGTCCTGGCAAACCGGATTTTGCCAGAGCATGGTTGAGCGCAACCGCAATGAACCTGACGAATGTCGCCTGCAGAAAGAGCTCGAGAATAAAGCCGATTTTCTGACCGTTCACGGACTCTGGCCCGGCCTGCCAAAATCGATTGCCGCACGCGGCGTGGATGAGCGTCGATGGATGCGTTTCGGCTGTGCCACGCGGCCCATCCCGAACATGCCGGAAGTGAAGGCCAGCCGCAAATGCGATGCCGCCGAAACCGGACTGTCGCTTTCCGCTGCCGCGAAGCTTAACGACGTAATGCCGGGCGCGGGCGGAAATTCCTGCCTGGAACGTTACGAATATGCCAAACATGGCGTCTGCTTTGGTTTCGACCCCGATGCCTATTTCGGCACGATGGTGCGGTTGAATCAGGAGGTTAAAAACAGCGCGGTCGGTAAATTCCTCGCCGATAGCTACGGGAAACCCGTCAGTCGCAGCGACTTTGACAGTGCCGTTGCCCAAAGCTGGGGCAAGGAGAACATCAAGGCGATCAAGCTGACCTGCAACGGCAACCCGGCGTATCTCACCGAGATGCAGATTTCGCTGAAGGCTGACGCCATCAACAACCCGCTTTCTTCGGCGTCATTTGCTCCGCAGCCACATCCGGGTAACTGCGGAAAACAGTTCGTGATCGATAAAGCCGGTTACTGATCCGCGCCCGGGCGCACCATATCAAACCGGTTTTCATCGCTGATGCCATAATACGCCGTCGGCCCACCCGCTCGCAGGATGGGCTGCGCTTTCGCCGTCTGATAGATCCCCTCTTCCAGCAGCGTTTCATCGATATGGATACCGATCACCTCCCCCAACACCAGCCAGGTATCCACCGGCGTACCGTCGGCACCGGTAAGCTGAATGCACTGCGACAGGCGGCACTCAAAGTTCACCGGGCTTTCTGCGACGCGCGGGGCGTTCACCAGCAGGCTCGCCGCGGGCGTCAGCCCGGCAAAGCTAAATTCATCCCGATCGTGCGGCAGCATTGCCGAGGTTTGGTTCATCGCTTGCGCGAGATCGCGCGTGGCCAGATTCCAGACAAACTCTTTTGTCTCATGAATATTACGCACGCTGTCCTTCCAGCCGTTGCTGGAAAAGCCGATGATCGGCGGGCGATAGTTAAAGCAGTTAAAGAAGCTATACGGCGCGAGGTTCAGCTGACCGGCCTTATCGCATGAGGAGATCCAGCCGATCGGACGTGGACCAATAATGGCGTTCAGCGGATCGTGCGGCAGGCCATGCCCCTGGGACGGTTGGTAGAAGTACATAGTTCTCTCTCGTTGATGGGCAACGCCCGGGTTCAGGACACTCAGCGTAACGTATTCTGCCCGGAATGAAGACTGAATAAATTTCAGCGAAAATTCATATGGCGCATGAATGTGACCTTCATCACTTCAAACTTATGCGCTCAGCCAGTATCATCGGGAGAGTTAAACCCTCGCTGCCAGACGGCGAGGGTTTTCTTTTGGAACCGTTTCTGCGTTAGACGCAGCATTAACGACATGGAGTAAAAATGTCCAGACCTACCATTATCATCAACGAGCTCGACGCAGAACGTATTGACCGGCTGCTGGAAAAAGCGGAGTTTGCCTCACTTCCCGTGGCCGATGCCCTGAATGAGGAGCTCGACCGGGCACAGATGTGCACGCCTGAGACGATGCCTCATGACGTGGTCACCATGAACAGCCAGGTGAAATTCCGCAACCTGACTACCGGTGAAGAGCTGACCCGCACGCTGGTTTACCCGGCCCAGATGACCGACAGCAGCGCGCAGCTTTCTGTCCTTGCGCCGGTGGGCGCCGCGCTGCTCGGCCTCCGCGCGGGCGATACCATTCACTGGGAGCTGCCGGGCGGTGCCTCTACCCATCTGGAAGTGCTGGAGCTGCTCTACCAGCCGGAAGCCGCGGGCGATTACCTGCGTTAATCTCTTCTGAACAAGCGCCTCCGCGTTGCACAGAGGATGCAGCTGCATCCTCTTTCCGTAAATTCACCCTAATTTCCTATACCGCGCAAAATGGCCTTCATCCACGCTTAATCTGTTTTAGTGCCGCGGGGACGGTCATGAGTGAGATACTGGCTATCACACTTATCTTTCTGGTTTTTGTGGCGATTATCGTCGCGGCCGTGCTCTGTCTGGAGCGCTACGGATAAGCGTCACTCTCATGCAACCCCACCCGGGAAGGCATTCACCAGCCCCTTAACCTTCTGCTCTGCGGCTTCGGGTGTGTCTGCTCCGGGGACCAGAATCACCTTCCGGCACTCCTCCTCGCGTTTTTCGAATACCTTATAGGCGCGTTCCGCGTCAGCAAGAGGGAGATAATGGGTCACGATCTCTTCCGGCGTCAGCAGCCCTTTTTCAATCAGCGGTAACAGTTCGCCCAGCCAGGCGTGGACGTGGGTCTGGCCCATCTTAAACGTCAGCCCCTTGTCAAACGCATCGCCAAACAGGAAGCCATGGATAAACCCGGCGTACACGCCGGGTACGCTAACCACCCCACCGCGACGAACGGCCGCAATGCACTGGCGCAACGCTTTGCCGCTGCTGCCTTCAAGCTTAAGGTTGCTGAGGATCGTTTCCGTGGTACTGCCTTTTGCTTCGAACCCTACGGCATCAATCACGGCGTCAACGCCGCGCTGGCCAGCGGTCTGCTCAATGATTTTTTCCGCGGCGTCGTTATCTTCATCAAAGTTGATGGGGATTGCGCCATAGCGCGCCTCGGCAAATCGCAAACGATATGGGTGATGATCGACAACGAAGATCTGCTCTGCCCCTAACAGCCGCGCGCAGGCGATGGTCAGTAACCCCACCGGCCCGGCCCCGAAGACCGCTACGCTTGAGCCTTTTTCAATCTGCGCATTCTTTGCTGCCTGCCAGGCCGTGGGCAAAATATCGGACAGGAACAGCGCCTTATCGTCGGAAAGGAGTTGCGGGACCTTAAAAGGCCCGACGTTGCCTTTTGGCACGCGAACGTATTCCGCCTGGCCGCCCGGCACGCCGCCGTAGAGATGGCTATAGCCAAACAGCGCGGCCGGCGCGGGGATTTGCTTTTTGTTCAGCGCGGCGCCCTGCCCGGCATTGGTATTCTCACAGGCCGCGTACTGCTGTAGCCGACAAAAGAAACAGTCTCCGCAGGCGATGACGAAGGGGATCACCACGCGATCGCCTTTTTGCAAATTCTTCACCTCTGCGCCGCGCTCGACGACCTCCCCCATAAACTCATGGCCAAATATATCGCCGTGCTGAACTTTTGGGATCTTTCCGCGATAGAGATGCAGGTCGGAGCCGCAGATAGCCGTGGCCGTGACGCGCAGAATGATATCGTCGGGCTGCTCGATGATGGGATCGGGGACATTCTCAACGCGCACATGGTGCGGACCGTGATACGTCAGTGCTTTCATGCGACCTCCGGAAGGTGCCAGGTAAGTGTATAAGGGTAGCTACCCCTGAAGGTCTGCCCCGGAATACGGGCCTTTTGAGATTTATCCTGGCAAGATAAGAAAACTGACGGGGCGCTTACAGAAACCATGGGTATTTTATGGTTAAATGAATTCAGCGTTTATAAACAAGGAGAAACGGGTATGTATCAGAGAATCATTATGCCGGTTGATGTTTTTGAGATGGAGCTGAGCGACAAGGCCGTTCGCCATGCGGAGTTTCTGGCGCAGCAGGACGGCGTCATCCATCTGCTACACGTTTTGCCGGGATCCGCCAGCCTGAGCCTTCACCGCTTTGCCGCCGACGTGCGCCGCTTCGAAGAGCATTTGCAGCACGAAGCGGAAACGCGCCTGCAAACCATGGTCAGCCACTTCAGCATCGACCCTTCACGCATTAAAACGCACGTCAGATTCGGCAGCGTACGCGATGCGGTCAACGAACTGGCGAACGAGCTGAAAGCCGACGTGGTGGTCATCGGTTCGCGCAACCCGTCCATTACCACCCATCTGCTCGGCTCTAACGCCTCCAGCGTGATCCGCCACACGCACATTCCGGTGATGGTCGTAAGATAAAAATAAGATAAAAAAAGAGGCCACCTTTCGGTGGCCTCTCGCTATTGCAGGTGTAGCCTTACTTTCTTCTATTATGCGGTTTTGGTGCGAATCAGGTAGTCAAACGAACTCAGCGACGCCTTCGCCCCTTCGCCCGTGGCGATAATGATCTGCTTGTACGGCACGGTGGTGCAGTCGCCCGCCGCAAACACGCCCTTCACGCTGGTTTCGCATTTTGCGTCGATGATGATTTCGCCCATGCGGTTGCGCTCAATCGCGCCTTCCAGCCAGGTGGTGTTCGGCAGCAGACCAATCTGGACGAAAATCCCCGAAAGCTGAACGCTGTGCACGTCGCCGCTCACGCGGTCGCGGTATTCCAGGCCGGTCACCTTGCTGCCGTCGCCCTTCACTTCCGTGGTTTGCGCATTCAGCACGATGTCGACGTTTTTCAGGCTGCGAACCTTATCCTGCAGAACCTGGTCGGCCTTCATCTCTGGCGCGAACTCCAGCAGGGTAACGTGTTCAACAATCCCCGCCAGGTCGATAGCCGCTTCCACGCCGGAGTTACCGCCGCCGATTACCGCCACGCGTTTCCCCTTAAACAGCGGGCCGTCGCAGTGCGGGCAGTAGGTCACGCCTTTGGTGCGATACTGCTCTTCGCCCGGGACGTTCATGTTGCGCCATTTCGCACCGGTGGCAATGATGATGCTGCGCGCTTTCAGCACCGCGCCGGACGCGGTTTCAATCTGGTGCAATCCGCCCTCGACGGCTGCCGGCACCAGCCTGCTGGCGCTCTGGCTGTCGATCACGTCCACGTCGTAGTCGCTGACGTGCGCCTTCAGCGCGCCGGCCAGCTTCTGGCCTTCGGTCTTCGGCACGGAGATGTAGTTCTCAATGTCCACGGTATCGAGCACCTGGCCACCGAAGCGTTCGCCCATCAGGCCGGTACGGATGCCTTTACGCGCGGAGTAAACCGCTGCCGCCGCGCCCGCAGGGCCGGAACCGACGATCAGCACGTCGTAGGCATCGCGTTTGTTCAGCGCTTCCGCCGCACGTTTTTCGGCACCGGTATCCACTTTGCCTACAATTTCGGTCAGCGTCATGCGACCCTGGCCAAACTCCTGACCGTTCAGATACACCGCCGGAACGCCCATCACGTTGCGATCGGTGATCTCATTCTGGAAGGTACCGCCGTCAATCGCCGTGTGCTTGATGCGCGGGTTGAGTACCGACATCAGGTTCAGCGCCTGCACCACGTCCGGGCAGTTGTGGCAGGAGAGCGAGTAATAGGTTTCAAATTCGAAATCACCGTCGATATCGCGGATCTGTTCCAGCAGCGCCTGCGCTTCTTTTGACGGATGACCACCGGTCCACAGCAGGGCCAGCACCAGCGAGGTAAATTCGTGACCCAGCGGAGAGCCGGCAAAGCGCGGTCCCTGGTCGGAGCCTGGGTTGGTAATCAGGAAAGAGGGCTTACGGACCGGCAGCGCGTTGTCTTCTTTGAAGGTCACTTTCGGCGACAGTTCGGCGATCTCCGCCAGCAGTTCCTTGATCTCTGCCGATTTGGCGCTGTCGTCCAGCGTGGCAATCAGCTCAACGGGTTTGTTCAGTTTCTCAAGGTAGGCCTTGAGCTGGGTTTTCATGTTTGTGTCGAGCATTGTTCTTCCCTCTCTTAAGACGTCATCATGCAAGCTGCCTTGTGCGGGCGGCCTGAATGCAACTTGCATCATGGTGCTGGAATGAAATGGGCGCGGGTGCGCCCATCGAATGCCGGGTGGCACTTCGTTTACCCGGCCTACGGCTGTTGTAGGCCTGTGCAAGCGCAGCGCCGCCAGGCAAGAAAGGCTTAGATTTTACCCACCAGATCCAGAGATGGAGCCAGCGTTGCTTCGCCTTCTTTCCATTTAGCCGGGCACACTTCGCCTGGGTGAGAAGCCACGTACTGAGCGGCTTTCACTTTACGCAGCAGGTCAGACGCATCACGGCCGATACCTTCAGCGGTAACTTCGATGGCCTGGATAATGCCCTGCGGGTCAACAACGAAGGTGGCACGGTCAGCCAGGCCTTCATCTTCACGCATGTTGTCGAAGTTACGGGTCAGGGCGCCAGTCGGGTCACCGATCATCGCGTATTTGATTTTTGCGATGGTTTCAGAGCTGCTGTGCCATGCTTTGTGGGTGAAGTGGGTATCGGTAGACACAGAGTAAACGTCCACGCCCAGCTTCTGCAGTTCGTCGTAGTGGTCTGCCACGTCGCCCAGTTCAGTCGGGCAAACGAAGGTGAAGTCAGCCGGATAGAAGAAGAAGACGCTCCAGCGGCCTTCGGTATCTTTCTCGGTAACTTCGATGAACTCACCGTTTTTGAACGCCTGGTTTTTGAAAGGTTTAATTTTGGTGTTAATCAAAGACATCTGTACTTCCTCCGTGTTTTCGTTGAGATGTAAGGTAACCAACTTTATCCATCGGGGCTAATGCGTATGCTTTATCAAATCAATCAGCCAAACCTTACAACGCTAACAAGACAACGTGATGAACTGAATTAATGGAAGGCCGAAATGTAAAAAGGCCGCCCTGGTGGGCGGCCCTGATACCTGAACTTTCCACAGGAACTTTCAGTGCCAGCCTGAACTGGCGTTGCGTTGCGCTCTACATACCTTGATCTCAAGGCGGTAACAGCCCCCTGATTACAGCATCCGCAATGACGCAGGGCAATGGATGCAAGGGGTAATCTTATCTATGACTGCGATAGGTTTTACCAAACGGTGCAGGCCGCGTGTTCGTTATCGAAACCGCGGCTAAAAATAAAAACGCGTGATAATTCTCTGTCCATATATAAATCAAACTATTTATATTCAATTTTATTTTCTTTTTTAAAGATAAAAATATCTTAATTATTATTGAAGTTCTATTTCATTAATCTATTTTCGTGATATATTAAGTTGGTTTTCAATAACAATTAAGTTAGTTAACTATCATGGATGGTAAATGGTTAACTTAGTTCTATAGTTATCAGTGATGTGATAACGAACCGCAGCGCACTCAGGATGAAACATGGCAAATCTTTACGACCTCAAAAAATTCGATCTCAACCTGTTGGTTATTTTTGAATGTATCTACCAGCACCTGAGCATCAGCAAGGCAGCAGAAACGCTCTACATTACCCCGTCGGCGGTCAGTCAATCGCTGCAGCGGCTGCGCAACCAGCTCAGCGATCCTCTCTTTATCCGTTCGGGAAAAGGCATTACCCCCACCACGGTGGGCGTCAATCTTCACCATCATCTTGAGCAAAACCTCAATCAGCTTGAGCAGACGATTAACATCATGAATGCGTCTACGCTTAAGAAAAATTTTGTGGTCTATAGCCCGCAGATCCTGACGACGCAAAACCTGCTTTCTCCGCTTAAGCTATTAATGAGCAATCATAATTATGAGATAGAGCTTCACGATATGCTGCTGAGCGCAGATTCAGCAGAAGACCTGCTGGCGTACCGTAAAGCGGATCTCATCTTCTCGATGGCGCCGATCAACAACCGTTCAATGGTTTGCGTTCCTTACGCATCTTACAAAATCATTTTGATATGCAGCCAGGATCATCCTCGTATCAAAGACGTTGTTTCAATGGAGGACCTCCAGGAAGAGAAGTTTACGTTGTTCATGAGTGATGAACCCGGTATTAAGAACTACCAGGCCCAGACTGAGGAAGTGCACGCCGAAAAAAAAGTTATTTTCCGCTGTGATTCAGCGTCCACCATCCTCGCCATGATTAGCGCCTCGGATTTAATCGGATACATGCCGGAAGTCTTATATGAAAAATACAAAGACGTCTTGCGTTTCAAGAAAGTTAATGCTCCCTTCACACCACCTCCAATGGATGTCTTTATGATTTATAATCGTTCAGCACTCAACAACGCGGTTTTCTCGTCATTCATTGAACAAATTACAAAAAAATAACCAGCGGGGTTGTGAGCATCACAACCCTTAACCTTTCATTAAAATATAACCCCCATGTATAGATAACAAAAACATTGCTCTTTTCCATTTACCTGCGCTTTTTTTCCTCTAGTATTATTCTCTCTCCATTATTGACACCCATAAGGTATTTATATCCAGGGAGGCGTTTGGCTATGTCAATGTGTAAGTATCCGCTTAATCAAAATGTCCTTGAGGCCGCGAAAGAGCGCATTACATGGGCGCTTGAGAATCTACCCAGGGTTTGTGTTTCATTTTCAGGCGGGAAAGATTCAACCATAATGCTGCATTTGACGGCCCAGCAGGCCCGAAAAATGGGAAAGAAAATCTCTCTGCTCTTTATCGACTGGGAAGTGCAGTTCACTTATACCATTCAGCACGTAAATAATATGATGGCGCAATACGCCGATGTTATTGAGAACTGCTGGTGGGTTGCGCTACCGCTCACCACGCAAAATGGTCTTACGCAATTTAACCCCGAATGGCAATGCTGGGAGCCCGGCAAACAGTGGGTGCGCCAGCCGCCCGAAGGGGCCATTACCGATTCAGCTTACTTCGATTTCTACCAGCCGGGCATGACGTTTGAGGCTTTTGTTCGCGCGTTTTCAGACTGGTTTGCCGCAAACCGTCCGGCGGCAATGTTGGTCGGCATCCGCGCCGATGAATCCTACAATCGTTTTTTGACTATCGCGAACGCGCGTAAGCGGCGCTTTGCCGATGACAAACCCTGGACCAGCGCCTCCCCGGGTGGCCACGCCTGGTACATCTATCCGCTTTACGACTGGAAAACCGCCGATATCTGGACATGGTTTGCTAAAACGGGCGGATGCTACAACCCCCTTTACGATCTGATGTTTCAGGCAGGCGTTCCACCACGCTATATGCGCATTTGTGAGCCGTTTGGCCCGGAACAGCGCCAGGGACTGTGGCTTTATCATATTGTTGAGCCGGAACGCTGGGCGGCGATGTGCGAGCGGGTAAGCGGCGTGCACAGCGGAGGGATCTATGCGGGCCAGGACAATCACTTCTATGGCCACCGTAAAATCCTCAAACCCGACGCGCTCAGCTGGCGCGAATACGCCATGCTGCTGCTCGACAGCATGCCGCAAACGACGGCAGAGCATTACCGCAATAAAATTGCGATTTATTTGCACTGGTATCAAAAGCGAGGCATGGACGATATCCCGGACACCCAGGAAGCCGATATCGGGACAAAAGATATTCCGTCCTGGCGACGCGTGTGCAAGGTATTGCTCAACAATGACTACTGGTGTCGCGCCCTTTCATTCAGTCCTAACAAACCGAAGCACTATCAGCGCTACAGCGAACGAATAAAGTCAAAACGCAAGGAATGGGGGATCTTATGCAGCAACGATTGATTAAAGAGATGGAGCACTATCTTCAGTCTCTTCCCGAAGACAAACGCATTGAAGCCATCAATGCCTTTCGCCAGGCCATCCATGAAAATAGCCCTTTTCGCGAGCAGCCTGTCGACTGCGTGCTGTGGATAAAACAGGACGAGATTACCGCGAATGATTACAACCCCAATAACGTCGCGCCGCCGGAAAAACGTCTGCTCTGTAAATCGCTCGAGATAGATGGCTTCACGCAGCCCATCGTGGTGACGGAGAGCGATCCTCAGCATTATGAAATTGTCGACGGCTTTCACCGTCACGAGATTGGTTCAAACCGGGCGGTATTAAAGCGCCAGCTCAAAGGTTACCTGCCGGTAACCTGTCTGCGAAAAGCGCGGCAGAAAAAGCTCGACCGGATGGCGGCGACCATCCGCCATAACCGGGCGCGAGGCCGACACCAGATTAACGCGATGTCCGATATCGTCCGCGAACTGGCTCAGCTTGGCTGGAATGACGAGAAAATCGGCAAAGAACTGGGTATGGATCGCGACGAGGTTCTGAGGCTTAAGCAGATTAGCGGTCTGCTGGAACTCTTTGCAGACCGCCGTTATTCCGAAGCCTGGACGGTCAAGTAATCAGAGCGCGCTCAGGCGCTCTGCCGCCGCCAGCAGCGTCGATTCCTGTTTCGCAAAGCAGAGACGAATCAGCCTGTGCGGGAAGGGATCGGCGCAAAAGACAGAGAGCGGAATAGCCGCAACGCCCACCTCTTTGGTCAGCCACTGGCAGAAGCTGACGTCATCCAGCTCGGAAATGGCGCTGTAGTCCGCCAGCAGGAAGTAGGTCCCTTCCGCAGGCAGGATCTCCAGACGGCTTTGGCTCAGCGCGGACACAAACAGATCCCGGCGCTCGCGATAGAAACGCGGCAGCTCGCGGTAATGCTGGGGTTCTGCGCGCAGCATATCCGCCAGCGCCAGCTGAGCCGGTGTGTTGACGGCAAAGGTCAGGTACTGATGCACCTTGCGCAGCTCAGCGCTAATCGCGGCAGGTGCAATGCAGTAGCCCACCTTCCAGCCGGTCATATGGTAAGTCTTACCGAAAGAAGAGACGGCGATAGCACGCTCGCGAAGCTGGGGATGGGCCAGCACGCTGGCGTGCCCCTCTTCTGCAAAGCAGATGTGCTCATACACTTCATCGCTCAGCACGAAAATTTCACGTTCGGCAATTGCCTGCCACAGCGTCGCAAAATCGGCTTTCTGCCACACGGTCGCGGACGGGTTATGCGGGGTGTTCAGGATCACCAGGCGGGTTTTATCACTCAGCAGCGCGGCAAATGCCTGCCAGTCCGGGCGGAAGTGCGGCGGCTGTAACGCCACGCGTTTCACCACGCCGCCGGAGAGTTCAACCGCAGGCGCATAGCTGTCGTAGCTCGGGTCAAAGCAGATCACTTCATCGCCCGCGCGCACCAGCGCGGTGATGGCCGCATACAGCGCTTCGGTCGCCCCTGCCGTCACCGTGATATCACTGTTCGCATCGGGCTTATGGCCATATAGTTCCGCCGTTTTGTCCGCAATCGCCTCCCGCAGCGCCTGTACGCCCGTCATCGGCGCATACTGATTCGCCCCCTGCGCCACGTGATAAGCCAGACGCGCCTGCAGATACGCCGGGCCGTCAAAGTCCGGGAACCCCTGAGAAAGGTTGATGGCGCTGTGCTGCTGCGCCAGAGCACTCATTTGCGTAAAGATTGTCGTTCCCAGGTTGGGCAGTTTACTTTGTGGAATCAATGGGTTGTTGCTCATTGCGCGGCGCCTGTTTGTAATACTGTTGTTGCTGCCACTATAACACGATGTTAGTCTTTGGCAATCAAGACGCTTAGACGTCTATATGCTATGAATATTCCTGGCCGAGAGGGTAAAAGGAAATGACAGACAACCTGCAACTCACACATCTTGTTGATGCCTGCCGCTGGATTGGCGCCAAAGGCTGGGCTCCCGCCACCGGCGGCAACATGTCGGTACGTCAGGACAAACATCTCTGCTGGCTCAGCGAATCCGGGAAAGACAAAGGCAGCCTGACAACGAAGGATTTTCTCCAGGTCGAGATCGCCACCAACCGCGCGCCGTCTGGCCGAAGGCCGTCGGCGGAAACCGGTCTGCACACGCTGATTTATCGCCTGTTCCCGGAAGCCAACGCCGTCCTGCACGTTCACACGGTTAACGCCACGGTGCTGTCCCGCCTGGTCAAAGAAGCCGAGCTCCACATCAGCGGCTTCGAAATGCAAAAAGCCCTCACCGGACAGACCACGCATCTGGATACGGTGGCTATCCCGGTCTTTGATAATGACCAGGATATCGACGCCCTCGCCTCGCGCATTGCCCATTACGCGCAGGAACGTCCGCTTAATTATGGTTTTCTTCTGCGCGGCCATGGCTTAACCTGCTGGGGACGCGATGTGGCCGAAGCCCGCCGTCATCTGGAAGGACTGGAATTCCTGTTTGAATGTGAAATGCGTTTACGCCAACTGGAGAGAGTATGATTCGCGCGATTGTGACGGATATTGAAGGGACCACCAGCGATATTCGTTTTGTCCATGATGTTTTGTTCCCCTACGCGCGCGAGCGGCTGGCGGCCTTCGTGACGGCGCAGCAGTACGCCGAGCCGGTGAAATCCATTCTGGACAACCTGCGTGATGAAATCGGCAACCCGCACGCCAGCGTCAGCGAGCTAATCGACGCCCTGTTTGCCTTTATGGACGAAGACCGCAAATCCACGGCCCTCAAAGCGCTGCAGGGGATCATCTGGCACGACGGCTATGTGAACGGCGACTTTACCGGCCACCTCTACCCGGACGTGCTGCCCGCGCTGGAAAAATGGAAAGCGCAAGGGATTGATCTCTATGTTTATTCCTCTGGCTCCGTCGCCGCGCAGAAACTGTTATTTGGCTACAGCGACGAAGGTGATATTACTCATCTGTTCAGCGGCTATTTTGATACCCACATCGGCGCCAAGCGCGAGGTGCAGTCTTATCAAAACATTGCGGCGCAAACGGGCATCGCCCCGTCGCAGATCCTGTTCCTGTCCGATATTCATCAGGAGCTGGACGCGGCTGAACGGGCAGGTTTTCGCACCCTGCAGCTGATTCGCGGTGATGATGACGGCGCGAGCCATCACCATCAGGTCCACCAGTTTGACGAGATTAATCCGGAGCAGATCCCTTCATGAGCGCATTGACCCTTTATTCCGACAAAGACGCCAGCCAGCCGCTGTGGCACAGCACCGACGCGGCAGAGATTGCCCAACGGCTCAACGCTAAGGGCGTGCGCTTCGAACGCTGGGCGGCTGACCGTGATTTAGGCCAGGATCCCGCCCCTGAAGCCGTGATCGAGGCGTATCAGCATGCGATCGACAGGCTGGTGGCGGAGAAAGGCTATCAGAGCTGGGACGTCATCAGCCTGCGCGCCGACAACCCGCAGAAAGAGGCGCTGCGCGCGAAGTTCCTGAATGAGCACACCCACGGCGAAGACGAAGTCCGCTTTTTCGTCGAGGGCGCGGGCCTGTTCTGCCTGCACATCGGCGACGAGGTGTATCAGGTGCTGTGCGAGAAAAACGATCTGATTTCCGTCCCCGCGGGTACGCCGCACTGGTTTGATATGGGCTCAGAGCCGAACTTTACGGCGATTCGTATTTTCGATAACCCGGAAGGCTGGGTGGCGCAGTTTACCGGTGACGCCATTGCGGATGCGTATCCGCGCCTCGCGTGATCTGCCAGCACGGAGCTATCCCCTCGCCCCTCTGGGGAGAGGGTTAGGGTGAGGGGAACATGTGGCTCAGGTAGTAAGTTCCATATTCAGGCATTAATTAAATACTGGCGATAATTCTCTGCACATCTGCGCCAACTAACCTCGCCAGATGTACAAACTCCACCACGTCTAGCCTACGCTCACCGTTTTCCACTTTTGCAATAAACGATTGTGGTTTATCTAAGGCCTCAGCAAGCTGCGCCTGAGTAATCCCCTTCTCTTTACGAGCTTTCTTCAACGCATTGATAACACGCTGGTATTCATCCGAGTAGACTGAAGCCATTGTTCCGATTTCCTACAAATATCCTGAAATCGAATATCCACCCATTGCGTTTTTATCCCAAAACAGGATAATTCAGCGCGTAACAAACACATGTAAGGAGGACACAATGCGTCATCAGAACTGGCATCCTGCCGATATCATTGCCGCACTAAAGAAACATGGAACAAGCCTGGCTGCGTTGTCACGAAAGGCTGGCCTTTCCTCATCCACGCTGGCAAACGCGCTTACCCGACCATGGCCCAAAGGTGAACTGCTTATCGCTCAGGCGCTAGACATTCCACCCGATGTGATATGGCCGGAAAGATACTTTGATGAAAAGGGAGCGCCAGTTTTTCGTCAGATGAGGAATACCAAAAAGAGAAATCTGTCTTCAACATAATCAATACATTCTCCCCCTCACCCCAACCCTCTCCCTCAAGGGAGAGGGGGTCTCAAACCCTTCACATACCCCACCAGCTGATCCAGCACAATCCTCCACCCGTCGTGGAAACCCATCTGCTCGTGCTGCTCGCGGATTTCCTTCGTGGGGTGGCGCGCTATCGCCGTGTAGCGGGTTTTGCCCTCGCCAACATCCTCCAGCAGCAAAATCGCGGTCATGAACGGTTTCTCCGCCGGTTTCCAGCCTTCGGTGTAGCCGTCGGTAAAAACCAGCTTTTTACCGGGATCGATTTCCAGAAATACGCCGCGGTTATCCATCCGCTGCCCGTCCACCTCAAACACGGTGTTGAACCGCCCGCCCACGCGGAGGTCGAGGTCGCATTCGGTGACCTTATGGGGCGCAGGGATGAAGAAATTTTTGATGTGCTCTGGCGTGGTCCAGCAGAGCCACAGCAGGTCGCGCGGTGCATCCACCACGCGCTCCAGCTTTAAGTCTGTTTCAGGATCGAGCGTCACGATGATGTCCTCTAAAGGGAGACCCTTAAAGGATAGCCAGGCTCAGGCAAATTTCCCTTCCGCGACCTCTTGCGGCGTGACCACCCCCGTATCCAGCACCCAGCCGCTAATCAGCGAGGCTGGCGTAACGTCAAACGCCGGGTTATAGACCTGCGCGTCTTCCGGTGCCCACTGCACCGCGCCAAAGCTTCCGGCGGCGCCCGTCACCTCGCTGGCAGCGCGCTGCTCAATCGGGATCGCGTCACCGTTCGGGCAGTCCGGATCGAGTGTCGTTTGCGGCGCGGCCACGTAGAACGGAATGCCGTGGAATTTCGCCAGCACCGCCAGAGAATAGGTCCCAATCTTGTTCGCCACGTCGCCGTTGGCCGCAATACGGTCTGCGCCCACCCACACGGCATCCACCAGCCCTTTCGCCATCAGGCTGGCGGCCATGGAGTCGGTAATCAGACGATACGGCACGCCCAGCTCGCCGAGCTCCCACGCCGTCAGCCTGCCACCCTGTAAGAGCGGACGGGTTTCATCCACCCAGACGTTGCTCACGTTGCCATCCTGATGCGCCCGGGCAATCACGCCCAGCGCGGTGCCGACGCCCGCCGTTGCCAGGCCGCCGGTGTTGCAGTGGGTCAGCAGGCGGCTGCCGGGCTTCACCAGCGCGCTGCCCGCTTTCGCAATCGCGTCACAAAGCCGTTTGTCTTCGTCGATCAGGCGCAGCGCCTCCGCCACCAGTGCCGGAACATACTCTTCCTGCCAGAGCGCCAGCTTCATGCGGTCGAGGTTGTTCATCAGGTTCACCGCCGTCGGGCGGGACGCGCGCAGCGTTTCCAGCGCCATCGCCAGCTCGTCGCGGCTTTTGCCGTTTTCCGCCAGCAGGGCCAGCAGCAGGCTTGCAGAGAGACCAATCAGCGGCGCGCCGCGCACCCGTAAAGCGTGGATATGCCCTACCAGCGTCTCTACCGTCGAGGCCTCCAGCCAGCGTTTCTCCTGCGGAAGCGCCTGCTGGTCGAGAATAAAAAGCTGATTATCCGCCACCCGCAGGCTGGTCGTCTGTAATGTCTGCATGTCGTTAATTCCCTGTTGCGTTGTTGTAGCACATTGTGTCAGGATGAAATCCAGATGTATAGACGTCTACATGTCTTTATTAGCAATCTTGTGAGGAGCAGGCCATGTCGCAATACCGTACCTTTACCGCTCAGGACGCCGTGGAGTATGCCAGGCAGTTTGGCGGACTTGACGATCCGTTATCGCTGGTAGAGGCGCAGGAAGTTGGCGACGGCAACCTCAATCTGGTGTTCAAAATCTTCGACAGCGCAGGCGTGAGCCGCATCGTCGTTAAGCAGGCGCTGCCCTACGTGCGCTGCGTCGGCGAGTCGTGGCCGCTGACGCTGGACCGCGCGCGTCTGGAGGCGGAAACCCTGGTCGAGCATTACCAGCACAGCCCGCAGCACACCGTAAAAATCCACCACTTCGACCCGGAGCTGGCGGTGATGGTGATGGAAGATCTCTCCAGCCATCGCATCTGGCGCGGCGAGCTGATTAAAAACATTTATTACCCGCAGGCGGCGCGTCAGCTGGGTGAATACCTCGCAAGCGCGCTGTTCCACACCAGCGATTTCTACCTGCACCCGCATGCGAAAAAAGCGCAGGTGGCGAAATTCATCAACCCGGAGATGTGCGAGATCACCGAAGATCTGTTCTTCAACGATCCGTACCAGATCCACGAGCGCAACAGCTACCCGGCCGAGCTGGAAAATGACGTCGCCGCCCTGCGCGACGACGGCCAGTTGAAGATTGCCGTAGCCTCCCTGAAGCACCGCTTCTTCTCGCACGCTGAGGCGCTGCTGCACGGCGATATCCACAGCGGGTCGATTTTTGTGGCGGACGGCAGCCTGAAGGCTATCGACGCCGAGTTCGGCTATTTCGGGCCGATTGGCTTTGACGTCGGCACCGCCATCGGCAACCTGCTGCTCAACTTCTGCGGCCTGCCGGGGCATCTGGGCATTCGCGATGCCGCCGCCGCGCGCGAGCAGCGCCTGACCGATATTCAGGCGCTGTGGAACACCTTCGCGGAGCGCTTCCAGGCGCTGGCAAATGAGAAAACGCGCGATGCCGCGCTCGGCGCGCCGGGCTATGCCTCCGCGTTTCTGAAGAAGGTCTGGCATGACGCGATTGGCTTCTGCGGCACCGAGCTGATTCGCCGCAGCGTCGGGCTTTCCCACGTCGCGGATATCGACACCATCCAGGATGACGCCATGCGCCACGAATGCCTGCGCCACGCGATTACGCTCGGCAAGGCGCTGATTCTCATTGCCGACCGCATCGACAGCGTGGAAGATCTGGTGGCGCGCGTTCGGCAGTACAGCTGAGAACATTTGCCCGGTGGCGCTGCGCTTACCGGGCCTACGGGTACAAAATGAAGGCCGGGTAAGGCGAAGCCGCCACCCGGCAAAAACTCACCCCAAATACTCAATCACCGACAGCCCGCCGTTATAATCCGTGCTGTAAATAATCCCCTGCGCATCCACAAACACGTCGCAGGACTGGATCACCTGCGGGCGATTTGGCCGCGTATCCATCATCCTCTCCGGCGCGGCAGGCACCAGCGCGCCGGTCTCCACCGGACGATACGGATTGGAGATGTCATAGGCACGCACGCCCGCGTTCTGATAAGTCGCAAAAATCAGCGTCGAGCTGACAAAGCTCCCCGGCCGGTTCTCGTGCAGGTTGTGCGGCCCGAAATGCGCCCCTTTCGCCACGTAGTCGGTTTCATCCGGCTGCGGGAAAGTGGAGATACTCACCGGGTTCGACGGCTCGCGGATATCAAACAGCCAGATCAGCTTCTCGCCGTCCTCCTGGTTGTCGAGCACCGCTTCGTCCAGCACCACCAGCAGATTGCGGTCCGGCAGCGGCAGCGCGGTGTGCGTGCCACCGCCAAACGGCGGGCTCCAGTTACGGTGGCTAATGAGCTTAGGCCGGGTGCGGTCCTTCACGTCCAGCAGCGTCAGGCCGCCGTCGCGCCAGCTGCCGTACGCGGTATCCCCTGCAATAATCGCATGGTGGAGCGCGTAGCGTTTCCCTTCCGGCCAGTTCGGCTTCTCCCCTTCGGCCTGGTTCATTCCCGGCAGCCACCAGCGCCCCGCCACTTCGGGCTTACGCGGATCGGCAAGGTCGATGGTCAGGAAAATGTAGTCGGTAAAGCCGTCAATCAGCGCCGAGACGTACGCCCAGCGCCCGCCAACGTACCAGATACGGTGAATACCGATACCGCTCAGCGACAGAAAGCCGATTTCGCGCGGCCTCTCCGGCGTGGAGATATCAAAGACGCGCAGCCCGGCGCTCCAGCCTTTGTCCCGCACGTCGCTGACGGTCTCCCCCACCTGGCGGGTGTAGTAGACCTTCTCATCGGCAAAGCGGGCATCGGCAAACAGATCCCGGGCGTTGATCACCAGCAGCAGGTCGTCATGCGCCTGCAGGTGCACGTTCCAGGTGCCGGGCGGCGCGGGCACGTAGCCTGACGATTTCGGGTTCTTCGGGTCGCGCACGTCGACAATCGAAAAGCCCTGCGACACCATATGGCCGATATAGGCGAAACCGCGGTGCACCATGAGCTGCACGCCGTCCGGACGACCGCCCTGGTCGCTATGGCCAATCAGCCGCATATTGCGGCTGTATTCGGGAGGGGGTAAATGAGTCACCTTGAGCTCCTTTCGCCCGGTGGCGCTGCGCTTACCGGGCCTACGGGCGCGAAATGTAGGCCGGGTAAGGCGCAGCCGCCACCCGGCTGGGTTTTATTTATTCTTCGCTTCCAGCGTCGCAAACCACGGCGCGATAAAGTCTTCCGTCTGGCCCCAGCCCGGAATGATTTTCCCCAGCGACGCCACGTTCACCGGGCCCGGCTGGGCGGTCAGCAGCGCCTGCGGAATGGCGGCCGCTTTGAAATCGTAGGTCGCAGGCGTGGCTTCTCCGGCAATCTTATTGGCCACCAGACGCACGTTGGTTGCGCCAATCAGCTTCGGATCCACCGCCACGCTCACCTTCCACGGGCTGCCCGGCTCGCGCATCAGCTGCAGATCCTGGTTGGAGATATCGATGCTGTAGAGCTTGATCTCGGTGCGGCCATTCTCTTTCAGCGCCTTATAGGCGCCCTGGCTGAAGGCGTCCCAGGTGCCCCAGATGGCGTCGATTTTGCCTTTCGGGTATTTCGCCAGGATAGCGCCCACCTTGTTGGCGGTGTCGCCCTGCACGTCAGACGAGACCGCGCCGATTGACTCCAGCTCTTTGATGTCCGGATACTGCTTTTGCAGCGCTTTGTACGCCGCCTGACGACGCTCCATCGGCGGGAAGCCCGCTACCCACAGCTTGACGATATTGGCCTTGCCGTTGAAATCTTTCGCCAGCTGGCCGAAGGAGAGGTTCGTCAGCGAAGCATCATCCTGCTGGGTAACGGTCACGCCTGGGATCTCGCCGTTGACGGCGGTATCAAACACGGCGACCTTGATCCCGGCATCCACCGCCTTCTTCACCAGCGCGGTAGAGTACGGGTCGCGGCCCTGAGACAGGATAATCCCGTCGTACTTCTGGCTGATGGCCTGGTTCACGAAGTCCTGAAATTTAGCGTCGTCCCCGTTGCTTAAAAAGGTGCTGATCTTAAAGCCGAGCTTTTTCCCTTCCTGAATGGCCCCCGCAATAAACTGCGTGGTGTTGTCGTCTGAGCCAAGGTTGCGGATCACCGCGATGCGAATCGGGCCGTCATGGTTGGCAATGGCCGCCGGAAGCGGCGCGGGCGTGGCCGCGAAGCCAGGCAGAGCGGTGAATAACCCAAGTGCCACCAAAGAGAGAGCAATTTTTTTCATTTTGTATCCCGTTGTGTTGTCAGCGTTTTTGTATGTAGGTAATCGCCAGCGCTACCGCGAGCACCAGCCCTTTTATAATGTCCATGGCGTAATACGGCACGGAGAGCATCACCAGCCCGTTCGACAGCACGCCGAGAATCACCGCCCCGACCAGGGTTCCCAGCGCGTTCGGCTTGCCGGATCCGGCCAGCGAGAAGCCGATCCACGCCGCCGCCACCGCGTCCATCAGATAGCCGCCGCCCGCATTCACCTGCGATGAGCCGATGCGCGAGGCCAGCAGAATGCCGCCCAGTCCCGCCAGCAGGGAGGCGATCACGTAAGCCGCCACCTTGTAGCGCGTGGTGCGAATGCCGGAGAGACGCGCGGCCTCGGGGTTACCGCCAATGGCGTACATGCGTCGTCCATGCGTGGTCAAAGAGAGCCCCAGCTGCGCCAGCACGGTCACCACCAGCATCACGATCACGATAGTCGGCACCTGCCCCAGCAGGCTGAACGCCGCCGGAATGGTCCCTTCCGCCATGTCGCCGCTCGGCAGCACCATGTTCTCGGTAATTGACCCGCCGTAGCTGTAGGTCATCGCCACGCCCTGGATCACAAACAGGCTGGCCAGCGTCGCGAGCATGTCCGGAATGCGCAGGATGACGATCAGAAAGGCGTTAAACAGCCCCACCAGCGAGCAGAGCGCGAGGGTGATCAGAATCGACTCGGTGGTGCCGAAGCCGTGCCAGACGAAAAGCGAAATCACCAGCGCGTTCGCCAGCGAGGCGGTCGATCCCACGGAGAGATCGAACCCGCCGATGGTCAGCGATATCGACACGCCAATGGCTATCACCGTCACGATGGCAATCGAGCGCAGAATATTGATGATGTTGTTTGGATCGAGGAAGCTGTCCGACGCCAGGCCAAAGACGACCACCAGCGCAACCACGGTCAGCAGCATGCCCCACTTGTAGAGAAAATCGAAAATCTGCTGGCGGCCCGACGCCGCCGCGTTTACTGAAAGGGCCTTGCTCACGACGCCGTTCCTCCGGTTGAATAATAAAGTAGTGTCTCTTCGCGGGCCTCGGCCCCGGCGATTTCCGCCACGATGCGCCCGTCCCACAGCACGCAGATGCGGTCGCACAGCCCCACCAGCTCGGCGAATTCGCCCGAGGCGTAAATCACCCCTTTGCCCTCGCGCGCCAGGCCGTCAATCAGCTGGAACAGATCGGTTTTGGCCTTCACGTCCACGCCTTTGGTCGGCTCGTCGAAAATCAGCACGCGGGCGTCATTGCGCAGCCACTTGCCGATGGCGACCTTCTGCTGGTTGCCACCCGATAAGCGGCGCAGCACCTGCCCCGGTCCACGCGCGCGCACCCCGACGCGAGCAATCACCTCTTCCGCCCAGCGCCACGCCTGACGATGGCCGAACAGGCTCCAGCGCGAAAAGCTGTTATCCGCCGTCACGGCCAGGTTCATGCTCACCGGCTCGTCGATAAAAATGCCCTCTTTGCGCCGCTCCTCCGGCACCAGCGCCAGGCCGCGCAGCACGGAATCCGCCGGGTCGCGCGGCTGCCAGGACTGATGATTCAGCTCACCGCGCGCCACGCGGCTTTTGCTGGCGCCAAACAGCGCCTTGCAGAGTTCGGTTTTGCCCGCACCCGCCAGCCCGGCAATGCCGAGGATTTCGCCCTTACGCAGGTGCAGAGAGATATCCTTCAGCAGCGCGTCGTCGTGCAGCCCTTCTACCCGCAGCAGCGTTTCGTCGCTGTGCGGCGGCCGCGCGGGCGGATAGATATCGCTCAGCACGTGGCCGAGCATCTTCTCGACGATCGCTTCGCCGCTGAGATCGCCCATCGGCCCGGACTCAATCAGATTGCCGTCGCGCAGTACCGTCAGGGTGTCGCAGATGGCCTTCAGCTCGTGAATGCGGTGGGAAATAAACACCACGCCGATGCCCTGCTGCTTTAAGCGTCTTACGACCGCAAACAGACGCTCGCTCTCGTGCGCGTCCAGCGGCGCGGTAGGTTCATCAAGAATTAAAAAACGGCAGTGGTGGGATAGCGCCCGTGCCAGCAAAATCTGCTGCTTTTCGGCAAGCGTGCAGCTGTCGATGGAACGGCGCACGTCCAGAGCGACATCCAGCTGGGCCAGCGCCCGTCTCGCCTGCTGGCGGATCGCGCGCCAGCTGAAGCGGTGCCCCGGCTGCGCCAGCTGGTCGAGCATGATGTTCTCGGCGATGCTTAACCCCGGGATCAGGGCCACGTCCACCTCCTGCTGCACGAGGTGGATCCCCAGCCGTTTGGCGTCGAGCGGTTCACGGATCGTCACCGGCTGGTTGTTAATGCTTATCTCGCCCTCATAGTGGTCGTGCGTGCCGCACAGCACCGCCATCAGCGTCGATTTCCCCGCGCCGTTGGCGCCGGTCAGCGCATGTACCGATCCGCCGGTTAAGGTGAAATTCACGCGTGACAGCGCCTGAAAGCCGGAAAAGGCCAGGCTGATACCGCGCATCTCAAGGCGACTGGAAACCATCCGCGTAAATCCTTCATTACTCTTCTGATTTATCGAATTTTTCACAGCTCTGGTTGACTGACAACGACGGAAAAGGCATAAGTTAAAGCGAAATATTATTAGCCATCCGGATGTCCAGACATAACATCGGGTTAGCGCTTCCCAAAAAGGACAACACCATGAGCAACACCGATATCCGCGTCGTGCCTGGCCCGGCGAACTACTTCTCCCATTCCGGAAGCCTTGCGCATCTGAAAGACTTCTTTACCCAGGAACAGCTGTCCCGGGCGGTGTGGATCTACGGCGAACGCGCCATCGACGCCGCGCGCCCTTTTCTGCCGGAGAGCTTTCACGCGCCGGGGGCGAAGCACCTGCTGTTTAAGGGCCACTGCAGCGAGCGCGACGTCGCCCACCTGGTGAACGAATCCGGCAGTGACGCCAGCGTGGTGATTGGCGTCGGCGGCGGTGCGGTGCTGGATACCGTCAAGGCCGTGGCGCGTCGACTGAACGTGCCGTTCGTGGGCATCCCCACCATTGCCGCCACCTGCGCGGCGTGGACTCCGCTCTCCGTCTGGTACAACGATGCCGGTCAGGCGCTGCATTTTGAGATCTTCGACGACGCCAACTTCCTGGTGCTGGTGGAGCCGCAAATCATCCTTAACGCCCCGGCGGAATATCTGCTGGCAGGCATCGGCGATACGCTGGCGAAGTGGTACGAAGCGGTGGTCCTCGCCCCGCAGCCTGAAGATCTGCCCCTGACCGTCCGGCTGGGCATTAACGGCGCGCTGGCGATCCGCGACGTGCTGCTGGAACGCAGCGAGGAGGCGCTTGCTGACCAGCAGCGCGGCAAGCTGACGCAGGCGTTTCGGGACGTGGTGGATGCGATCGTCGCCGGTGGCGGTATGGTCGGGGGTTTGGGCGAACGCTATACGCGCGTGGCGGCGGCCCATGCGGTGCACAACGGCTTAACCGTGCTGCCGCAGACGGAAAAATACCTGCACGGTACCAAGGTAGCCTACGGCATTCTGGTGCAAAGCGCCCTGCTCGGCCAGGACGACGTGCTGGCGCAGCTGGTGACGGCGTATCAGCGCTTTAAGCTGCCGACCACGCTTCGCGAGCTGGACGTCGATATTAACAGCCGTGACGAGCTGGATAAGGTGATTGCCCACACCCTGCGCCCGGTGGAGTCGATTCACTATTTACCCATTACGTTAACCCCTGACGTTCTGCGCGCCGCGTTTGAGAAAGTGGAATCCTTCAGCCGTTAATCGTTCTGACCGTCTATACCTAATGATGATTCTTACCACTCTCGTCACGAGGTCATCATGCAGATCGATTTAACAGGAAAAAAGGCGCTGGTTACCGGTGCCAGCCGCGGGTTGGGTCGTGCTATCGCGCTGTCGCTGGCGCGCGCCGGTGCGGATGTGATTATTACGTATGAAAAATCTGCCGATAAAGCCCAGGCGGTCGCCGATGAGATAAAGGCGCTGGGACGTCACGGCGAGGCCGTGCAGGCCGACAGCGCCAGCGCGCAGGCGATTCAGGATGCCGTCACCCATGCGGCGCGTTCACTTGGCGGGCTGGATATTCTGGTCAATAACGCCGGGATCGCGCGCGGCGGCCCGCTGGAGTCCATGACCCTGGCGGACATCGACGCTCTGATCAACGTCAACATCCGCGGCGTGGTGATCGCCATTCAGGAAGCGCTGGTGCATATGTCCGACGGCGGGCGCATTATCAACATCGGGAGCTGTCTGGCGAACCGCGTGGCGCAGCCGGGCATTGCCGTTTACTCAATGACCAAGTCGGCCCTTAACTCTCTTACCCGCGGCCTGGCGCGCGATCTCGGCCCGCGCGGCATCACCGTAAACCTTGTCCACCCCGGTCCCACCAACAGCGATATGAACCCGGAAGACGGGGAACAGGCTGACTCTCAGCGTCAGCTTATTGCTTTGGGCCATTACGGTCAGCCGGAAGACGTCGCGGCGGCGGTCACGTTTCTTGCCAGCCCGGCCGCCGGGCAGATCTCCGGTACCGGTCTGGACGTTGACGGCGGCCTGAACGCCTGATCGCAATTTTCCTGCAAGCCTCTGTCGACCGGCAGAGGCCTTTTCGAGCCGCCTCGACGCTTTACCTTTTGCCGCTTTCTCGCATTTTTTCTCCGCTCTACAGTACCCCCATTAGAAATTCGGAATTTATCTAATAGTCTTATTATTTCCTTATATTTTGTGTGGGCGTACAGTGGAGGTACGGATGAAGATTGTCTGGGCAAATGGTGCAAAGAAGGCATTTTCAAAGATTGACGAGCGGTATCAGCGACGCATTGAGGTAAAGCTTGCCGAACTGGATGACCGCTCGGCACCCCGGCCCGATATCAAAAAAATATCGGCGACTGAAGATCATTTCCGGCTACGCGTTGGCGATTACCGCATCATCTATATGCTTCGGGACGAGCCTGATAACCATTGTTATGTTTTGGCCGTCAAGCGCAGAACTTCAACGACTTACCTGCATGAGGAGAAAGCCACCTATGGCTGTTCAGCTAATTAAGGACGATAACGGTAAAACGCAGTATGTGGTTATTCCTTATCACGAATACTTCCGCATGTGCTCACAGATGGCAGAGATCGACGACGAAACCGATGACGATCTGGAGGATATTGAGGTCGAACACGATAGTCTGGATGACGTGGAATTGCCCGGCGAAGTGTGCAGCATCATGACCTGGCAGAACGTCAGCCTGCAGGCCGCGTGGCGTATCCTGCGCGGGCTATCCCAGCAGGAGGTGGCGGAGAAACTTGGCATCACCCAGTCCGCCGTGTCGCAGCTGGAAGCGGTGGACTCCCGTCCGCAAAAGCGCACCCGCGAAAAGCTGGCGGCGCTCTACGGCTGTAAGCAGGAGCAAATCAGCCTCTATTTACCGAAAGAGGGTTAACAGCACTTCGCTCCGCCCTTGCCGCCGTAGCGAGCGTCCTGGCGATCGCGGAAAAATTCTTCGTAGGTCATGGGCGTCTGGTCCGGATGGTTGACGCGCATATGCTCGACGTAGTTGTCGTAGTCCGGCACGCCAATCATCATTTTGGCAGCCTGGCCCAGGTACTTACCTGCTTTGGAAAGGGTGTCGAACATCGTTCTGATCTCACAGGAAATGTAGGCCGGGTAAGGCGAAGCCGCCACCCGGCACACAGGTTAATGCGCCCCTTTCGCCTGGGTGACAATCTCTTCCAGGTTTTCAGGCATTGGCTCGTACGGCGTCTCTTTCGCCGTCGGCTTGTCTTCCTTCAGGGCCGCCAGCGCGGTCTTCAAAGAATACAACGCCAGCACCACGACCACCACCATAAAGAAGATGGTCAGCCCGGCGTCCAGACGGTTGTTAAACACCAGCTGCGACAGCTGGGACTCGGTGTACTGCGCCGGGATCTTGCCGCTGTCGATCATCGCCTGGAACTTGTTGGCAATCGCCAGGAAGCCCACCTTGTTATCGGGGCTGAAGGCTTTCTGCCAGCCCGCAGTCAGGGTACAGATCAGCAGCCACGCGGTTGGCAGCAGCGCCACCCACGCATAGCGCTGGCGCTTCATCTTGAACAGCACCACCGCGCAGAGCATCAGCGCCATGCCCGCCAGCATCTGGTTGGCGATGCCGAACAGCGGCCACAGGGTGTTAATGCCGCCCAGCGGATCCACCACGCCCTGGTGCAGGAAATAGCCCCACGCCAGCACGCACAGCGCCGTCGCCAGCAGGTTAGCCGGGAGCGAATCGGTGCGCTTCAGGTTCGGGGAGATCACCCCCAGCAGGTCCTGCAGCATAAAGCGCGCCGCACGGGTTCCCGCATCCACCGCCGTCAGGATAAACAGCGCCTCAAACAGGATGGCGAAGTGATACCAGAACGACACGTCCATCAGCCCGCCCAGCGCGCCGTGGAGAATGTAGGCCATGCCCACCGCCAGCGTCGGTGCCCCGCCCGCCCGGGAGATAATGGACTGCTCGCCCACTTCGTTAGCAATACTTGTTAACGTGTCCGGGGTAATCGCAAAGCCCCAGCCGCTCACCACCTGTGCGGCAGATGCCACCACGTCAACGGTGCCCGCCGGTGCCAGGACCGCCATCGGGCTGTTCATCGCGAAGTAGACGCCCGGGTCGATAATACAGGCGGAGACCAGCGCCATAATGGCGACGAAGGACTCCATCAGCATGCCGCCGTAGCCAATCAGGCAGGCCTGATTCTCATTCGCCAGCATCTTCGGCGTGGTGCCGGAGGCAATCAGCGCGTGGAAGCCCGACACCGCCCCGCAGGCAATGGTGATAAACAGGAACGGGAACAGGTTGCCGGTCCAGACCGGGCCGGTGCCGTCGATAAATTTGGTCAGCGCCGGCATGGTCAGGGTCGGACGCATAATCAGAATGCCGATCGCCAGACCGACGATGGTGCCGATTTTCAGGAACGTAGAGAGGTAGTCACGCGGAGCCAGCAGGAGCCACACCGGCAGCACCGCCGCCACGAACCCGTAGCCCACCAGCATCCACGTCAGCTGAACGCCGGTAAAGTCGAAGAACGGTGCCCAGGTCGGGCTTTCCGCCACCCAGCCGCCGGAGATAATGGCGAACACCAGGAACACCAGGCCAATTACCGACACTTCACCAATGCGGCCCGGGCGCAGATAGCGAATGTAGATCCCCATAAACAGCGCCAGCGGAATGGTAAAGGCAACGGTATACGTTCCCCACGGGCTGTGGGTCAGCGCTTTCACCACGATCATTGCCAGCACGGCGAGGATGATCACCATGATCATAAAGGTCGCCACCAGCGCAATCACCCCGGCGGTGGCCCCCATCTCCTCTTTCACCAGCTCCCCCAGCGAACGCCCGTCGCGACGGGTCGAGACGAACAGCACCATAAAGTCCTGCACCGCGCCCGCCAGCACCACGCCCGCAAGGATCCAGATCATCCCGGGCAGGTAGCCCATCTGCGCAGCCAGCACCGGTCCCACCAGCGGGCCTGCCCCGGCAATCGCCGCAAAATGGTGACCGAACAGCACTTTCTTGTCGGTCGGCACATAGTCCAGCCCATCGTTATGGCGAACGGCAGGCGTCATGCGCGTCGCGTCAACGCCGAGGACGTTCTTCGCGATATAGCGGCCATAAAAACGGTAGGCGATCAGATAAATGCAGACGGAGGCGACAACGATCCACAGCGCGTTGATCTGTTCCCCCCGGTTGAGGGCGATATAGCCCAGGGCAAAAGCTCCCACAACGGAGAGCCCTGCCCATGTAAGGTATTTCCCTGAGTTGTTCATCGTGGTTATCCGTTGTTGTGAAACAGTGAGATGTTACATTTTGTTTCTAGAACAACCGGAAAAATTTAACAACTCTGAAACGCAATAATGCGTGGTCAAACCAGAGATTTACACCACAGTGTTAAGCCGATCACTTTCGCTTCTCCCCCGCTCCGTCACCGGTCACATTTTTATCTTTTTCATCCCGTGACGCCGTTACGAAATGATTTGCATCATCTTTTTTGGGTAAAACATCGCCAGAATGAGCCTGCGCACCCGCGCATTTACAAGGAAAAGGATATGAAAAGTTCAGAACCTCGGGAGTATAAGGTCGGGCCCGGCGCGTACTTTGCGCTGGCTTTCGCAGCCGTTTTCTTCTCCGGCCTGTTGGGTGGAAAAGAGTGGTACGGCGTGTTTGATTTCACCACCCTCAACGGCGCGTTCGGCAAGGTTGTCAGCAAAGCCAGCCTCGACGACGGCACGTTAACCACCGCCACCAGCGCCTTTCGCGGCGCGGGCGGCAGCGGCGCGATGGACGGATTTCTGTTCGCGCTCGGGCTGATTCCGGCAGTCATGTTTGCGCTCGGCATGATCAACGTGCTGGAGCACTACGGCGCGCTGCGTGCGGCGCGCAAGCTGTTAACCCCGCTGCTGCGCCCGCTGCTGGGCATCCCCGGCACCGCCGGTCTGGCGCTGATCGGCAGCCTGCAAAGCACCGACGTCGGCGCGTCGCTTACGCGCAACCTGGCCGACGAAGGGCAGATTAGCGAAACGGAAAAAGACGTCTTCGCCATGTTCCAGTTTTCCGCTGGCGCGATGATCACCAACTTTTTCTCCTCGGGCGCGATCCTTTTTACCCTGGTCGCCGCTGACGGCACCGCGGCGGTTCCGGCCTCAATAGGCGGATGCATCGCCGTGATGTTTGTGATGAAAATCGTTGGCGCAAACCTGCTGCGCCTGATCCTGACGTTGACGGGAAAAACCGCCGCCGTGAAGCAAGGAGAAGCCGCATGAGTGCGCCACAATCGAATCCCGTTATTACCGATGTCTTCGTCGAGGGCGCGCGCAAGGGCTGGGGCATCGCCACCAGCAGCACCCTGCCCAACGTAGTAATGGCGTTTATCATCATCAAGGCGCTGGAAATTACCGGTGCCCTGAAAGGGCTGGGCATGATCTTCGCCCCATTGATGGGCCTGTTCGGCCTGCCGGGCGAAGCCGCCGCCGTGCTGATTGGCGGCTGGATGTCGATGGGCGGCGGCATCGGCGTGGCGATTGGCCTGTTTGATAAAGGCATTCTGACCGGGGAACACTTAGCCATTCTCGCCCCGGCGATCTATCTGATGGGCTCGCAGGTGCAATACCTGGGCCGCATCCTCGGCGTGATCGGCACCCGCGCCAGACGCATTCCGCTGATGATCGCCCTCTCGGTGATCAACGCCTTCTTAGCCATGCTGCTGATGCGCATCATTCTCTGAACAGGACGTAACCATGAATCTTGACCACTATATTGAAGAACTTAAAACCCTGGTGAACGTGGACTGCGGCACCCAGACTACCGCCGGCGTGGCTACCGTCGCGGGCATCATGCAGACGCTCTGGCAGCGCGAGGGCTGGCACGCCGAGCAGGTCGATTTGGGCGATAAGGTTGGCCCCGGCGTGTTCGTCAGCAACAGGCCGCAGGCCGAGCGGTTCGACGTGCTGCTGGTCGGGCACCTGGATACCGTGTTTGCCCCCGGCACCGTGGCCGAGCGTCCGATGAGCGAGGACGATTCCCGCCTGTACGGCCCCGGCGTCTCGGATATGAAGAGCGGACTTCTGAATATTTTGTGGGCGATGCGCGGGCTCGACGCCGCGGATAAAGATCGTCTCGCGATTGCCGTGGCGATGAACCCGGACGAAGAGACCGGCTCGGTCCATTCCCACGCGTGGATTGGCGAGCTGGCCAAGCGTTCCCGCTGCGTGCTGGTGTGCGAAGCGGCCCGCGCCGACGGCTCGCTGGTGAAAGCGCGTAAAGGCATGGCGGGCTACCACCTCACCTTCAGCGGCGTGGCGGCGCACGCGGGCAACGACCCGGAAAAAGGCCGCTCGGCGATTACCGCGCTGGCGCACGCCGTGACCGCCATTAACGCGCTCACCGACTGGGATCGCGGCACCACGCTCAACGTCGGGGTGATCCGCGGCGGCAGCGCGGCCAACGTGGTGGCGGACAGCGCCTTTGCCGAACTCGACGTGCGCTTCTGGGAAAACGACGAGTATGACCGGGTCAATCAGGCGCTGGACGCGCTGTGCAGAAATGGCTTTTTAGAAGGCGTAGCCACCTCGCTGACGCGCGTTAACCACAAGCCGGCAATGGCGGCGAGTGAAGCCACGCGGCAGCTGATGCAGCTCGTCGAAAAAGCGGGTAAAGAAGAGGGGATCGCCATCACCTGGCAGGCAGTCGGCGGCGGCAGCGACGCTAACCACACCGCCGCGCTCGGCGTTCCGACCCTCGACGGCCTGGGGCCAATAGGCGCGGGCTTCCACAGTCCGGCGGAGTGGCTGGATAAAGCATCCATTGAACCGAGGATCCGGCTGCTGAAGCGGGTTGTGTCGATGCTGTAAACACCGCCCGGTGGCGCTGCGCTTACCGGGCCTACATTTGGCGCGTAGGCCGGGTAAGGCGAAGCCGCCACCCGGCGATTCAGTACAATACTAGCCCAGCACCATCGTACTCAACCGACAGGTGCAGCAGCGCCTTCCCTGCTCGTCGAAAATCACAATCTCCCAGCTCTGGCTGGTACGCCCCAGATGCAGCGGCTGGCACACCCCGCGCACCTTGCCGTGGGATACCGCCCGGTGGTGCGTCGCGTTCAGCTCTGTGCCCACCACGCTCTGCCCGTCGCGGGTCATCAGAAACCCGGCCATCGAGCCGAGCGTCTCCGCCAGCGCCGCCGAGGCGCCGCCGTGCAGCAGGCCAAACGGCTGGTGGGTGCGCGCGTCCACCGACATCTCCGCTTCCAGCGTGTCGTCACCGATGCGGGTATAGACAATGCCGAGATGCGCCACCATTGTGTTCAGGCTGGTGGCGTTCAGCGCCTCAAGCGATAAATGACGTTTCCAGATCATTTATGCCCCCAGCGTGGAGCCGCCGTCCACCACGATATCCTGCAGGGTGATGTGGCTGGCGGCATCGGAGGCCAGGAACAGCACCGTGCTGGCGATCTCCTGCGGACGGGCGATTTTACCCAGCGGAATGCCGAGCTTGAACTGCTCGCCAAAGCCGCGAATGCGCTGCTGTTCCGCATCGTCGCTTTTCCACAGGGTGCGCTGCATGTCGGTGTCCGTTGAGCCCGGCGACACCAGGTTACAGCGCACGCCGCTGCCCGCCAGCTCCAGCCCCGCGGTCAGGGCAAGGCTTTTCAGCGCCGCTTTCGACGCACCGTAGGCGCTCATGCCGATGCGCGGGGTGTGCGCCGCGTCGGACGCCACGGTGACGATCGCCCCGCCCTGCTGGCGTCGAAACTGGCCCATCGTCTGCTGGAACAGGTTGAACGCGCCGCCAACGTTGACCGCGAAGGTCTGCTGCCAGTCCGCCTGCGAGAGCTGGTCCGTCGCCCCCATGCGCAGAATGCCCGCCGCGTTGACCAGCACGTCCAGGCGTTCAAGCGACGCCAGCACGCGCCCGCACACCTCCTGCACCTGCCCTGCATCCGCCACGTCCAGCGTTTCGGTGGTAAACGGATAATCGCCCAGCGGAAACGCCAGGTCGAATCCGGTCACCTGCGCGCCCGCCTCGGCGAACGCCAGCGCCGTCGCATAGCCAATGCCCTTGCCCGCCCCCGTCACCCAGACGGTTTTACCGGTGAAATCCAGTCCCATCACTTCACCTCGCGGGAGAGCAGCGCCCACCAGGCGTCGAGGGTGGGGTTTTTTGCCAGCATAACGAAGTCGATGTCGCCGTGCACTTTGCGCCAGCGGGCGGCCAGCGCCATCATGCGAACCGAGTCCAGACCGTAGTCGATCAGGTTTTCGTCATCCATCGGCTCGTCGGACTCGTCCAGCAGCGGCAGGATAAGCTCGCGCAGCGCGGCCTTCGAGGCCGGAACGGACGGCAGCAGCTCGTCGGTCATCACCACGCGGCCAGAACGCCCGGCCACGTAGTTAAGGGACATCAGATGCTCGTCGCGGGTAAAATCCGCCAGCGCGTCGGCAATAAAAAACGGCTTGATGTCGCGCATAAAGGCGTCAGTAGCGGTGGTCATGCAGCCGATGTGGGCGTACACGCCGGTAATCAGCAGCTGGTTGCGGCCCGTCTCCTTCAGCATCTGCTCCAGCGGCGAACGGTGGAACGCGCTGTAGCGCCACTTCACCAGCACCGTGTCCGCCTCGTCCGGCGTCAGTTCAGCCACGATGCGCTGCTGCTCCGGCGAGCGGGTCAGGCCCGGCCCCCACATGTCGTTCAGCAGGGCGCGGTCTTCGTCGCTCTGCTCTTTCGGCTGCGCGGTGTAGTACACCGGAATATTGTACGCTTTGCAGTACGCGCGAAGTCTGGCGATGTTCGCCACCACCTGCTGCATCATGGCGCTGTTTTCGCCCCAGAAGTTCAGGAAATACTCCTGCATGTCGTGGATCAGCAGCGCCGCGCGTTCAGGCTCAAACGCCCAGTTCACCTTGTTGGTCGGCAGCTCTGCCGCTGTTGGCAGCGCGTATGCGGTTAATTTTGGGATAGCCATACTCTTTTTCCTCAGCCCTGTGCGCGTTCCGCGAGCCACAGGCGCAGCTGTTTCTTATCGACTTTGCCGACCGGCGTCAGCGGAAGCGCATCCACGCTCTCCACGCGGTCCGGCAGCTTGAATTCGGCAACGCCCTGCTCGCGCAGGAAGCGGCGCACCTCCACCGCGCGCAGGGGCTGTTTCACCACCAGATACGCGCAGCTCTTCTCGCCCAGCAGGGCATCGTCCATGCTCACCAGCGCGGCGTGGATCACCGACTCGTGGCGCAGCAGCAGGTTCTCGATCTCTTCCGCGGCGATCTTCTCGCCGCCGCGGTTGATCTGATCCTTCTCGCGCCCCTGCACGGTAATGTAGCCCTGCTCGTCGATGGCGATCAGATCGCCGGAGCAGTAAAAGCCGTTGGCGTCGAAGGCGCTGGCGTTGTGTTCCGGGCTGTTGAAATAGCCGCGGAAGGTGTACGGCCCGCGCGTCATCAGACGCCCGACCTCCCCGCGCGGCAGCGGGTTGCCGTGCTCGTCCGCCACCCACACTTCGTCGTCCGGGCACATCGGTCGGCCCTGGGTGTTGATGATGCGTTCCGGCGCGTCGTCGAGCGCGGTGTAGTTCACCAGCCCTTCCGCCATGCCGAACACCTGCTGCAGCTGGCAGCCAATCTCGGCCGGAATGCGCGCCGCGAGCGTGGCGGAGAGCCGTGCGCCGCCCACCTGGAGCAGCTTAAGGGAGGCAAGCTGCGCGCTCCCCGCGCCGTCGGCAATCGCCTGCAGCCACAGGCTCACCGCCGGGGGAACCAGCGAGGTGACGGTAATCTGATGCCGTTCGATCAGCGGGAAGCAGAGCGTGGCGCTCGGATCGTTCGCCAGCACCACGCAGCCGCCCGCGGTGAAGACGCCGAGCGATCCCGGCGAGCTCATGGCGTAGTTATGCGCCGCGGGCAGCGCGTTCAGATACCGGGTATGCGCAGTGATACCGCAGATCTCGTTGCTGCGGCGGATGCTGTAGTCGTAGTCGTTGTGCGTGCGCGGGATCAGCTTCGGCGTGCCGGTGCTGCCGCCGGAGAGCTGGAAGAACGCCACCTCGTCGGCGGGCGTCGGGTTCGGGATGAAGCTGTCCGCCTGGCGCGCAATCGCCGCTTCCAGGGCGTGTTCGCCCTTATCGCCGCGCAGCAGCACGACGCGTACCGAACGGTGTTCATCCACGAAAGCATTGAGGAAGTCATCGCCCGCAAACAGCGCGTGGTCGCGATCGGCAATCAGCACGGCGGGTTTGATCTGCATCGCGTAGGCGTTCAGCTCGCTGCGCTGGTGGCTGAAGAGCGCGTTGACCGGCGCGACGCCGATTTGCAGCAGCGCAAAGAAGGTGATGTAGAACTCGGCCACGTTGCCAAGCTGCACCAGCGCGGTCTCGCCGCGCTGCAGCCCCTGCGACTGAAGGGCTGACGCCAGGCTGTTCACCGCCTGATTAAAGGCGCGGTAGGTGATGTGCCGCTCGCCGTCGATAATCGCCACCGCATCGCTGTCCGCACGATCCGTCAGGATGTGGGTCAGCGGCAGATCCTGCCAGTAGCCTTTTTCACGATAGCGGCGGGCAAAATCTTCAGGCCAGCGGGTAAAGGGAATAGTCATCAGTCTTCCTTAGTGCAGGCCAAACACGTTGAGCATGGTGGAGAGCTTAACGCCCGTCTCGCGCCACTCGCCAACCGGCGAGGAGGCAGGCACAATGCCCGCACCGGCAAACAGGCGAACGGTGTTCTTATGCAGACGCGCGCAGCGGATGGTGACCACCCACTCGCCGTTGCCTTCGCTGTCGCACCAGCCGACGATGCCGCCGAACAGCTCGCGGTCGAACGGCTCCAGTTCGGCAATCAGTTCCTTCGCCGCCTGATGCGGGAAGCCGCTCAGCGCCGGAGTCGGGTGCAGCAGGCAGGCCAGGGTCAGGGCGTTCTCGTTTTCACGCGCCTCGCCTTCCACCGGTGTCGCCAGGTGCCACAGCGTCGGGGTGGTAATCAACTGAGGAGAATCCGGCATGCTGAGATGGTGGCTGCGCGGTGCCAGAATGGCCTTCATCGCCTGGGTCACCAGGTCGTGCTCGTGACGATCTTTTTCGGAGGCCAGCAGCTTATTGCCCGCCTCGCGGTCCAGCACGTCGTCCGGCTGACGGCGCGCGGAGCCCGCCAGCGGCAGCGAGCTAAAGTGCGCGCCCTCTTTGCGCAGCAGCAGCTCGGGGCTGGCCCCCAGCAGCACGCCGCCGTCTTCCAGCGGCACGTGGAAGTTGAAGCTCACCGGGTTCTGGGCGATCAGGCGCTCCATCAGCGCGCCGCTGTCCATTTTTTTGTCGGTTGCGATATCAATCAGGCGCGATAGCACCACCTTATTGACCTGCGGCGTGGCGGTGAGCGACGCGGCGCGAGCGACCATCTCTTCAAAGACGGGCTGCGGGGGGATCTCGGTGCGTTGTGCCACCTTCAGCGCCTGCGCGGCGGAAAAATAGCGTGCGGACTGCTGTCGCGCAGGACGGGAAAAGCTCTGCCAGCGCTGCGGAATAAACAGCGACGAAGGTTTGCGGGTATCGAACGGGATCGCCCCTACCATCACCGGGTGAGCAATACCGCTGGCTTTTGCATTCCGGAAGGCCTGGGCTAATTTCTGCTGGAAGCCACCCGCCGGATCGTCGCCGCCGACGGCGGGTTCACTGAAGCGGGCAAAACAGCCGGAGGTGGTAAAACTGCGGTATGGCGACATAAAGAAAAAGCTGTCTGACGGCAGCGTGGTCGCGGCGTGCTGAACTTCCTCAGCCAGGGACGTGTCCATATCATCCTCCACAAACGATAAAAGAAGCAATAATGATTATCATTTATATTTTCGTTGGCTAACCTAATCCCACATCGCTTCGCTGTCAACCGTCGGACAAATAACTTCTGCGACAAACGCTTGCATCCCGTGACAGCAACCATGAAAATGAGAAGCATTATCTTCAACAGAAACAGGACGTCGCGCTGTGAAATTCCCCGCTCTTTTCCGTAATACCCTGCTTTTACCTGGACTTTTTGTTTTAGGACTTGCCTCAGCCGCTGCCGCCGACTGGCCGCGTCAGGTGACCGACAGCCGCGGCGTGCACACGCTTGAGAGCAAACCGACGCGCATCGTCTCCACCAGCGTGACCTTAACCGGCTCCCTGCTGGCGATAGACGCACCGGTCATCGCCAGCGGCGCGACCACGCCGAACAACCGCGTGGCGGACGGGCAAGGTTTCCTGCGCCAGTGGGGGGATATTGCGAAACAGCGCAAGGTGGCGCGGCTGTACATTGGCGAGCCGAGCGCCGAAGCGGTCGCCGCGCAAATGCCGGATCTGATTTTGATCGGCGCCACCGGCGGCGATTCCGCGCTGGCGCTGTACGATCAGCTCTCCGCCATCGCCCCGACGCTTATCATCAACTACGACGACAAGAGCTGGCAGGAACTGCTGACCCAGCTGGGCAGCATCACCGGACAGGAAAAACAGGCTGCCGGGCGCATAGCCGCGTTTGATAAACAGCTCGCCCAGGTGAAACAGCAGATGACGCTGCCGCCGCAGCCGGTCAACGCCATCGTCTACACCGCCGCCGCGCGCAGCGCCAACCTGTGGACCGCAGAATCCGCGCAGGGCAAGCTGCTGCACCAGCTGGGCTTTACGCTGGCGCAGCTGCCCGCCGGGCTGCACACCTCCCAAAGCCAGGGGAAACGCCACGACATCATTCAGCTGGGCGGGGAAAACCTGGCGACGGGGCTGAACGGCGAAGGGCTTTTCCTGTTTGCAGGTGATGAGAAAGACGTGGCGGCGATTTACGCCAACCCGCTGCTGGCGCATTTGCCGGCGGTGAAAAACAAACGGGTTTGGGCATTGGGCACGGAGACGTTCCGCCTGGATTATTACAGCGCGATGTTGGTGTTGCAGCGTTTGGATTCAATGTTTAAATAAGCGCAGCGCCACCGGGCCTTTTGTCGGGTGGCGGCTTCGCCTTACCCGACCTACAGGGTCAGGGGAGTGCAAAATGTAGGCCGGGTAAGGCGCAGCCGCCACCCGGCAAATCACGCCGGAGCCCTCTCCTGCCTGAACCGACGCAACTCCACCAAAACCGCCAATAAAATCACGCCAATAATCGCCAGTACAAACCCGCTGCTGCTCGCCGATGCCGCCGGGCTCATTATCGCCCCCAGCCCGCCGAGGATCGCCGCACCAATGGCATCCCCCGTGACGTTCTGCGCGGTCCACAGGCCGTTGATGCGCCCGAGCATCCCTTCCGGCGTCTGGGTCTGGATCAGGGTGTACTGCAAGAGCGAGCTGATGGCGCTCAGCCAGCCGAAGATCGCCAGGCACAGCACGCCCAGCGCCCACACCGGCATCAGGCTAAAGAAGCCCACGGCGATAAACGAGGCCAGCGTGGCAAACAGCATAATCAGCCCCGGACGCGCGCTCTGCGCCAGGTTGCCGCTGGTCAGCGCCCCGCACGCCGCGCCGAGCGGAATGGCAGCGTACAGCACGCCTATTTCCGAGGCGCTCATCCGCCACTCGCCCGCCAGCGCCGGGTAGAGCACGCGCACGGCGCTCGCCATGGTCAGCAGGCCGCCGAGCAGCGCAATGCCGCCAATCAGCCGGTTGCTGAACAGAAAACGAATGGCCGCCATCAACGACTTAAGCGGATGCTCGCGCGGCTGCGGCGGAGGCGGCAGCCGCGGCAGGCGCAGCAGCGTCAGCGTGGTGATGAAGGTTCCCGCTGCCGCCAGGCCGTAGTTCCACGCCACGTTGCCGGTTGCCAGCAGCAGGCCGCCCACCATCGGCGAAATCACCGAGCCCAGACGCACGGTGAGCATGGTGATCGCCCCCGCCTGCATCAGGTTCTCGCGCCCGACTAGCGCGGGGGTGGCCGCCAGCAGCGCCGTCACGCCCAGCGAGGCGAAAAAGCCGTCCCACAGCCCCAGGGCATAAATCGCGATCAGCGACGGCTCCGGCAGCATCGCGTTCAGACACAGCCCGATAAAGCCCACGCCGCAGGTGCCGCGCGCCAGCAGGATCAGCTTTTTACGCTCGTAGCGGTCCGCCAGCACGCCGCCGACCATCAGGCCGATAAACATCGCGCTACCGGTTAAGGTGACGGACAAGCCCACCAGCCAGCTGGAGTGCGTCATGGCCTGGATCTGGACAGGCACGGCCACGCCGAGCAGGCCGAGGGACAAAATGGAGATAAAGCGTGCGATAAAGACGGCGCGATATGCCGGGTGCGTTTTGAGCAGGCTGAGGTTGAGCAGCCAGGATTTTTGATTCATGACAAAGCCTTGAGTGTAATTCTACCCATTCCATGGGCGCACATGCTAACATAGCCAAATAAGATAGATAACGATAATCACTATCATTATCAGATCATGGATGTTGCTATGTCGTTTTCCTCTTCTTCGGTGCGCGCCCTTGCCGTGCCCGTTTTATTGCTGCTGCTGATCCTTGCGGTTGCGCTCAGCCTGCTGGTCGGCGCGAAGCCGCTGCCCGCATCCGTTGTCGTTGATGCACTCATTGGACGCTGCCAGAGCGCCGACTGCGTCATCGTGCTCGACGCCCGCCTGCCCCGCACGCTCGCCGGGCTGCTGGCCGGTGGCGCGCTCGGCCTTGCCGGTGCGCTAATGCAAACCCTCACCCGCAACCCGCTGGCGGACCCGGGCATTCTCGGCGTCAATTCGGGTGCCAGCTTTGCCATCGTGCTCGGCGCGGCGCTGTTCGGATTGAGCTCACCTACTGAACAGCTGGTGATGGCCTTTTGCGGCGCGCTGGCCGCCTCGCTGGTGGTGGCGTTTACCGGCAGCCAGGGCGGCGGCCAGCTAAGCCCGGTACGCCTGACGCTGGCGGGCGTGGCGCTCGCGGCGGTACTGGAAGGCCTATCCAACGGCATCGCCCTGCTCAACCCGGACGTTTACGACCAGCTGCGCTTCTGGCAGGCCGGATCGCTGGATATCCGCACCCTTGAAACCCTGAAAGTGGTGGCGCTTCCGGTGATGATCGCCGCCGCCGTGGCGCTGCTTTTAAGCCGGGCGCTCAACAGCCTGAGCCTCGGCAGCGACACCGCCACCGCTCTCGGCAATAGGGTGGCGCGCACGCAGCTCATTGGCCTGCTCGCCATCACCGTCCTGTGCGGCAGCGCGACCGCCGTGGTCGGGCCAATCGCCTTTATCGGCCTGATGATGCCGCATATGGCGCGCTGGCTGGTGGGAGCGGATCACCGCTGGTCGCTGCCAGTCACGCTGCTGGCAACCCCGACCCTGCTGCTGTTTGCCGACGTGCTGGGGCGCCTGCTGGTGCCCGGCGAGCTGCGCGTCTCGGTGGTCAGCGCCTTTATCGGCGCGCCGGTGCTCATCTTCCTGGTACGCCGTAAACGCGGAGGTGGCGCATGATGGCTCCGTCCCGTCGCTTAACCACCAGCGTCTCGCTGCTGAGCATTGCCATTCTGCTGCTGGCGGTCTGGAGCCTGCGCAGCGGCGCGGTGACGCTTGATTTCACCCAGGTCTTTAACGCCCTGCTCGGCAGCGCGCCGCGCAACATCACCCTGGTGGTGACGGAGTGGCGACTGCCGCGCGTGGCGATGGCGATTCTGGTGGGCGCGGCGCTCGGGGTGAGCGGTGCGATATTCCAGTCGCTGATGCGCAACCCGCTCGGCAGCCCGGACGTGATGGGCCTCAATACCGGGGCCTGGAGCGGCGTGCTGGTGGCGATGGTGCTGTTTGGTCAGCACCTGACGGCCATTACCTTTACGGCAATGGCGGGCGGCATTCTGACGTCCTTACTGATCTGGCTGCTTGCCTGGCGCAACGGTATCGACACCTTTCGTCTGATCCTTATCGGCATTGGCGTCCGCGCGATGCTGATGGCCTTTAACACCTGGCTCCTGCTGCAGGCCTCGCTGGACACCGCGCTCTCCGCCGGGCTGTGGTATGCCGGTTCCCTCAACGGCCTGACGTGGGGCAAAACCTGGCCCGCCGCGCCGCTCATTTTGCTGATGTTTATCGGCGCGCTGCTGCTGGTGCGCCGCATGCGCCTGCTGGAGATGGGCGACGACAGCGCCTGCGCGCTGGGGGTAAGCGTTGAGCGCTCGCGCCTGATGCTGATGCTGGTCGCCGTATTATTAACCGCCGCCTCCACCGCCATCGCCGGGCCAATCTCCTTTATTGCTCTCGTCGCCCCACACATTGCGCGGCGGCTTAGCGGCACCGCGCGCTGGGGACTCGCCCAGGCGGCGCTGTGCGGATCGTTATTGCTGCTGGCCGCCGACCTCTGCGCCCAGCGGCTGTTTATGCCTTATCAACTGCCGGTGGGCGTGGTAACCGTCAGCCTCGGCGGGATTTACCTCATCGTCTTGCTCGTTCAGGAGTCACGCAAGAAATGACCGATTCAACCACCCGCTTGCGCGGCGAAAAACTTACCCTTGGCTACGGCAAAAAAATCGTTGCCCGTGACTTATCCGTCACTATTCCGGACGGCCACTTCACGGCGATTATCGGCCCAAACGGCTGCGGGAAGTCGACCCTGCTGCGCACGCTGAGCCGCCTGATGACGCCGGTTGAAGGCAGCGTGCTCCTTGATGGAGAGCAGATCCAGCGCTTCGCGAGCAAAGAGGTGGCCAGGCGCATCGGATTGCTGGCGCAGAATGCCACCACGCCGGGAGACATCACGGTGCAGGAGCTGGTCGCGCGCGGGCGCTACCCCCACCAGCCGCTGTTCACCCGCTGGCGTAAAGAGGATGACGAGGCGGTGAACCGCGCGATGCAGGCGACGGGGATGACCGATCTGGCCCAGCAGAGCGTGGATACCCTTTCCGGCGGGCAGCGCCAGCGGGCGTGGATCGCGATGGTGCTGGCGCAGGAGACCTCGATCATGCTGCTGGACGAGCCGACGACCTGGCTCGATATCAGCCATCAGATAGACCTGCTGGAGCTGCTGAGCGATCTGAACCGCACGCAGGGGTACACGCTGGCGGCGGTGCTGCACGATTTAAACCAGGCGTGCCGCTACGCCACGCACCTGATTGCCTTGCGCGACGGGGAGATTGTGGCCCAGGGCGCGCCGAAGGAGATTGTGACGCCGGAGCTGATCGCGCGGATCTACGGGATGCGCTGCATGATTATCGACGATCCGGTGGCGGGCACGCCGCTGGTGGTGCCGTTAGGTCGGCGGTAATTGCCGGGTGGCGGCTACGCCTTACCCGGCCTACGGGATCCGAATGTAGGCCGGGTAAGGCGTAGCCGCCACCCGGCACTTTTGACGTTACCTCAAGATATCCTTCAACACTGGCCCAATTTTCTCAAACGCCTGCGGTGAAATGATGTCTACGTGGGCGCAGTCCTGGCTGTATACCTCAAGCGCTGCCACCCACGGTGCCCAGGCGACCTGCGGATCCATCGTTCGCGTGCGTTCGGCGACAAACAGCGTCGCCTTACCGTCAAAGCGTGCGCTGTGCGCCGTGGTGAGCAGCCGCACCGCGTCGGCGTAATTGCCCTCGATGGCGTTAAACAGCTCGCTGCTCCCCTGCCCCTGCTGGGCGGCGATAAACGCCTGCCGCTCGCGCTCGATTTCCGCCAGCACTGCCGGGTCGAGGCCGTTGGCCTCTTTTTCCGCCCAGTTCTGGGTTTCCGGCGGCCAGGTGTCCAGCAGGCCAAGGAAGGCCACCTCTTCCCCCTGCTGGCGCAGGCGGGCCGCAATCCCCTGCGCCAGCGTGCCGCCGAGGGAATAGCCGAACAGGTAATACGGCCCCTGCGGCTGCCGCGCGCGCAGCGTATTCAGGTGATGTTCGATCACCCCGTCCAGATCCGCACACTGCTGCATCGGCCCATCAGGTCGGGGAGACTGAATGCCCATAATGGACCAGCGCGGGCTGAGATAGCGCGCCAACACGCTGAACTGCCAGGCAAAGCCGGATGCCGGATGGAAGCAGAACAGCGTCGGACCGTCGCTCTCACGGAGCGGCAGCAGGGTTTCATATCCCAGACGCTGCGCCTGCTCGTCGCTTAGCGTTGAGTCCAGCAGCGCGCTAAGCTTGCTCACGGTGGAGGCGACCATTATCTGCCCCGGCGTGACCTTGCGGGCGAACGTGCGGCTGAGCTGCGCCGCCAGGCGCATCGCCAGCAGCGAATGTCCGCCGAGGGCAAAGAAGTCGGCCTCAATGTCGTTCACCTCGCAGCCCAGCAGCGCCGCAAACGCCTGCGCGACGGCGATTTCGGTTTCACTTTCCGGCGCGCGGCCGGACGTTTTACTCGTCAACGCCGGCAGCGGCAGCGCCTTGCGGTCGAGCTTGCCGTTCGCGCTGAGCGGCAGCGCGCTGATTTGCAGCAGCACCACCGGCACCATATGCGGCGGCAATTGCGCCTTCAGCAATTCGAGCAGCGCGTCGCGGTCCAGCGGTAAGCCGGATTCAGAGACAACGTATCCCACCAGCTGGCGGGCATCCCCCCCCGTTTCCGCAGCCTGGTTGAACACGCAGGCGTGCGCCACGGCCTGGGCGACGTCCGGCAGGGCAAGCATCGCCCGGTCGATTTCGCCCAGCTCGATGCGCTGGCCGCGAATTTTCAGCTGATCGTCGCTGCGGCCCAGATATTCCACCGCGCCGGTGTCCAGCCAGCGGGCAACGTCCCCGGTGCGGTACATCCGCTCGCCGGGAGCAAACGGGTCGGCGATAAAGCGGCTGGCGGTGAGGTCCGGACGTCCCAGATACCCCTGCGCCAGCTGAATGCCGGTGAGGTAGAGATCGCCCGCCACGCCGAACGGCACCGGGCGCATCATCGCATCCAGAATGCGCAGCCCCGTGTTCCACACCGGGAAGCCGATCGGCACGCTGTTGCCTGTAACCGCCGCCAGTTCAGGGCCGTAAGCCGGATACCAGCTGACGTCCACCGCCGCTTCGGTCGGGCCATAGAGGTTATGCAGCGGCACGCGGGTGAGCTGCTCCCACTCGCGGCACAGTTCGGCCGGCAGCGCTTCGCCGCTGCAGAACACCTGCTTAAGCGTTTTGCAACACGCCACGTTTTCCGGCGTCAGCGAGGCGACAAACGCCGCCAGCATCGACGGCACGAAGTGGGTTGTCGTCACGCCGTAGCGGGCGAAGAAGTTCTGCATCGCCTGCGGGTCCCGGTGCGCGTCCGGCTCGGCCATCACCAGCTTCGCCCCGGCGATAAACGGCCACCAGAACTCCCACACCGACACGTCAAAGCTGCACGGCGTTTTCTGCGCCACGACGTCAAACGCCGTCAGTTGATAATGATCCTGCATCCACTTCAGGCGGTTAACGATGGCGGTATGGCCGACCATGACCCCTTTTGGACGCCCGGTCGAGCCGGAGGTAAAGATGATGTACGCCGTCTGCTCCGGCTTCGCCAGGCGCAGCGGTTCAGCACCCGCGGTCGGTAATAGTGTGTTGTAACTAAACGTCTCGACGGAAAGATCGCTAAAGCGCGGAAGCTGTTCGTCGGTGGTAATAAGCAGGGAGGGCTTCGCGTCCTCCAGCATCATCCGCAGGCGGTCGTCCGGGTAGCCGGTATCGAGCGGCAGCCACGCGGCACCGGCTTCAACGATGGCGTGCAGCGCCAGCGTCAGGAACACCGAGCGCGGCAGGGCCACCGCCACGCTGTCGCCCGGCGTCACGCCGCGTTCGCGCAGCAGGTTTGCCAGCGCGACGACCTGCTCGCGCATCTGGCGATAGCTGAGTTCAATGTACGCGTCCGCCAGCGCGGGGGCGTCCGGCGTTTTGCTCGCCTGCTCCGCCACCAGCCCTGCCAGCGTGGTTGACGGCAGCGCCAGCCCGGTATCGTTGATCCGCGCCAGCTGCGCGTATTCCTGCTCAGATACCGTTTCCACCTCGCCGCAGCGCAGGTCCGGGTTGGCCGCGAACTGCACCAGCATCGCGTTCAGGCGCGCCACGTGACGGGAAAGCGTCGCTTCATCGTAACGCTGCTTATTGGCGAGGATCTCTATGCTCAAACCGCCCTCTTCGTCCGGGAACAGCGCCAGCTCCAGATCGTTCACCGGGCCGGTTGCCAGCGTGTGGGTAATGGCCTCCACGCCGTCGATATCCAGCTGATAATCGAACACCTTGACGTTCAGCACCGGGCCAAACAGCGCTTCGTCGCCCGCCGCTTTCCCGCTGTCGCGGACGATCTGCTCGGCGTCGTAGCGCTGGTGGCGGCGCATTTTTTTCAGCTGGTTCGCCAGGCGCAGCGCCAGCGTCGGGAGGCTCTCCTGCGGATCGATATTGACCGCCAGCGGCAGGACGTTGAGCACCGGTCCGGTCGCGGTCAGCGCCGCGGAGCCCATGCGGCGCATAAAGATAAACCCGGCGGCGTAGTCCAGCCGCCCGGTCAGGCGGCCCAGCCACAGCGCCACCAGCGCAAGCGCCAGGTCGGTGCGCTGCGCCTCCCCTGCCGCCTGCGCAAGCTGGCTAAACGCCCGACCGTCGGCGGCAATCTTCAGGCGCAAAATATCGGTGGTAGCGGCGCGTCCCGGCAGCGGCGCGGAGGAGAGCGAGACCGGCGAAGGCAGCCGTTTACGCTGCTCGGCCCAGAAGGCGCCGTCGCGCAGGTACGCCTCGCTGTCGCGATAGCGCTGATATTCTTCCACCACCTCGGCAAACGGCGTAAACGGGGATTCGGGGGGGGGGTTGCCCTTCTTCCAGGCGGCATAAATTGTGGCGATCTGGCGGGTAATGGCCGGGAAGCTGAAGCCATCCACTACCAGATGGTGATAGCGCTGATACCAGTACCAGTGGTTTTCACCGACCTGAATCAGCTGGTGAAACGCCAGCGGCTGACCGCTGTCGACGCGCAGGTTCTGGTTAAGATCGGCCTCCATCAGCGCCACGGCTGCACCGTGGGAATCCACGCAAACAACGGACGGCTCCGGCCGCATGACGGCGTCATCCACCCACTGCCACACCTCGCCGTTCTCCTCGGCAAAACGCATCCGCAGGGTATCGGCCTGCATCATGCCAGCGGCAATGGCCTTTGCCAGCAGCGGCGCGTCGATATCGCCTTTCAGCTCGGTGTAGTGCGCCACACTCCAGGCGTTGGGCAGTGTGGACAGCTGCTCCGCCATCCAGATGCCCGGCTGGGCGGCGACGAGAGGAAGACGGTTCATGCGATCTCCCCCGCAAAATAAGACGGTTCAAGCGTTTGCCAGCGCGCGGCCAGCCACTGCTGGCACGCCTCCTGAGACTGGGCTTCGCACACCACGCGCCACCCTGCCGGAAGCCCGCACTGCTGCGGCCACAGGCTGTACTGCCCCCGGTCGTTTTGCAAAATGGCGAACTGTCCCTGCGGATTATCGAAAGGATTGCTGAATTCCATACAGACTCCGTTAGTGAATGAGCGGCTGCCAGAGGGTCATCAGCCCCTGCGTCAGCCCACCGCGCCAGCACAGCGCGTCGTGCCCGCCGTCAACCTGACGCCAGTAAACCTGCCGGGCGTGCAGCTCGGCGTAAATCGCCTGGTTCGCGCGGAAGATGAGCGGCTCGTTGCGCCCGGCTTCAAGGATGACGCGTAGCCCGTGAGCGGATATTTCACCTGTTTTAAGCTGTTCGATTAACAGCCCGTCCTGCTGCCCACCGCGGTGCGGCCACCAGTACGAACCGGACTGGCTGAGCACGCAGCCAAAGCGCTGCGGCCAGTTGAGGCCAGCATAAAGCGACGCCAGGCCGCCAAAGCTTTGGCCCGCCACCACGGTACGGTCGGCGCGGTCGCTAAACGGCGCGAGATTTTTTACGCGGGGGAGAAGCTCTTCCTGCACCGCCAGCCAGAAATCGGGATTGCAGGGCAGCTCGCGGCTGCGATGCGCCATGTCGATAACATCGATTAAGACGTAGACAGCAGGCGGTAACTTGCGCTCGGCGGTGAGCGACACCAGCGCGGGCCAGATCGACATGCTTTCGGCCCAGAACTGCCCGTCGAGCAGCACCGCCAGCGGGCGTTCGGGGTTATCGTCCCCGGTGGTAAAAATCCAGACGCGACGGCGATTTTTAAGGCGCGCGCTTTCCCATTCAATGCAGGTCGGCGCGTCGTAGGGCGTATCCGGATGATTCCAGCCAGGCTGAACCGGCGCTTGCGGCATCTCCAGCGCGGAGACGGCATGACCGCGCCCGCCGCGCCAGCTCTGCGGATTCAGCGGGTCGGAAACCGCGTGCGGCAGCAGCTTGCGCCAGCCTTCGCGCAGCGCCATGCGGTCCGGCTGCGCGCCTTCAAACACAACGCTGGCAAAATCGTTTTCATTTACGGAAGGGATAAAACAGTAGCTTCCGCGCCACTCGGGGCTGAACTCGCCCTGCCACTGCCAGACGTCGGTATCGGGAATGCGTTCGAGGGACTGCGGGCGGGCATTTTGATGGTGATCGGTCACGCCGGTGACGTAGAGCCAGACGCGTTTGATCGGTGACGAATCTTGCGTTCCTTTCGGGTCGCGCCACCAGAACGTGACGCGATATTTTCCCTTTTCCGGCGTCCATTCAGGCCCGTTTTTCGACTGCCACCACGCATCACTTCCCGTTGTTAACGCCGTCACCCTTATAACCTCATGTTTAACAGTCTTTTTTGTCTCAGGACAAATTTTATTGATAATATTATTGATAACTATTTGCATTTGCAATAGCGTAGTGCCCGCGCTGTGGGAAGCGCTCATAAAACAACCACAAAAGCGGGACGTACAATGAATAAGAAGATTCACTCTCTGGCCTTGCTGGTCAATTTAGGGATTTATGGCGTCGCGCTGCCCGCCATGGCAGCCGACAACACCGCCTCTGCGCAGCACGAAGACACGATGGTGATTACCGCCGCCGAGCAGAATCTGCAGGCGCCGGGCGTATCAACCATCACCGCCGATGAGATCCGTAAAAACCCGCCCGCGCGCGACGTGGCTGAAATCATCCGCACCATGCCGGGCGTTAACCTGACCGGGAATTCCACCAGCGGCCAGCGCGGGAATAACCGTCAGATTGATATCCGCGGCATGGGGCCGGAAAACACGCTGATCCTGATCGACGGCAAGCCGGTCACCAGCCGTAACTCCATCCGTCTGGGCTGGCGCGGCGAGCGCGACACCCGCGGCGATACCGGCTGGGTGCCGCCAGAGATGATCGAACGTATCGAAGTGATCCGCGGCCCGGCAGCAGCGCGTTACGGCAACGGTGCGGCAGGCGGCGTGGTTAACATCATCACCAAAAAATTCGACGACCAGTGGCACGGTTCCTGGAACACCTACCTGAACGCGCCGGAACACAAGGACGAAGGTTCAACCAAACGCACCAACTTCAGCCTGAGCGGCCCGCTGGGCGGCGACTTCAGCTTCCGCATGTTCGGCAATCTGGACAAAACCCAGGCCGACGCCTGGGCCATCAACCAGGGCCATCAGTCCGATCGTACCGGAGCCTACGCCGACACGCTGCCGGCGGGCCGTGAGGGTGTGGAGAATAAAGACATCAACGGCGTGGTGCGCTGGGACTTCGCGCCAATGCAGTCTCTGGAGTTTGAGGCAGGCTACAGCCGTCAGAATAACCTCTACGCCGGTGATACCCAGAACACCAACAACGACAACAGCTCCAGCGGTCTGGTGAAGAAAAACTACGGCAAAGAGACCAACCGTATTTATCGTCAGAACTTCGCGGTGACCTGGAACGGCGGCTGGGATAACGGCATCACCACCAGCAGCTGGGCGCAGTACGAGCACACCCGCAACTCGCGTCTGGGCGAAGGGCTGGCGGGCGGTCTGGAAGGCCTGTTCAACAGCAATAAATTCACCGACACCGACCTGGCCGACGTGATGCTGCACAGCGAAATCAACCTGCCGATTGATTTCGTCGTTAACCAGAATCTGACCCTGGGCACCGAATGGAACCAGCAGCGCATGAAGGACTCGACCTCCTTCACGCAAACCCAGCAGGGCGGCACCATTCCGGGCATGAGCAACGACCGCAGCCCGTACACCTCGGCGGAGATCTTCTCCCTGTTCGCCGAGAACAACATGGAGCTGACCGACAGCACCATGCTGACCCCGGCGCTGCGCTTCGACCACCACACCATCGTCGGCAACAACTGGAGCCCGTCCCTGAACCTGTCGCAGGGCCTGGGGGATGACTTCACGCTGAAGATGGGGATCGCGCGCGCCTATAAAGCGCCGAGCCTGTACCAGACCAACCCGAACTACCTGCTCTACAGCAAAGGCCAGGGCTGCTACGCAAGCTCCGATGGCGTGGGCTGCTACATGATGGGCAACGACGACCTGAAGGCGGAAACCAGCATCAACAAAGAGATTGGTCTGGAGTGGAAGCGCGACGGCTGGCTGGCGGGCGTGACCTGGTTCCGCAACGACTACCGCGACAAGATTGAAGCGGGCTACGCGCCGATTGGCCACACCTCTTCCGGTAAGGTGCAGACGGATATCTACCAGTGGGAAAACGTGCCGAAGGCGGTGGTGGAAGGGCTGGAAGGCTCCCTGAACGTGCCGGTCAGCGACACGATTAACTGGACCAATAACATCACCTACATGCTGCAGAGCAAGAACAAGGAGACCGGCGACCGCCTGTCGATCATTCCGGAGTATACGCTGAACTCGACCCTGAGCTGGCAGGTGCATCAGGACGTGTCGCTCCAGTCGACCTTTACCTGGTACGGCAAGCAGCAGCCGAAGAAATACAACTACAAAGGTCAGCCTGTGACCGGGTCTGAAAAAGACGAAGTCAGCCCGTACAGCATCGTTGGCCTGAGCGCGACCTGGGACATGACCAAAAACGTCAGCCTGACCGGCGGCGTGGACAACGTCTTCGACAAGCGCCAGTGGCGCGCGGGTAATGCCCAGACGACCGGAAATGCTACCACCGGGGCGTATATGTATGGTGCAGGGGCGTATACGTATAATGAGCCGGGCCGCACGTGGTATATGAGCGTCAACACAAGATTCTGATACAGGCAGTCACTTCCCCCTCTCCCTGTGGGAGAGGGTCGGGGTGAGGGCATCAGGCTGCACAATTCTGAAGGGAAAACATGCACACCACCCACACCACGTTCATTCTCGCCGGCCACACCGTCCACCATGTCACCTTCGCCCCCACCACCTTCACCGATGCCGATCTCCTCTGGCTCCCTCACCACGCTGAGCTTTCAAACGCCGGACGCAAGCGCAAAGCTGAGCATCTTGCAGGCCGCATCGCCGCCGCGCATGCTTTGCCCGATCATACCGTGCCCGGTATCGGCCCCAGCGGTGAACCGCTCTGGCCGGAAGGATTTTCAGGAAGTATCACCCACAGCGGCACGCGGGCGATGGCGGTTGTCGTCCATCATCCAGATGCACTGGTGGGTATTGATTGCGAAGCCGTTCTTCCAGACCGTGAAGCCCGCGAAATCCAGGACGGCATCATTGACGAGCAGGAAGCGATGTGCCTGACGCGCTCGGGGTACTCCTTTGCGCTGGCGTTGACGCTGGCATTCAGCGCTAAGGAGAGCCTGTTCAAGGCCCTCTTTCCGCAGGTGCGGTCATGGATGGGTTTTGACAGCGCTCGCGTCACACAGCTCGACGATAAGTCACTTACGCTGGCCTTGACCCGTCAACGCGCGGGCTATGCCAAAGGCACCGTCTTCACCCTTTACTGGCAACAGCACGGCGAACAGGCGATCACCCTGCTGCCACGCTCTCCGGTCGGCGTGCCTTAACGCCGATCGCCACCAGCGGGTACCGAACCTGCCGGAAAAAATGTTCCCCATAAACGTATCCTGCTTGATTCGGCTGTTATCTTTCAGGTATTCAGTGGGGGCCGCGCAGAACAGACCGGATGCGAGGCCATTTCAAATAAAGCGCTAACGATAGGTCATGGTAAACGACGCCGTGGCGCTCACCGAACCCGATTGCGCATTTGCTGAGGTCATGTAATACGCGGCCTTAAAGGGAATATTGACAACTTCCCCTGGCGAAGTCGTCGTGCCGTATTTAATAAGCTTGCCGAACTGCACGGGCGAATCATTATATTTCAGCTGAATGCCCAGACCTGTAGCCGTCGAACTGCTGTTTAAGCCCAACACGCCGTTAGCGGCATCGGCAAGCGGGCTGACGTTATCCAGCGTCACATTCACTGCGGTCTGCTCACTACAGATAAGCGGTATGGAAAATGTCACCGGATTCTGGGTGCTACCGACGCCGTTAAACTTCGGTAATAACGCAATCCCCATATTAATATTCAAATTTTTATCTTCAATCTGACAGGATGCGGTGCTGATATTCATCGGCGAAAAAATATATTTAAAAAGCGGAAGGCGCATAATGTTATTGCTCCTCGGTGTACTGTATTCAGTATTGAGCGTCAGAGCGGGTATAGACCCCGTCGCCGGGGTGGCGCTGGTTTTGATCAGCTCAAAGGTATCCGTGAACGTTGATACGCCATTCTGGAGGATCCCTCGCCGCCAGCTCGGATTATTGAGGCTCATTCTGGTGACAAACTCGCTGCTTTGCGTGGTGCTGGAAAAGTTCTTCCACCGGATGCCGATGCCGGGGACCTCAGTCGCCCGCACGTTTACCAGCGGCGAGGCGCCGTAATCCGTATTTGCCCCGGAAAGCTGAATAAACCACGAGCCATCGTATCCAATTTGCTGACCCTCAGGGTCACATGTTATGGGGTTACTGGTGACTATCGTTGCTAATACCGTTCCAACGGGCGCATCCCGCTGAACGACAATATTGTGATCGAAGTTGACCGCTACGTCATTTGCAGAACACAGCGCAAAGGCATTCAGAGAGACAGCGCACCCCACGGCTGCCGTCGCAATTTTAAATACAGTGGGCATAATATGTTCCTTTATTTCAGGCGAGGCGTGGGCCTTCTCTCGCAAAGTCATCACGCGCATTAACGCAATGAGAAATTTAACGACACGCCGCAGTGGTACGCTGAATTTTACCCGGCAAGGCGTTCACGTTTATTTTGGCGCGGCAGGTTTTCGCTCCCCACTGTACGGTTATACTGTCACCGTCGTTCAGGCCGCTCATATAGACCTCTCCGTCGCTCCCGACAATGCTCATCGCATCGCTTCCGTTGAGCTTTACCATGGCTCCAAAGGGCACCGGCGAGTTCTGGTACAGCAGCGTTATCAGTGCCCGGAATCCCGTTCTCGCCTTGAACGTCGCGCGCACCACCGCACCGCGCGTAGGTACCACGTTAACGACGGATTCGGCCACATCCACGTCCGGCCCCAGCGAACCGGTGTCTATCGCAATCCGGTTTTCCTGATAGGCGCTGGCATAGGGCACTACCGCATATCCACGCCAGTCCGTTTTAACGCCAGGATTATTGCGCACGCTCACGCCGGACGCGCCCTGCGCTTCCAGCAGCACAACGGTATCCCCCAGCGGCTGAGAGAACGTCACGCCATGCTCGTGGCCGACAATCCCCCCCTGCAGGCCAAAGTTCAGCTGGCTGTTCTGTCGGCTGTAGTTGTAACCTGCGCTTACGGTGCCGTAGCCGCCTTTATAGCTTCCACTCAGGGCGCTTCTCGATTCCCCGCCAGACGAGGTATAGCCCTGCTGAACCAGGTAGCTCAGGTTATTATCGGCAAGGGCGGTGCCGCTCAGACCCACCTGGTGCGTTTCGGGGCCGTTCTTTTGCATATTCACGCTATAGCTGGCCCAGCTTTGCGGCAGCCATTTGCTCAGCGGCACCTGAAGGTTAAAGGCGAGAATCTGGTCCTTACGGTCTTTGCCCGGCGTTTCGCTATAGGTGTAGCCGAGCGAGTAATTGATATCGCGAATACTGGTGTTAAAGCCGGTGCTGACGTTGCGCTCATAGCCCTGCCTGCTCCAGTAGTCCTGCTGGTATGCTGAAATATAAAAGTTCCCCCAGCTTTGCAGCGACTGGCTGAGGTTGAGCTGCAGTCGGCTTCGCTTGTTGTAGCGCTGGCTGCTAAATTCATTCACTTCCTGAAAGGTATAAAACCCTTGCGTGGAGTAGCGATAGCTGGCGAGCGTCACGGTGGTGTCGGTCGTGGCCACCGTTTTTGAATACTGCACCCGATAGGACTGCCCCCGGCTGCGGCGATTTTTCTCCTCAACGATCTGGCTATCGGCTAGGGTAACGTCCGCCGACAGTGAGCCTATATCGCCAAAGCTGAGGCCGGAACCGAGCACGCCGGAGGTATAGTTACCTGCCCCCAGAATACCGCCGTAAAGCGTAAGATGGTTGGAGAGGCCATAGGCCAGCGTGCCCAGGCCGAATGTGGGCGTATGCGCGCCATGCCTGGTGGTTCGAAACTCCCCTGTGCTCAGCGCATACTTCATGCGGCCTTCCCGCAGCATGACGGGAACCGCGGAGAAAGGCTGCACGAAATGCTGGACGCTGCCGTCGGCTTCGGTGACGACAATGTCCAGATCGCCGCTCGCTGACGTAGGATAGAGATCGCGAATGACAAAGCTGCCGGGCGCCACGTAGGTTTGATAAACCGTGTAGCCGTTTTGCTTCACGGTAACCGTGGCGTTGGTGCGGGCAATTCCCCGAATGATGGGGGCGAAGCCGCGCATGCTCTCCGGCAGCATGGTGTCATCGGAAAAAATTTGCGCGCCGCGAAACATCACGCTGTCAAACACGTCGCCGGGGGTGCTGGTTTCCCCCACCTGAAACTGCCCTCTCAAAAACTGGACGTCACGGCTCAGGGTCGTATTCAACGACGAAAACGACTGTTTTCCGTTGTTCTTCGTCAGGGTGCTGTAATTACGCAGGCGCCACGGCCCTGCATTAATACCGCTTTGCAGGTTAGTGTAAAGCTGATCCTGCGTCTCACCGTCCCTGCTCCAGCTGCGCGAGCCGTTAATGCTGTAATTTACCAGCAGTGCAGAAATGCCCTGGTTCCAGCGCGACGGGTCAACGGTGCCGCGTGCCCGCGCGTTAAGCGCCGACTGAGGGATAGAGATGTCCAGTCTCTGCCTGTCAAAATCCAGCCGGGTGGAGGCATCCGGTATAAATGCGCCGGGGTCGGTAATGATCGCCTCGGCAGGCAGCATGGATAGTTCAGGAAATGCCTTCACCCTGACTCCGAGCGATTCCAGCACGCCACGGTTAAGCTCCGGTGCCAGCCCGACGCCGTTAATAGATACAAAAGAGATATTCTCCGTTCGGATGTAATTTTCATTAAGCCATATTTCCACCCTGTAGGTGCCGGGTAACTGCTCTCCCCGCTCGAAGCGGCCCAGATCGATGCCCTGAGAAGTCGAGTGTGTTTTTTCAAGCGCATCGGCCATGAAATAGAGTTCGCCTGCGGCTGCGGGAAAAACGCCCGAAATAAAAAGCGCTATCGTCGAGAGTCGACTTACGCGGTCAGGCCACGAGCCAGAGAAAAAACCATATCGAGAAAAAGGAACAGTATTCACTTTGCTTACCTGCGCGAGTGACATGCGTATTGTTAATATTTTTTATTTCAGCATCTGGCGCTTTTCTGCTGTTACGCCACCAAAATCATTTATGGCTTTCCAGGCCACCTGTTTTCCACTGCCAGCCACCGTTTCTGAACTAAAGGGTGAAATCATGGGCGGCTGCGCAATCGTCTTATTGCCAATAGTTAACGAATAAAGAGAAACGTAGAACGGCGTGGGATTATTAATCACCAGGCGTTCACCGCGCGGCTCAAATGTTAATTTCGTCCATGCTTCACCGGCTTTTTCTGATGCCAGCGCCGCAGGGCGATAGAAAATCTTCATGCGCGTTTTAACGGCAATAAGCAGCCGATTTTCATCTGACCGGGTCATTGAGGGAATAGACTTAACGTTTAGCCAAAAAACAGATTCGTGATTATCAGGCAGTTTTTTTCACCGGTATAAATGATCCGCAGCGTATTTTCATGCCCGCCGTCGAGGCGGAACAAGGGCGGCGTAACGATAAAAGGAACCTTCTCCTTCGCGTTTTCACCTAACTCAACCCATGACTGAATTAAATAGGGAACAGCATCTCGGCTGTTGCTCACAGGAAGTGAGGCTTCATTGTCATTTCCGTTATAAATTAAGCGCGTTCCCCCGACGGTTATGCTGGCCTGAACCGGCAGAAAAATCAGGCAAGCGCTTAATAATACAATTGTTCGAATAAGTTGACTCATCATACGTTCCCGATATTTCAGCAAGAGACAACGGGGCGCACCTCAGGTACGCCCAGGATATTACTGATAGGTAATGGTAAAATCTGACGTCGCGTTTGCCGTACCCGCCACCACGGCAGCCTGCGTTGCCTTATATTTCGCCACGAAGGTCATCTTATTGCTGTTTGCGGCATCTTCACCTGCGCTGGTGTCAAGCGTGATGCTCTTCGACTGGGTAGCCAGAGGGATCGCGGTAATGCCGTCCTCTTCATAAAACGCAACGCCTACGCCTTTCGCCGTCTGATCGCTGTTCAGCGCAAGAATACTGGTGTCAGAGCTGTCCGCAGTACCATCAAACTTAATGGAGGCAGAGGTAACGGCCGCGGGGCAATTGTTCAGCACAATGCTAAAGCGGGTTGCGGCAGCAACAGATCCAGCCGCGCTAAACGAGCTTTTGGGGATTTTTCCAAGGTTAACGGTCTGATTCGCCGTATTGGTATCAATTGTACAGGCTGAATCAAGGATTGTGCCGGTGAAATTAATTTTTCCATCGGCCGCCTGCGCGGCAAAGGTGATTCCGCTCACGGCTGCGGCCGTCAGCACATTCCGAATTACACGGGTAATTTTAGTTTGCATAGCTTTATCCTTAGGATTGAACATTATCTGTATTGACGTCATGTCAATACAGGAACAGCGGAATAAGTCCGCTAAACCAGTTAATATATTATTTAATGCCCAGTCAGGCTGATTTTAAACAAGGATGGTGATAAGCCTGAGTGGTTAAAATGACGATGAGTTGCTTCATCTCTGAACTGCTTCCTAGTGCCAGTCGCTTTCTTAAATAATAGTTTTTATTTATGTCATCACGGTCATTGCAACGATATTCACCGGTCGACGCATCGTACAGCGTCATCAGAAAGTCCAGATGTTCTGCCGATAGCTTTTCCGATAACCTGTCGTAAATAACATCGGCTATTTCCCACGATTTTTCCGTTGTGGGAAGTTTCGCTGCACGATCGCAAAGCGCCTTCAACTCTTTAATCGTTGTAACTAGCCAGAAGAGTTTTAAATAGCTATTGCCTGTATTTTCTTCTGGCGAAATAAAATAGGTTCGCCGCGATAACCCTCTGGCCGCGAGCCGAGAATATAACCACCCTATGTTATCTGTTGTTTCATCTATTGCATCAATCAATATGCAAGGCTTATCCAGGATTGTTGCACAGACAATAAACTCAAGGCGGTTATCAAAAAAGAATACCGCTCTGTCCGCTGAGGATAAACCCTGAATGGCCTGCCTCATTGCAAAATTCCGAGTAAACACCAGTAGCGTCGTCAACGTTCATTCCTTTTTTATTCACATAACATGATTAAGATGAAGTTTTGACAACATATATGCGTTCTAAACAAGAGCGATCGATTACATAAGCTTTTCCATCGACCCTTGCAAAGGGATACCGCTCAAAGCCGACGGTATTAAACGCATTTTGAATTTTTTTAATCATGGACAGCAGATAAGATCTGGAGCACCGCAACCCATGATCCTCAAAAACATGTATGATGATGTCATTATCGTAGACAATTCCTTCATCCATTCCTGACAATAAATACTCAAACAATCTGGCTTTTGTCGTGCCAAATCTTTTGATTCGGCCATTCTTGATATTAATTAGCGTGCGCGTTGCTGGCCTGTATTCCAGATGCTGGAAAATGGTGTATCCATACAGAAGTTCGTCAGAGACAAAAGGCACAACCACTCCTTAGGGATTATCGTTCTCATTTCTGTGACATCTCCTCCTTCGCTCCGGGTAAATCAGCGTTCGCCTGATTTGTAGAAGATGGTATTCGAATGAAGAAAATGTGACAATGAGACAACTTTATCAAGATAAAAAGACATTAGTTAAAATTTTTATAAAACATTAAACTGCATAAAAAACATAATTAAGTATATAATTCCTTTTGATAAAAAAATGTATAATCTAAACACTAATTTTTAACATAATCATTACACAAGCATATTCATCCATTATTTTTAACAAAATAGAACAAAAAACCAAACAACAAGTATTCGATAAATCAAATCAATAAGTTAGTAGAGTAAAGAAAGGGAATTAAACCTTTTCTTAATAGGGTTAATTTAAGATTATTCATGACAAAACTTTGAGTTTTAGTAAAACGCCTACTACAAAATCTGAAGTTTCTTTACGAATGCCTAACAGCCGCTCGCGTGAAAAATAATAAAATCTCTTTAAAATCAAACAACTTCCGGAAAAGCGCGTTCAGATCAATTTTTTTGATGAAAATTAACATTATTCCGACGCACTCCTTCTCCCCTTCCCCTGATGAGTGCTCCCGGCAAACTTAAGGGAAAAAAAAGGCAAGTGTCAGTAGACACTTGCCTTATCGTGCGCGTTTATAGACAGCGTTACTTACGTGTCCGGGAACATCACGCTATTCCCCGGCGCTTCCCTGTGCAGGTGGATAAAGTTCAGGTGCCGTTCATACTGGTCCAGTATGTCCGTAATCACCTGCTCCTTGCTGTAGTCCATCAAATCATTCCCCTGGCTGCCTTCCAGCAGGAAGGTTTCCAGCCGGTAGTAGGTCGATTTCCCGCTGCGCGCCCGATAGGTAAACCCGGGTACGGAATACTGCTGCGGCCAGATCTGGTAGACAAAGTTCTGCTCGTCGCCCATGTGCACCAGCAGATCCAGGTGCCCCAGGGTCTCGCCCTCCTCCGGCGGCAGGTTTTTCAGCTCCACGTAGGCTCCGCGCAGCTTCAGCTCCTGCGCCACTTCCTCCATCGCCGGGAAGCAGACCGTCTCCATCATCTGCCTGGTGTAGCGCGTGCCCGGGTAGTTCATCAGGCGCGAGAGACGTTTCTTCCAGCTCAGCCTGTCCTGCGCGCCCATCGGGCGCGGGGCGGTGTGGCGGCTGGCGCTGACGCGGCGGTAGTCTTCTACCTTAAGCGATTTATACAGCCCCGCCATCACGAAGAAGATGACGAAGCTGAACGGCAGGCCCATGATCACCGTCGTGTTCTGCAGCGCCGAAATGCCGTTGGTCATCAGCATGCCGAGCGTCAGCAGGCCGATGGCCACGGACCAGAAGATGCGCAGCCAGTTCGGGGCATCGCTGTTAATATCCTTGAGCTTCGAGGTAAAGTTGCCCAGCACCAGCGCGCCGGAATCCGCCGAGGTGACGTAAAACAGCAGGCCGGTGATGGTCGCCACGGAGGCGCTAAAGGTAAACGCCGGGTACTGCGCCAGCAGGCTGTAGAAACCGCGCTCCGGGTGCGCCATCGCTTCCTGCGCAAAACCCGCATTGCCGTGGATGATCTCGTGCAGCGCGCTGTTGCCAAACACCGACAGCCACAGCAGGGTGAAGGTGAACGGGATAATCAGCGTGCCCATCACGAACTGGCGGATGGTGCGGCCACGCGAAATACGCGCCAGGAACAGGCCGACAAACGGCGACCACGCTACCCACCACGCCCAGAAGAACAGCGTCCAGTTGTTCATCCACTCGACCGGGCGGTCGAAGGCGAAGCTGTTCAGCGTCATGCCCATAAAGCGGTTCACGTAGTCGCCCACGTTGAGCACTAAGGCGTTGAGCAGGAACGAGGTGTCGCCCATAAACAGCACGAACAGGATCAGCCCCAGCGCCAGCGCAACGTTCAGCTCGGAGAGCACGCGGATGCCCTTATCGACGCCCGACGTCACCGAAATGGTGGCGATAATCACCGACAGCGCAATCAGCGCCGCCTTCGCCGCTATCGAATCCGGAATATCAAACAGCACGCTCAGCCCGTAGTTAAGCTGCACCACGCCGATGCCGAGCGTCGTCGCGATGCCGAAGATGGTGCCGATCACCGCCGCGATATCGACGCTGTGGCCAATCGGTCCGTTGATTTTTTTACCGAAGATCGGGTACAGCGCGGAGCGAATGGTGAGGGGCAAATTATAACGATAGCTAAAGTATCCGAGCGCCATCCCCATCAGGGCGTACATCGACCAGCCCGTCAGGCCGTAGTGGAACAGCGTCCAGACCATCGCCTGGCGCGCGGCCTCCATCGTCTGCCCTGCCCCTTCCGGCGGCTGCATATACTGCGTAACCGGTTCGGCCACGGAGAAGAACATCAGGTCGATGCCGATGCCCGCGGCAAACAGCATCGCGGCCCAGCTCAGCAGGCTGAACTCGGGCTTGGACTGCTCCGGCCCCAGCTTCACCGAACCGAAGCGCGAGCATGCAATGCAGACCACGAAGACGATATAAAGCGTCGCGGCCAGCAGGTAGTACCAGCCGAAGGTCTTCGACACCCAGTTCAGGGTGCGCCCAATCCACTCGGCGGAAAAATCGCGAAAGAAGATGGTCGTCAGGGAAAACAACAAAATCAGCCCGGCGGAAGTATAAAAAACGACCGGGTTGATTTTGTCTTTTTCTCTGTCTTGTGAAAGGTCTGTCATCCAGTATCCCCACTGTTTTTGTAACTATTAAAATCCAAATCCGCAACAATTAAGACACATTTTATATTGAACGTCCAATCAAAAACCGCTTTAATGTATTACCAAAGCTGATGAATGGAGTGGCAACAATGCCCAAAGTGGGGATGCAGCCGATCCGGCGCAGGCAGCTAATTAACGCCACGCTGGAAGCAATAAATGAAGTGGGAATGCATGACGCGACGATCGCGCAGATAGCCCGTCGGGCGGGCGTTTCCACCGGGATCATCAGTCACTATTTCAAAGACAAAAATGGCCTGCTGGAAGCGACCATGCGCGACATCACCGGCCAGCTTCGCGACGCGGTATTAAGCCGCCTGCACGCCCTGCCGGACGGCAGCGCGGAGCAGCGACTGCAGGCGATTGTCGGCGGCAACTTTGATGAAACCCAGGTCAGCAGCGCGGCGATGAAGGCCTGGCTGGCCTTCTGGGCGAGCAGCATGCACCAGCCGATGCTCTACCGCCTGCAGCAGGTGAGCAGCCGTCGCCTGCTGTCGAATCTGGTGTACGAATTCCGCCGCGCGCTGCCGCGCGAGCAGGCCCAGGAGGCGGGCTACGGGCTGGCGGCGCTGATCGACGGACTGTGGCTGCGCGCTGCACTGAGCGGCAAGCCGCTGGATAAGACCCTGGCGCAATCGCTGACCAGCCACTTTATCAGCCAGCATTTACCGACCGAATAACCGAGGAGAATTTATGTCCCGAATGGCAGAACAGCAGCTTTATATCAATGGTGGTTATACATCCGCCACCAGCGGTCGCACCTTCGAGACCATCAACCCGGCCAACGGTGAAGTCCTGGCGAGCGTGCAGGCCGCCGGGCGCGAAGACGTCGATCGCGCCGTAGAAAGCGCAGCGCGCGGGCAAAAAATCTGGGCGGCGATGACCGCCATGGAGCGCTCGCGCATCCTGCGTCGCGCCGTGGACATCCTGCGCGAGCGCAACGACGATCTGGCAAAGCTGGAAACCCTCGACACCGGCAAAGCTTATTCCGAAACCTCGACCGTGGATATCGTCACCGGCGCGGACGTGCTGGAGTACTACGCAGGGCTGATCCCGGCGCTGGAAGGCAGCCAGATCCCCCTGCGTGAGACCTCGTTCGTCTACACCCGCCGCGAGCCGCTGGGCGTGGTGGCGGGCATCGGCGCGTGGAACTACCCGATCCAGATTGCCCTGTGGAAATCGGCCCCGGCGCTGGCGGCGGGCAACGCGATGATCTTCAAGCCGAGCGAAGTGACGCCGCTCACCGCCCTCAGGCTTGCCGAAATCTATACCGAAGCGGGTCTGCCGGACGGCGTGTTTAACGTCCTGCCGGGCGTGGGCGCGGAGACCGGTCAGTACCTGACCGAGCATCCGGGCATCGCCAAAGTCTCCTTCACCGGCGGCGTCGCCAGCGGCAAAAAGGTGATGGCGAACTCGGCGGCCTCGTCCCTGAAAGAGGTGACGATGGAGCTGGGCGGCAAATCGCCGCTGATTATTTTTGACGACGCGGATCTCGATCTCGCGGCGGACATCGCCATGATGGCGAACTTCTTCAGCTCCGGTCAGGTGTGCACTAACGGCACCCGCGTGTTCGTGCCTGCGAAGTTTAAGGCCGCGTTTGAGCAGAAAATCGTTGAGCGCGTGGGCCGCATCCGCGCGGGGGATCTGTTCGATGTGAAAACCAACTTCGGGCCGATGGTCAGCTTCCCGCACCGCGACAGCGTGCTGCGCTACATCGCCAAAGGTAAAGAAGAAGGCGCGCGCGTGCTGTGCGGCGGAGACGTGCTGAAGGGCGAAGCGTTCGACAGCGGCGCGTGGGTGGCCCCGACCGTGTTCACCGACTGCACCGACGAGATGACCATCGTGCGCGAGGAGATCTTCGGCCCGGTGATGTCCATCCTCACCTATGAAACCGATGAAGAGGCCATTCGCCGCGCCAACGACACCGACTACGGGCTGGCGGCGGGGATCGTCACCGCCGATCTGAACCGCGCCCACGGCGCCATTCATCAGCTCGAAGCGGGCATCTGCTGGATCAACACCTGGGGTGAATCCGCCGCAGAGATGCCGGTGGGCGGCTACAAACACTCCGGCATTGGCCGCGAGAACGGCGTGATGACGCTGCAGAGCTACACCCAGGTGAAGTCCATCCAGGTTGAGATGGGTAAATTCCAGTCCATATTTTAACCGGGAGGTTTATTTGCAATTTGACTACATCATTATCGGCGCCGGCTCTGCCGGCAACGTGCTGGCAACGCGACTGACCGAAGATCCGAATACCACCGTGCTGCTGCTTGAGGCGGGCGGGCCGGATTACCGCTTTGACTTCCGCACCCAGATGCCCGCCGCGCTGGCGTTCCCGCTGCAGGGCAAGCGCTACAACTGGGCGTACGAAACCGAGCCTGAGCCGTTCATGAACAACCGCCGCATGGAGTGCGGGCGCGGTAAAGGGCTGGGCGGTTCGTCGCTGATCAACGGCATGTGCTACATCCGCGGCAACGCCATGGATCTGGATAACTGGGCGAAAGAAGATGGCCTGGAGCACTGGAGCTACCTCAACTGCCTGCCCTACTACCGCAAGGCCGAGACGCGCGACGTGGGGCCGAACGACTACCACGGCGGCGACGGTCCGGTGAGCGTCACCACCTCTAAGCCGGGCGTGAACCCGCTGTTTGAGGCGATGGTGGAAGCGGGCGTGCAGGCGGGCTACCCGCGCACGGAGGATCTCAACGGCTATCAGCAGGAAGGCTTCGGCCCGATGGACCGCACGGTCACGCCGCAGGGCCGACGCGCCAGCACCGCGCGCGGTTATCTGGACCAGGCAAAGCAACGCCCGAACCTGACCATCCGCACCCACGCCATGACCGACCACATTATCTTTGACGGCAAGCGCGCGGTGGGCGTCGAGTGGCTGGAAGGGGAAAGCACCATTCCGTCGAAAGCGACGGCGAATAAAGAGGTGCTGCTGTGCGCCGGGGCCATTGCCTCCCCGCAGATCCTCCAGCGCTCCGGCGTGGGCAATGCCGAGCTGCTGAAGCAGTTCGATATCCCGCTGGTGCACGACCTGCCCGGCGTGGGCGAAAACCTGCAGGATCACCTGGAGATGTACCTCCAGTACGAGTGCAAGGAGCCGGTCTCCCTCTACCCTGCCCTGCAGTGGTGGAACCAGCCGAAGATTGGCGCCGAGTGGCTGTTTGGCGGCACCGGCGTGGGCGCGAGCAACCACTTCGAGGCGGGCGGGTTTATCCGCAGCCGCGAGGAGTTCGAATGGCCGAACATTCAGTACCACTTCCTGCCGGTCGCGATTAACTACAATGGCTCGAACGCGGTGAAAGAGCACGGCTTCCAGTGCCACGTTGGCTCTATGCGCTCGCCGAGCCGCGGACACGTGCGCATCAAGTCCCGCGATCCGCACCAGCATCCGGCGATCCTGTTCAACTATATGTCCCACGAGCAGGACTGGCAGGAGTTCCGCGACGCGATCCGCATCACCCGCGAGATCATGCACCAGCCCGCGCTGGACAAGTACCGCGGCCGTGAAATCAGTCCGGGTATTGACTGCCAGACCGACGAGCAGCTGGACGAGTTCGTGCGTAACCACGCCGAAACCGCGTTCCATCCGTGCGGCACCTGCAAGATGGGCTATGACGAGATGGCGGTGGTTGACGGCGAAGGCCGCGTTCACGGACTGGAAGGGCTGCGCGTGGTGGATGCGTCGATCATGCCGCAGATCATCACCGGCAACCTGAACGCCACCACCATTATGATCGGCGAGAAAATTGCCGATGCGATTCGCGGGCGGGAACCGCTGGCGAAGAGCACGGCGGCGTATTACGTGGCGAACGGCGCGCCGGTTCGCCGCTGAGGGTTGCCCCTCACCCTAACCCTCTCCCCATTGGGGAGAGGGAATAAACGTCTCCTGAATTTATTTTTATTTCCCTGCATCCAGTTTCCCCCCAGCCCTCGTATATGGGTATGTGAGCAACTCCTTTGCTCCCCAATCCGAGGAATGATGATGAAAAAGCTAACCCGTGTTGCCTTCGTAACCAGCGCTTTACTCTTCTGTGCAGGCGCATCAGCAGCCATGACGTCAGACACCGTGATGGTGGGCGGAGCGGCTATGTTCCCGAGCAAAAATATTGTTGAAAACGCCGTGAACTCGAAAGATCACACCACCCTGGTAGCGGCAGTCAAAGCCGCCGGACTGGTGGATACCCTTCAGAGCAAAGGACCGTTCACCGTGTTTGCGCCGACCAATGCGGCGTTTGCAAAATTGCCCGCCGGCACCGTCGATAACCTGGTCAAACCCGAAAACAAAGCCCTGCTCACCAGCATCCTGACCTACCACGTGGTCGCCGGTAATTACGATATGAAAGCGCTGGAGCAGAAGATTAAACAGGGTGGCGGCCGCGCGGAGCTGAAGACCGTTAACGGTCAGCCGCTGTGGATCATGAGCAACGGCCTGCACAATATTCAGCTTAAGGATGCCAAAGGCAACGTGGCAAACATCAGCACCTACGACGTTCATCAAAAAAATGGCGTGATCGATGTGATCGATACCGTTCTGATGCCTAAGTAGTTGTCTATACTTCGGAAGTGTGACGCTGCCTTCCGGGGAAAACATGGATAACGCGCTGGCTGAACAGCAGCAAAAATTAATGCAGGCGGTCGCTAACGGCGATCGCCGTGCATTTGAACAACTCTACCGACTCACCTCGCCGCATCTGTTTGCCGTCGCGCTGCGCATGCTGCGTGACCGGGCATGGGCGGAAGAGATCCTTCACGACTGTTTTCTCACCGTCTGGAGTAAAGCTGAAACCTATAATGCCGCCCTGAGTTCTCCAATGACCTGGCTTACGCACATTGTTCGCAACCGCTGTATAGACTGGCTGCGCAGCGGGCAAACCCGGGCCGCCGAGCGCGAGACGGCGTATAACGAAGCGCTTCTCCCGGGCGAGAACGATGAGCAGAACAGCTGGCACGACGATGCACAGGCAGAACGGCTCAGGCACTGTCTCGAACATTTGAGCAGCGAGCAGCGCCAGAGCATTACGCTCGCCTACTATCAGGGGATGTCTCACAGCGATATTGCCGACTGGCTCCAGCAGCCCGTAGGCTCAGTGAAAAGCTGGATACGTCGCGCAATGGATCATCTTCGGGAGTGTGTGGGGCTATGAATGACGCAGAAAAACGCGACGACATGCTGGCAGCAGAATATGCCCTCGGCACCCTGCGGGGAGGCGCGCGGCTGCAGTTCCAGAAAAGGATTGCCGCGGAACCCGCGCTGGCTGCGCGCGTAGCGTACTGGCAGCAGATGTTCAGCACGCTCGATAGCCACCTCGTCCCCATCACGCCTCCTGAGTCGGTGTGGAAAAAAATTGCCCTCGAACTGCCGTCCAACCGGCCGGTGCGCAACTGGCGACCTTACCTCGGCTGGATGGTGGCCGCCGGCCTTGCCGCCTTTAGCGTCGTGACGTGGTACTCCACCCGCACGCCAGCGCTCGCACCGCTGATGGTGCTCAACGATGCCCAACAGCGCGGGCAGTGGGTAGTGAGTGCGGACAGCCGCCGTCAGCAGCTGAGTATTGCACCTCTCGGCCCCGCCGCCGTCCCGGCGCAGCACAGCCTGCAGCTTTGGCTGATCCCGACCGGACAGGCCCCTGTCTCGCTGGGGCTGCTGCATAGCGATATCCCAACGACGGTGGCCCTCAGGAACACAACGCTTCCTCCTGACGCCACGATAGCGATAAGCCTTGAACCAGAGGGCGGATCCCCCACTGGCCTGCCAACAGGCCCGGTGCTCTACAGTGGAAAAATATAATCCTCAGGCCCTGTTCGCAGGGCCTGCAGCATCACTCTATTTCTATTTTATACTCTTCTCGGTTACATATAAGAATTAAATATTAGGTCTGCAATTAATTTAATTATTAAAAAACGACATTGACAGACTCTTCCGCACTCCATTAAGTTTTAAACGAACAACATTTTATTCCCGATACACAATATATCAAAAAGCCGCGTTAATGAATTTGTCATTATTCATCAACGCTTATCTGCATTTTATTTTTTTGCATCACTCAATAGCGAGATAAGATCATGAATAATAGTCGAAACAACGTTATTGTCATCACCGGTGCCAGCAGCGGTATTGGTCAGGCCATTGCCCTCCATTTAGCGAATAACGCATTTTCGCTGGTGCTGGTGGCGCGCCGTCTCGACAGAATTAATGCCCTGGTGGATCAAATAATTCAGCAAGGGGGAAAGGCCATTGCCGTGAAGGCGGATGTGACCCGTCAGGAAGAGGTTCAGCGCGCCATTGATGCCGCCGTTGCCGCCTACCAGCGCGTGGATGTGCTGATCAACAACGCGGGCTTTATGGCTATCGCCCCCCTTTGCGAGCTGAAAACCGACGAATGGGACAAGATGATTGATACCAATCTGAAAGGCGTGCTGTACGGCATCGCGGCGGCATTACCGGTGTTTCAGCGTCAGGGCAGCGGGCATTTTATTAACGTGGCCTCCGTTGCGGGCATCAAGGTACTGGCCCCTGGCGGCGTGGTGTATAGCGCCACAAAATTCGCCGTTCGCGCGCTGAGCGAAGGCCTGCGTCAGGAGGCGGGAAAAACCATCCGCACGACGCTTATTTCGCCCGGTGCCGTCGAAAGCGAACTTCAATTCGGCAGCTCTGACGTAGAGAGTAAAAAATTTCTCCATGAATTTTATAAGCAGGCTATTCCGGCTGATGCGATTGCCCGCGCGGTTTTATTTGCCATTGAACAGCCTGGCGACGTTGATATTAATGAAATTGTTGTTCGTCCGACGCAGGAAGAATTTTAGCCTGCGTTAAATAATACTGAATGAGGTGTCATTATGATTAAATCATTAACGTCCTTATCAGATCTCAATATGCGAACGGGCGCCGATATTCTCCTTGAAGTGCTGGAGAGTGAAGGCGTGGAATATATTTTTGGCAACCCCGGCACAACCGAACTGCCGCTCATTGATGCCCTGCTTCGCCATGAAAATATTCACTATATTCTTGCACTTCAGGAGAGCAGCGTGGTCGCCATTGCCGACGGCTATGCGAAAGCCTCCGGTAAAACGGGTTTTATCAACCTGCACACCGCCAGCGGCCTGGGGCACGGCATGGGGAATCTCATTAACTCGCGGATCATGAAAACCCCGCTGGTGGTAACCGTCGGGCAGCAGGATACGCGGCACTACGTTCGCGACCCGCTTCTGTACGATGACATTGTCTCCATTGGTTCCCCGGTCATGAAATGGGCGCAGGAGGTCACCAGCGCCGACCAGCTTCCGGTGCTGGTGCGCCGCGCGTTTCACGCTGCCAGCTATCCTCCGGCCGGCCCGGTTCTGCTTTCTCTTCCAATGAACGTCATGGAGGAACTGAGCGACGCCGGAATACAGACGGCGTCCAGAGTGAACTACCACACCGTCGCTGGCTCGCTGGACGAACTGGCTGAGGCGCTCAGCGAGATCGCGCCAGGCAGGATCATGATTGTGGCGGGAGATGAAGTCCACTCCAGCGGCTCGACGCAGGAGATTGTCCAGCTGGCGGAAGCGCTCAGCGCCCACGTCTACGGCTCCTCCTGGCCGCTGAATTTACCCTTCCCCACCCAGCACGCACTCTGGCGGGGCAATATGCCCACCACCGCCAGCGAAATTGCCAGCATCATTAATGCCTACGATGCCGTGTTTATCATCGGCGGCAGAAGCCTGATCACCATTTTATACAGCGAAGGCGAGGCCATTCCGGCGACCTGCGCGGTGTATCAGCTCTCGGCAGATATGCACGAGCTTGGCCGCACGTACGCCACTCGGCTTTCAGTGATGGGGGATATCAAACTGTCCCTGCACGAACTGTTGCCGAAGCTTGAGCAGCGCCTGATCGCCAGCAGTCTGTCCCACCAGCGGCTGCTGGTTGCGGCCCGCGACGAGCGCGAGAAGGAGTGGCTGCAGCAGGAAGAACGTCTGGCCGCCGAGCGGCTACGCCCAACCCTTTCGCCGATGGTCGCGGCCTGGGAAGTTATCCGTTCCATTCCCGCGGGTACTACCATCGTTGATGAGGCGATAGCGACCGCCAGACACGTCCGCCGGTTCATCTCTGACCAGCAGCATCAGCGCTACTACTTTATGCGCGGCGGCGGACTGGGCTGGGGGATGCCCGCCTCAGTGGGGCACTCGCTGGGGCGCGGACGGGAGCCGGTGGTATGCCTGATAGGTGACGGCGCCTCGCTGTACTCGCCGCAGGCGCTCTGGACGGCGGCACACGAGAACCTGCCGGTCACCTTTATCGTCATGAATAACAGGGAGTACAACATCCTGAAAAACTTTATGAAGAGCCAGGCTGACTACAGTTCAACGCGGCTGGGGCGTTTTATCGGGATGGACCTGGTGAACCCGCATATCGATTTTCAGTCCCTTGCCACCGCCATGGGCGTCCCCTCCTGCCGGGTGACCGAGGCGGCAGATATCGCCGAAGCGGTAACGCGCGGGCTGCAGTCAGGAAAAACCAATTTGATTGAAATCGCAATTTCCGCGGATTAGCCGCGCATTTACGCTGTACCCTACATAAAAAACTTATAACCGAAACGCCTCAAGCCGCTTTATCTGCCGCCCTTAGCGGTCGAAATTCTCCGCCGCCAAAAATAAAAAGCCGTTCGTTATAGCGGGCGAAAAGCCGCGCATTTTCATAGCCAGAGCGCATGCGATATTCCCGGATGGCATAAGCAAAGCTGAATTTCGACTTTGCGGAATGTCACAGTCGCCCTAACGTAGCGGAGCATAAAACCATCACAATATATTCTTCTCAGGGATCGCTATGACGAAAAAACTGTTGCCGTTACTGGTGCTGGCCGCGCTCTCAGGCGCAGCCCACGCCGCTACTCCACCCAACACGCTGGTGGTTGCCCAGGGGCTTGATGACATCGTAAGCCTCGACCCGGCAGAAGCTAACGAGCTTTCCAGCATCCAGACCGTGCCGAGCCTGTATCAGCGCCTGGTACAGCCGGACCGCGATAATCCGGAAAAAATCACCCCGATTCTGGCGGAAAGCTGGAAAGCGGACGCGGCAGCAAAAACCCTGACCATCAAGCTTAAGCCCGATGCCAAATTCGCCTCCGGCAACCCGCTGCGCCCGGAAGACGTGATTTTTTCTTATACCCGCGCCGTAACGCTGAACAAATCCCCGGCTTTTATCCTTAACGTGCTGGGCTGGGACGCGAGCAACATCGCCAGCCAGCTGAAAAAGGTGGACGACCATACCCTTCAGCTGCACTGGACGGCGGACGTTAGCCCGTCGGTGGCGCTGAATATCCTTTCCACGCCGATTGCCTCCATCGTCGATGAAAAGCAGGTCGCGGCAAACGTGAAGGATAACGACTTCGGCAACGCCTGGCTGAAAATGCACTCGGCAGGCAGCGGCGCGTTCAAAATGCGCGTCTATCAGCCGCATCAGGCCATCGTGCTGGAAGCCAACGAGTCAGCCCCCGGCGGCGCGCCGAAGCTTAAAAGCATCATCATTAAAAACGTCCCCGATCCGGCATCGCGCCGCCTGCTGATCCAGCAGGGTGATGCGGACGTGGCGCGCGATCTGGGTGCAGATCAGATTAGCGCCCTGGACGGCAAGCCGGGCGTGAAGGTGCTGAGCATTCCGTCCGCCGAGCAAAATTACCTGGTGTTTAACACCGGCAACAGCGCCAACCCGCTGCTGAGCAACCCGGCGTTCTGGGAGGCCTCGCGCTGGCTGGTCGATTATGACGGCATCACTAAAAACCTGCTGAAAGGCCAGTACTTTGTTCATCAGAGCTTCCTGCCGGTGGGGCTGCCGGGCGCGCTGGAGGACAATCCATTCAAGTTTGACCCGGAAAAAGCGAAAGCCATTCTCGCCAAAGCGGGCATTAAGGACGCGCACTTTACGCTGGACGTGGAGAACAAGCCGCCGTTTATCACCATCGCCCAGTCGATGCAGGCGAGCTTTGCTCAGGGCGGCGTGAAGGTGGATCTGCTGCCTGCCGCCGGGAGCCAGGTTTATGCCCGCGTTCGCGCAAAGCAGCATCAGGCGGCAATTCGGCTGTGGATCCCGGACTACTTCGATGCGCACTCTAACGCCAGCGCCTTCGCGTGGAACGACGGTAAATCCAGCACCGTGGCCGGTCTGAACGGCTGGAAAATTCCGGAGCTGAACAAGTCCACGCTGGCGGCGGTCGCCGAGCCGGATCCGGCGAAGCGTCTGGACCTGTACAAGAAGATGCAGGAACAGCTGCAGCAGAGCTCGCCGTACGTGTTCGTCGATCAGGGCAAAACCCAGATCGTGGTGCGCGATAACGTGAAGGGGTATCAGCAGGGGCTGAACGCGGATATGGTCTGGTACGACCGCGTCACGAAGTAGCCCTTGTTGCCGGGTGGCGCTACGCTTACCCGGCCTGTGTTCTCGGTTTTGTAGGCCGGGTAAGGCGAAGCCGCCACCCGGCATGAAGAGATATCCCATGCCACATCTTTCCACCCGCGTGTTGCAGGGACTGCTGACCCTCCTGCTCACGCTCTTCGGGCTGCTGCTCGTCACGTTTGCGCTCTCGGCGTTTTCGCCGGTCGATCGCGTGCTGCAGATCGTCGGGGATCACGCCAGCCAGTCCACCTACGATCAGGTTCGCCACCAGCTTGGGCTGGACCGGCCCCTGCCCGTGCAGTTCTGGCACTACCTGCAAAATCTTGCCCACGGCGATTTAGGCACCGCCAGCGCCACCGGGCAGCCGGTGCTGCATGACCTGCTGCACGCCTTCCCCGCCACGCTGGAGCTGGCGACGCTGGCCTTAATCATCGGCGCCGTGCTCGGCGTGATGGCAGGCGTGCTGTGCGCCCGCTACGCCGGTTCGCCGCTCGATTTAGCGATCAGAACGCTCACCCTGCTCGGCAACTCGGTGCCGATTTTCTGGCTCGGCCTGCTGATGCTGGCCCTGTTCTACGCGAAGCTACAGTGGAGCGCGGGCCCCGGCAGGCTGGACGATGTCTGGCAGTTTACCGTCGAGCCGCGCACCGGCTTTGCGCTGGTGGATACCTGGCTTTCCGGCGATCGCGAGGCGTTCCGCAACGCCGTCAGCCACCTGGTGCTGCCGGTGCTGCTGCTGGCCTATTACTCGCTGGCAAGCATCACCCGGCTGACGCGCTCCGCCTGCCTGAGCGAAATGAACAAAGAGTACATCCTGCTTGCCCGCGCCAAGGGGGCCGGGGAGATGACAATCCTGCTGCGCCACGTGCTGCCGAACATTCGCGGCACCCTGCTGACGGTGATCGCCCTCGCCTACACCAGCATGCTGGAGGGCGCGGTGCTGACCGAAACCGTCTTCTCCTGGCCGGGGATCGGGCGCTACCTCACCACCGCCCTGTTCGCCGGCGACACCACCGCCGTCATGGGCGGCACGCTGCTGATTGGCGTCTGCTTTGTGCTGATCAATAACCTTACCGACCTGCTCGTGCGGGCGACCGACCCCAGGGTGCGCTGATGCCGTTTTATCTTTTCTTACGCCGCCTGCGCCGCTCCCCCGCCGCGCTGTGCGGGCTGGTTGCCATCGCGCTGCTGGGGGGTATCGCCCTGTTCGCGCCGTGGCTCGCGCCGCTTGACCCGAACTGGCAGGACGCCGCCGCGCGCCTGCAGGCCCCGAACGGCCAGCACTGGCTGGGCACCGACAGCTACGGGCGCGACCTGCTCTCGCGCCTGATTTACGGCACCCGTCCGGCGCTCGGGCTGGTGGCCTTAGTCACCGTAATTACCCTGCCCGCCGGGCTGCTGGTGGGGATTTTGTCCGGCTACTACGGCGGCTGGCTGGAGCGCATCCTGATGCGCTTTACCGACGTGGTGATGTCGATGCCGCGCCTGATCCTCGCCTTCGCGTTTGTGGCGATGCTCGGCCCCGGGCTGGTCAACGGCGCGCTGGCGCTGGCCTTAACCACCTGGCCCGCCTACGCGCGGCAGGCGCGGAGCGAGATTCAGCGTCTGCGCCACAGCGATTACCTGGCGGCCGCCGAGATGATGGGCATTCGCGGCCCGCGCCTGCTGGTCGGCCATATTCTGCCCCTGTGCCTGCCCTCCGCGATTGTGCGGCTGGCGCTGGATCTGGCGGGGATTATTCTGGCCGCCGCCGGTCTCGGCTTCCTCGGCCTTGGCGCCCGTCCCCCCATGGCCGAATGGGGAGCGATGATCGCCGACGGCATGCAGGTGATTTTCGACCAGTGGTGGATTGCCGCTATTCCGGGCGGAGCCATTCTGTTTGCCAGCCTGGCCTTTAACCTGCTGGGCGATGGCCTGCGCGACGTACTGGAGCCACATCATGACTGAACCCCGCGTTATCGTCGATGCGCTGAATATCGACTACCCCGCCGCGCGCGTGGTCAACAACCTGAGCTTTACGCTTGGCAACGAGCGGCTGGCGCTGGTCGGGGAATCCGGCTCGGGCAAGTCGATGTCCGCCCGCGCCCTGATAGGGCTGGTGCGTAAACCCGGCGTCGTGAGCGCAAAACGACTCCACGTGCTCGGCAACGACCTGCTGACCCTGAACGCCCGCCGCTGGCAGGCGCTGCGCGGCAACGGGATCGCGATGGTCCTGCAGGACCCGCGCTACGCGCTTAATCCGGCGAAAAACGTCGCCGCCCAGCTAGATGAGGCGCTTACCCTGCATCAGCGCCTGCCCCGCGCGGAACGTCTGGCGCGCGTTCATGACGTCATCCGCGCCGTCGGGCTGAGCGAACATGTCCTCCAGCGCTACCCCGGCGAACTCTCCGGGGGCATGGGCCAGCGGGTGATGATCGCGATGGCGCTCGTCAACAACCCGCAGGTGCTGATTGCCGACGAACCGACCTCCGCGCTGGACGCCCGCCTGCGCAACCAGATCCTCGAACTGCTGGTGCAGCAGTGTGAAGAACGTCAGATGGCGATGCTGTTAATCAGCCACGATCTGCCGCTGGTGGCGGCACACTGCGACCGCGTGCTGGTGATGTATCAGGGAGAGAAAGTTGACGAGATGGCGGCGAGCCAGCTCCCGCAGGCGACGCATCCGTACACGCGCACCCTGTGGACCTGTCGTCCAGACGCCAGTACCTATGGACAGATGCTGCCAACGCTCGACCGTTCGCAGCCGTGGAAGGAGGCCAACGATGGCGCTCGTTGAGGTTAACCGGGTTCAGGTCACCTTCGGGGAAAAAACGGCGGTCTCAGCCGCCAGCTTTGCCATTGAGAAAGGCGAAACCTTCAGCCTGATGGGTGAATCCGGCTGCGGCAAATCGACCCTGCTGCGCGTGCTGGCGGGGCTGCAGCGCGAGTGGAACGGCACGATTTCGATACTGGGGGAAGCGTTACGCCCCGGACGGCGTTTTGAAGGCGCGCTGCGCCGCAACGTGCAGATGGTGTTTCAGGACCCGTGGGCGTCGCTACATCCGAACCACACCGTTGCGCGCACGCTGTCGGAGCCGTTAAGCATCCACGGCGAAACGCAGGTTGCCGAAAAGGTAGCGGATGCGCTGCAGCAGGTGGGGCTTTCCGCCGACGCGGGCAGGCGCTACCCGCACCAGCTTTCCGGCGGCCAGCGCCAGCGCGTGGCGATTGCCCGGGCGCTGCTGCTGCGCCCGCAGCTTCTGCTGCTGGATGAACCCACCTCGGCGCTGGATATGTCCGTGCAGGCGGAGATCCTGAACCTGCTCAACCGCCTGAAGGCCGAGCACGAGATGACCTATCTGCTGGTGAGCCACGATGCGGACGTGATTGCCCATATGTCCGACCGGGCGGCGTTTATGGCGCACGGGGAGATTCAGAAGGTGTTCGATCGTGAGGCGATGGTGCGGGGCGAGCACAGGATGGGGTAAACCGTGCGGATTTCGTAGGCCGGGTAAGGCGAAGCCGCCACCCGGCAAAAAATCACTTCAGCAGCTTCACCGTGGCATCAATGTCGATCTCATCTTCGGTAAAGATCAGCGTTGTATTCTGGAAGGTGGTGATCGCCAGCTTCTTCACCGTGCGCATTTCGCCCGGCTTTTTGTCAGATTTTGGCTTGATGCTGTTCATCAGCAGCCCCACCGACAGCACGGCGTTCTCTTTGTCGATTTTGGTATCGACCGGTTCTTCTTCGGTAAACACCACGAAGGATTTAATCGAGGTGAGCTTCACGCGCTCGCCCGCAATATAGAGGTGCTTGCTTTCGGGGATCACCTTCACCGCATAGGCGGAAAGGCCTTTATTGTTGGTGGTCGGCTCAAAGGTCACCGCGGCATCTTTTTTAATCAGATCGGGGTTCGCGACCTTAATCACGTGAAAATAGCGGTTGTCGCCGTTTTCATCTTTGATAAATCCAAAGCCTTTATCTTTAAACCACGTTGTGATTGTACCGTTCATCGCTGTTACCGCCTGTCAGATCGTAATGACTAAAGTTTTGCAGCGCGCAGTGTAATGCACAATGGCGGAGGAGACAAAAAAAAGCCCCTGCACGGGGGCAGGGGAAAACTCATGTCAGAACTTATTAGAATTTAGTTGAACACCATCCCACCATCAATTAAGAGCGACTGGCCGGTCATGTAGTCGGAATCCGGTCCGGCGAGGTATGAAACGCAGGCGGCGACATCTTCCGGCTCGGACAGGCGGCCAAGCGTAATGCGTTTGGCGAAGGTTTCGGTCCCGTAGCCGAGCGGTTTACCCGCCGCCTCGGAAACCTGACGGTCGATCTCCGCCCACATTGGCGTTTTAACGATGCCCGGGCAGTAGGCGTTAACGGTGATCCCCAGCGGGGCAAGGTCTCGCGCTGCGGTCTGGGTTAAGCCGCGCACCGCGAACTTGCTGGAGCTGTACACCGCCAGTTCCGGGTTGCCGGTGTGGCCCGCCTGGGAGCAGGCGTTGATGATCTTGCCGCCGTGCCCCTCTTTGCGAAACGCGTCGATCGCGGCCTGAATGCCCCAGATCACCCCTTTCACGTTGATGTTGTAGACCTTGTCGACAATCTCCGGCGTGATGGATTCGATCGGCGTGGACGGCGCGACCCCGGCGTTGTTGACGATCACGTTAAAGCCGCCCAGCGCGGTGCGGGCCTTCTCAACCGCCGCAAACACCTGCTCGCGGTCAGAGACATCGACCTTCACGGCGACGGCCTTGCCGCCGTTGCGGATGATTTCATCGGCGACGGCTCTGGCCGTCTCCGCGTTATAGTCGGCGATAGCGACGGCAAAGCCATCTTTCACCAGACGAAGCGCGATCGCTTTACCAATCCCCTGGCCTGAGCCGGTTACGAGAGCAACTTTTTGCATTTCTCTGTCCTTATGTTAAGTCACAAAATCTGGCTGAGATGGAGCTGGCCCATCAGCAGCGGGTTATCGCTGTAGTCGACGGGGATCGCCACCACGGCAGGCCCGTCCACATCCATCGCCGCGCGCAGCGTCGGTTCCAGCGCCTCGGCGCTCTCCACGGCAAAGCCTTTCGCGCCGAAGGCGTCGGCATAGACTTTAAAATCAACCGGGCCGAACTCCACGCCGGATAGGCGCTGGTATTTTTTCTCTTCCTGAATCGCCACCATGTTGTAGCCGTTATCCACCCAGATGATGTGCAGCACGTTGGCGTTGAGGCGCACCGCGGTTTCCAGCTCCATGCTCGACTGCAGGAAGCCGCCGTCACCGGAGACCGACACCACCTTGCGGCCCGGATTGACCAGCCAGGCACCAATCGCCCACGGCAGCGCGACGCCCATGGTCTGCTGGCCGTTGGAGATCATCACCTGACGCGCCCGGAAGCTGTAGAGGTAGCGGGCGATCCAGATGTGGAAGCTGCCCATATCCACGGTCAGGGTGACGTCGTTATTGACGATGTCCTGCATGGCGCGCACGATGCGCAGCGGGTGTAGGGCAAACTGGTTGAGCGAGGCGCCGCGGCGATCGAGCAGATCCCGCTGATGCTGGCGATCGACCAGGATTTCAGAGGCCCGCGGGCTCAGCGCCAGCTTATGCTCGATGCGGTTTGCAAGCAGGTTCAGCGTTTCGGCGATGTCCCCCACCAGCTCGAGATCCGGCACGTAGTTGCGCTCTTCATAGGCAGGCAGCACGTCAATGTGCACCAGCGTCGCGTCGCCGCTGTTCCACATGGACGGCTCGTATTCCACCGGGCTGTAGCCGATGCAGATAATCAGATCCGCCAGATGCAGCAGCCGGTCGCCCGCCTGGTTATTGAACAGACCGACGCGTCCGGCGAAGCGGGTGAAGTGCTCCTGGTTCACCGCCCCGGCGGCCTGATAGGTGCTGGTCACCGGAATGCGGCTTTTCTCCAGCAGCTTGCGCAGCGCGGCGCTGTTCGCGGGCTGGCTGGCCATCAGGCCGAGTAAAATGACCGGGTTTTCGGCCTTTTCGATAAGCTTCGCCACGTCGTTAATCGCTGACTCGGGTGCCGGGCCCATCCGCGCCGCGCCGCTGGCGGGCAAAATCGCCCCCGTCGCAGGCTGGTCGACGATATCCTGCGGCAGGCTGACAAATGCCCCCCCGGGCCTGCCGTGCTCGGCGGCGCGAAACGCGTTCGATACCACCTCGGCAATCGCGTCCGGCGAGCTGACCTCCACGGCGTATTTAGTCACCGGGCTGAACATGGCGACGGTGTCCATGCTCTGGTGAACCAGCTTCGCTTTATCCGCGCGTTTGACCGCCCCGCCCAGCGCCACCACCGGGTCGCCCTCGCTGTTGGCGGTGGCGATGCCGGTGATCAGGTTGGAACAGCCTGGACCGGAGGTCACCAGCGCCACCCCGGCTTTGCCGGTCAATCGCCCTACCGCAGCCGCCATAAACGCCGCGTTCGCTTCGTGACGCACCGGAATAATGTCGATGGAGGAGTCCAGCAGGGAGTCAAAAACCTTGTCGATTTTCGCACCCGGGATGCCGAACACCTGCTTCACGCCCTGCGCTTCCAGCTGGCCGACAACCATATCGGCGCCGTGCGCCCACTGACGCGACTGTTTCTCACTGTTCACGGTAGTTCTCCTGTTAGTTTTCGACGGAACGGATCGCGGCATCCAGATTGCTGGGGTGAAGGTTGGCCTGTAAGAACGCGCTGTCGGCGGGCAGGTCAATCATCAGCTTGTGAATTTCACCGAAGGTGAGCACGCCGCTCTCCAGCTGGTAGTCGAGCAGGTGTCCCCCGCCCTGACGGTCGTCGGTGATGAAATGCTCGTGATAGCCGGCCACGTTAATGCCCTGCATATGCTGCGGCGTACGGAACCCGACCAGCACCCCTTCGCGCTGGTTGAAGCGGAACACCGGCTGGTCGTCCAGCACGTCGGTCATCGCGCGGTACGGCGGCTTCTGGCGCGGTACGGTGCGGGTATGGGCGTGGCGGAAAGTGCCGTCGATACGCAGCGCGCAGAACAGGTTATCGGAGGGGATCTGCTGGTCGATCGCGTCGTGGATCTGCTGACGGCTGACCGGCGCGTCGAAGGTTTTACGGTACTGCGGCTGGAACCAGGTCATCACTGCGAACGGCGTTTTCTGCTCCGGCTTCGCGGCCCGGGCGCTGCCGTCGGCGCGCAGCTGGTACACCTGGCTGCTGAAGGCAATCATTTCGCCGTCCAGCTCGTTGAAGGTGCCCAGACCAAAATCACCGTGTGCCAGCAGATCGGCGATGGTGGTTTCCCCCTCGTACACGCCGCTTAGCAGGGCGCTCATTAGCGATGTCTGATAGATCACGCTGTCAGGATGCTGGGCGGAGAACCCGCGCAGGGTCTCGCACAGGCTGGCCTCACAGTCGCAGGCAGATGAATGCATCATCGTGCTCGTCCTCTTCAACTTTATTTAGAAAGGTTAAATAAATGTTGACCCGATTCAGCAGAGAGTTCCAATATAGAAACCATGCTGGTTTGAGACGTTTTAGATATGGAACTTCGTTATCTGCGGTATTTTGTTGCGGTTGCACGGGAGCGACACTTCACCAGGGCGGCCGAAGCGCTGGGTATTTCACAGCCTCCTCTGAGTCAGCAGATCAAACGGCTCGAAGAGGAAGTGGGTACCCCGCTGTTCAGACGCCTGACGCGGGGCGTGGAGCTGACCGAAGCGGGAGAAGCCTTCTATGAAGATGCCTGCAAAATTCTGGCGCTGAGCGATGCCGCGCTGGAAAAGGCCCGCGGCATCGCGCGCGGGCTGAACGGCAACCTGTCGATAGGCATCACCAGCTCCGACGCTTTCCATCCCAAAATTTTCGCGCTGATTCGCCAGTTTCAGGTGCAGAACATGGCGGTGCAGGTTCACCAGGTCGAAGCCAATATGTCGTCGCTGACGACGATGCTGGCGGAGGGCGAGCTGGATATCGCCTTCGTGCGCCTGCCGTGCGAGAGCAGCAAGGCATTCGAGTTAAAAATCCTCGACCGGGAGCCGATGGTGGTGGCGCTGCATCGCGATCATCCGCTGGCGGCGTGCGATGCGCTGGCGTTAGAGCAGCTGCGTGATACGCCCGTGGTGCTGTTCCCGCAGGAGGTCGCGCCGGGCCTGTACGAACGGGTTCACGGCTGCTGCGAACGGGCCGGGATTGACGTGCAGCACGCGCTGCAGTCGTCGCAGCTTTCCTCCTCCCTGAGCATGGTTTCCGCCGGCGGCGGCTTCGCGCTGGTGCCAAAATCCATGGCGGCCATTTCTCCGCCGAACGTCACCTATCACACGCTGAGTTCACCGGAGCTTTACACCGATATCGCGCTTTGCTGGCGGCGGTTTGAGCGCTCGCGGACGGTGAAGCGATTTTTGACGATGATGAGTGAGGAGTAGCGGTGCGGCTGTGCCCGGCGGCGCTGCGCTTGCGCGGGCCTACGGTTCGTGTCGCGGGCAGGTTGGTTGGCGGTTTTGTAGGCCGGGTAAGGCGTAGCCGCCACCCGGCAATGCCGTTCTGGAAGCCGCCTCGCAAACCTGCAAGCAACCTTATGTAATTCAGGGTTATCTCTTTTCATCCCTTCTTCGCGGTTTTAAAGTGCCTGCGTTGCGGCACATCCGTAACCGGGCGTAGGAACCCGTTAGCATAACATGACACTTTTTTGCACAACGAGGATGCTAAATGGCGACTAACCCTGTTTTTTCATACGCGCTTTCTGAGGAAAGTGCTGTTCATCATCTCATTAATACATCCATTTGCGATTCTGCGAATCTCTTTGAACTGGCCGATGCTTGTGCCGCCTGCGTGAGCGTGCTGGTAGAAACGGACGATACCGTGACGTTTTCCACGCTTTGCAAGCGATTGCTGGCGGCGCTGAAGCGACTGCGGGAATGCTGTGACTCGGAGCTTCCGCCGTATCTGGTTGAACAGTTGATCGCAGGTGAAAAAATCACCTCCTGCGTGCCCGACTGCTGGCAGGAGACGACGCTACAAGTTGACTATGCCGTGGCGTTAACGCTGGCCGTAATGGGAGGAACATTGCCTGCGAGCGTGGCGAAAGAGCTAACCGGGCTGCTGCATGATATGGTCTGGCTGCTGGCGGAGTTTGTGAAGGAACCTTATATTTCGGCACATTGAGGCGGGTGATGGGAGGCCGGGATTCTGCTGGGTAAAAAGCAGGATTCCGGCCTTGCGTTCAGTGCAATGTTTGCCCCTAATGAGCGAATAACGTACAAGATACTAACGTTAATGTCGGTAAGGGTCGATTCCACGCAACAACAGATTGATATGTCTTAGACATCCAAAACAGGTTACACGTTGGATGCTAAATGAACAGCGCCCCTTATAATTCGGTTACAGCGCTCCCTTCAATGAAGGTTCTTCTGGCAATATTCCCAACTATATTCGTTGAAATACCATCGAATGTCCCTCCAATAACGCCACCAACAAGTGGTATCATTTTACCTAAGTTGATCGCCCCTTTTTCACCAAATTTAGTGAGAAGTCTAAAGCCAACCCGCTTATTGATAGCGACAATCGTCTCTCTAGATATACTTTTAATTAACTGCGTAGACATTTTTGAACCAATAATTATTCCTGTTCCTTTAAGAATATCTTTTGCAGCATTGCCAGCGAGGCATGAGTAAACGAGCGCTTTAACACGATCATCTTTAACATCATAACCTCCCATAATAGCGATTGCTGTTATCATACGAATCTGGACATAAATCACAGTTGCAATACTTGCTGGAATTGCAACGGGCATAGTTATAATCCCTCCAAGTCCGGATACGAACCCAGTAGTGGCAGATTTCGTATTTTGCCATCTGATAAGTGAGTTAACCTTGGCCTCTAAGTTATCTGTTCCTTTCAGGTAGTTTTCAGCCATATCATAAGATGAATCTGTTCCAGGAATCGTACCATCCAAAGCTTTATCGTAGGCCCAATTAAGGGCTTGCATGATCTTGCCTTCGTTAAGCATTTCAGCCATTTATAAGTCCTGTTAAATCAAAGTGAAAAGTTACATAATTATCGACCTTCACATAATTTTCTTTAATCTAAATTAACTTTAGGTCATCTTTTTTAGTACTGTTCCATAGTCGTCATGTCCGCCGATGGCACAAAGAAGAACCATCTTTCTCACACATCCATATACTAAAATAAGCAAGCTATCACCCACTACAATCCTTCTCAGCCCCATTCCTGAAAACGCTACGCAAATCAAAAAAATATCCAAAATCCAGCCCCCAAGCCCCTTTAATCTCTCACCACCACCTCTTAAAGTCTTTGAACTCAATTAACGGGTGCCATTCTCATGAGCAGGTGGAAACCGAGAATTCATCATAGTTTCCACATTGTCAACCCACCAACCATCATCTATAATGTTTCCATCCTGGAAACAAGGGGCAAGGATGCATGTAGTCTCAAGAGCGCCTTTCGACATGGCGACCAGACATTTTCCCAATCAAGCACTAGCCCTGGAGGATCTTTACCGGGTGCTCAAGAAAGAACATTACTCGTCACCAGACGACATGCGAAAGCGCTTTCCCAGCCTGGATCGGATGAAATACCGGGAAAAATGGTGGGTCATTGATGTCGGGGGCGGGCATTTAAGAGTGATGTTTTTTGCTGATTTTGAGCGGGGAAAGATCTTCATCAAACACATCAGCACGCACGCAGAGTATGACAAGCTCACGGACCTCTACCGGAGAACAAAAGAATGAATTATGCAGCAGCCATCAAAGCGGCACACGCGCTGACAAACGAGCTCCCTTTCCTGGGTTCAAGCCCGTCGCGACAAGATTACGAGGATGCACTGGCGCTGGTGGAGTACCTGCTCGAACACGACCCCGATAGCCCGCTTGTAGAGATGCTCACTGCCAAAATCGATAAATACGAAAATGAGTCTGCGGAGTTTGCAGAATTTAACGCGCGCGTTGCCAGCATTCCGTCTGGCGTTGCGTTATTGCGAACGCTGATGGATCAGTACCAACTCACTCAGAGCGACTTCGAAAATGAGATTGGCAAGAAGTCTCTGGTGAGTCGGGTCCTCAACGGACAGCGCACGTTAACGCTGGAACATATGCGGGCGCTGGCGAGGCGTTTTGATTTGCCAGTGAGCGCGTTTGTGGGGAAATGATGCGAGATTTCTATCCGTACCGCCTCCTCTCATTTTAAAACTGCTATTCAACTCACACCAGCCCCTCGCTCCCCGCCGCCAGCAGCGGTACCTCCACGTCGCTGATGGGCACCGCAATGCCGTGTTTGCGGCCGTGGCGCTGGATAACGCCGTTGCGGATATCCCACTCCATCGGGCGATCCGCCTGAAGGTCGGCCAGGAACGACAGCATTAAAGATCTGCACTGGCAGCTAACCAGGCGGCCATATTAAGCATCGGAAGTAGGATTTTCTGCTTAACCTCTTTAACCGTTTCAGGCATGTCGTCAGGAATTTGCGGGTATTCTGACGAACCGTTATGAGCTTTTACCAACTAATAAATCGTTAAATAGATATAAACCTAATAACAGCCCAAATATTTATTAGACTTTCAATCAATATTCACTTAATTAATCCTTAAGTAAAACCACGGCATTAATCATTAATAAATAATCCAGTTTCAAACCGTAAGATCCCACATTTTCTTAATTTATATCAACGAAAATGCAGTTCATTTCATATCCAAATCGTACAAATATTGACGACCCACTTTATAAGCGCTAGCGTCACCATGGTTACTTAACCAACTTAACCAAAAGATTTTTTCAGGATTTTCTTAAATGGAGTTTTAAACAAATGGCTATTCCCGCTTATTTATGGCTCAAAGACGACGGTGGTACCGACATCAAAGGGTCTGTCGATATACATGGCCGTGAAGGAAGTATTGAGTTAATCGCACTGAACCACGGCGTAATGCAACCCATGGACAAGAATAACGGCAAAGCAACAAGTCTTCGCGTCCATTCCCCTTATTCTTTCGATAAAGAGATCGACGCCTCCAGCCCCTATTTGTACAAGGCAGTCAGTACAGGCCAGAAGCTAAAATCCGCGGAGGTGAAGTTTTACCGTATCAACGATGCCGGTCAGGAAGTAGAATATTTTTCCACCTTTATGGAAGGAGTGACGATCGCCAGCGTCTGTCCAATGATGCTTGATATCAAAGATCCTGACTATGAGAAACATAACCATCTTGAGCTGGTAGAACTGCTGTATGAAAAAATTACCTGGCGCTATGTCGACGGTAACATCATGCATTCTGATAGCTGGAATGATCGCAAAACGGCATAAGGAGAACGTTATGGTATGGAAGTATGAGCAGTCTACCGGCAAGATGTATAAAGACGGCAAATTAATTGAAACCGGATATTCCGGTGCTCTTACGAATAAAAACAACCCGGACCGTCAGCATGTAAAGGGGCTGGGGCCACTGCCTCGCGGGACATATAAAATCGCGGGTCATTCGAATTCAAAAGGACCAATTACAATCATCCTTGAGCAAACCTCCGGAGAGAGTTTTGGTCGCTCAGAATTCCGCATTCATGGTGACCACAAGTATGGTCCAGCCGGGTTTGCATCAGAGGGTTGCATCATTCTCTCACTGTCAACGAGGCGTAAAATCCTTCGTGACGGCGGTGACCTTGAGGTCGTGCGATGAAATACCCTATCGTACCCCTGCTATGTGCGCTTACCGTCCCAGCCATTGCAGCCAGCACTGACTGGTCATCAGCACTTAATGGAATCGCCTCTGGTGATGCACACTGGATTGAGCAAGCTCCTACCCTGTCTGCTACGGCTGACGTCAAGCAGGCGCAACAGCTGGAGGACGCCTTAGCCGCAGCGCTCATAACAAATACGAACGCAACGCTGAAAGCGCTCCGCACCATTGACGCCGGAAAGTGGCCGCACATGGTAGGCAGCGATATTGTCTGCACGCCGCCTTTAGAGAAATCCCCCAAAGAAATCGACGCGTTCTATCAGCGTACCCGCCAAGCGCTGCTGGAAACGTTTGACGGTGCTCAGTGCCTCTGGATCCTGGAGGCAACCATGGAAGAGTTGAAAGCAGAGAAAGCCCGTCAGGCTAAGTAGAGACGCTACCCGGCGCACAACGGCCGGGTCTTTCCTTCACCCCAGACCCTGGCTCACCCCGGCCCCTCGCTTCCCGCCGCCAGCAGCGGCACCACCACGTCGCTGATGGGCACCGCAATGCCGTGCCTGCGCCCGTAGCGCTGGATCGCGCCGTTGCGGATATCCCACTCCATCGGGCGATCCGCCTGACGGTCGGCGAGAATCGACGTGCCGAGGTCCTCAGGCGCACGCTGAAAGTTCGCCAGAATCTCATCGGCCACCGCATCGTCAAGCCTCGCCCCCTCGGCGCGGGCGACGGTAAGCCCCTCGCGCAGATAGGTGAGCGCAAGCTCGCTGATGTCCTCGCGCCTGAACATGCCTGCGCGGCGGTTGGCGAGCACCATCAGCCCCGCAACCGCGTTTTGCAGCAGCTTGCGCCAGGCGACGGTGGCGAAATCGGTCGAGAGTTCCACTTCACAGCGCGTACCGCGAAGCGCCTCAACCACCCGCTGCGCCTGCGTTACGTCCGGCAGCGTCAGGCGCGGCTTCGCCCGCAGCCAGACGGAGGCATCCGGCTCGCGCTGTGCCGGGAACCACACCACCGACGGCAGCACCGTCGCACCGTTGACCAAAGGCTCAAGCTGGGCTTTTTGCTCAACGCCGTTTTGCAGGGCGCAGACCACGGTGTTCTCATCGCACAGGGCGCGCAGCCATCCGGCGCTGTCGGCATTTTGCGTCGTTTTTACCGCGATAAAAACCAGATCGGCGGGACGCGTAATGGCGGCAGGATCGGTTAATACCGGACCGGGTACCACCGTTTCGCCCTCGTCATAACGTAAGCGTAATTCCGGATGTGCGGTACGTCCGCACAGCAGCGGCGTGCGGCCCGCGTCATGCAGCACCGCGGCAATGGTGGTCCCAATCGCACCGGGACCTATCAGCGCAATCACTGGATTGTCAGACATGATTAACTCCCCCTTTTCGCTAAGCCTGCTAACAGTTATACCACCCTGAAAAGTGAGCGCCACGTCGTTGTCTATACTCAACACACAACTGACAACGGAGTGCGCCATGCCTTTACCCGATTTCAAGTCCTCTGAACCGTTTACCCTCGGCATCGAACTCGAACTGCAGGTGGTTAACCCGCCGGGCTACGATCTGAGCCAGGACTCCTCCGCACTCATCGCCGCCGTTAAGGACGACATCAAAGGCGGCGAGGTCAAACACGACATCACCGAAAGCATGCTCGAAATCGCCACCGGCGTGTGCCAGACCATCGACCAGGCGGCGGCGCAGTTCTCGGTGATGCAGCAGAGCATCCTGCGCGCGGCGGCGGAGCAGCATATCCAAATCTGCGGCGGCGGGACGCACCCGTTCCAGAAGTGGCAGCGACAGGAGGTGTGCGATGACGAGCGCTATAACGTCACGCTGGAGCGCTTTGGCTACCTGATTTTGCAGGCAACGGTCTTTGGCCAGCACGTGCACGTCGGCTGCCGGACCGGGGACGACGCCATTTACCTGGCGCACGGCCTGTCGCGTTTCGTGCCGCACCTTATCGCCCTCGCCGCCGCGTCGCCCTATATGCAGGGCACGGACACGAAGTTCGCCTCGTCGCGGCTCAACATCTTCTCCGGATTCCCGGATAACGGCCTGATGCCGTGGGTCAACAGCTGGCAGGAGTTCGAGGGGCTGTTCCGCCGCCTCAGCGCTACCAGCATGATCGACAGCATTAAGGATCTGCACTGGGACATCCGCCCCAGCCCGCACTTTGGCACCGTGGAGGTGCGGGTGATGGATACGCCGCTGACGCTCGGTCACGCGATTAACATCGCCGGGCTGATCCAGGCCACGTCGCACTGGCTGCTGACCGCGCGGCCCTATAAGCATCAGGAACGGGATTTTCTGCTCTACCGTTTTAACCGTTTTCAGGCCTGCCGCTACGGGCTGGAGGGGATCCTGACGGACGTGCACACCGGCGAGCACAAAACCGTGGCGGAAGATATCGCCTGGCTGCTGGAGCAGGTTGCGCCGTCGGCCGAGAAGCTCGGCGCGACAAGCGCAATCAATGAAATTGCCCTGCTGTTAAAGCAGGGCAAGAGCGAGGCGCAGCGCATGCGGGACTTTATCGCCGACGGCGGCTCGCTTATTTCTCTGGTTCAGAAGCACTGCGAGCTGTGGGCGACGAGTCCGTAAGGCCGTGGCCCCACTCGCGCAGGCGCTGGAACAGCACGAACAGCGCGGGAATGAACACAATCCCCACCACGGTCGCCACCAGCATGCCGCTGAACACCGTGGTGCCGATAATCCGTCGGCTCTGGGCTCCTGCGCCAGTCGCCAGCATCATCGGCAGGACGCCGATAATGAACGACACGGCGGTCATCATCACCGCGCGGAAGCGGCGCGACGCCCCTTCCCGCGCGGCATCGGCAATCGTCATCCCGTCCATGCGCCGCGCGCGGGCGAACTCTACGATGAGAATCGCGTTTTTGGCCGCGAGTGCGATCAGCAATACCAGACCAATCTGCACGTACACGTCGTTGGCGTAGCCCGCCGTCCACAGCCAGACCAGCGCCCCGCCGATGGCAAACAGCACCGAAAGCATGACGCTCGCCGGGAGCGTCCAGCTCTCGTACTGGGCGACGAGAAACAGCCACGCCATCACCACCGCCGCCAGCACGATCCACATCGCCTGGTTGCCGGTCTGCTGCTCCTGATACGACATGCCGCTCCAGGCGTAGTCGTACCCGGCAGGCAGGCTCTCCGCCAGAATCTCAGCCATCGCCGCCATCGCGGTGCTGCTGCTCACGCCAGGCGCGGCAGAGCCGCTCACCGACACGGACGGGAACTGGTTGTACTGCTGCAGGAACGGCGCGCCAACGCCCGGCGTAATGGTGACGAGGTTGCTCAGGCGTACCCGCTCGCCGCTGTTGCTGCGCACGAACAGCTCGCTGATTTGCTCGGCGCGCTCGCGCCACTGCATCTCGTTTTGCATCACCACGTGGTAGACGCGGTTGTTGATGCTGAAATCCCCGGCGCGCGTGCCGCCGAAGGCGGTTTGCAGGCTGCTGAAGATGCGCGACACCGGCACGTCGAGGCGGGCAGCGCGCTCGCGGTCAACGGTCAGGGTCAGCTGCGGCACGCTGCTGCTCCAGGTGGTGAACACGCGGCTCAGCTGCGGGTGCTGGTTGGCCTTCATCAGCACCCCGCGCGTGACGAGCTCAAGCTCCGCCGGGCTTTGCCCCACCAGTGCCTGGATACGCAGGTCGAAGCCGGAGGCGTTGCCAAGCCCCGGCAGCGTCGGCGGCGCGAAGGTCATGATGGTAGCTTCCGGCAGGGCCAGCAGCTGACGCTGCAGGGTGCCCATCACCTCGTCCAGCGGCGGACGCTCGCTCCAGTCTTTGAGCATGATGGAGATAAACCCGCCGTTGGACGCGCTGGTGCCGTTGAGGATGTTAAACCCGGAGACCTGTATCACGTCCTCCACCGCCGGATTGTTGGCGATCAGCGCGCGCGCTTTGGTCATTACCGCTTCGGTACGCTCCAGCGAGGCCGCTTCAGGCAGCTGAACGCTGGCGAAGAAGTAGCCCTGATCCTCCTGCGGCAGGAAGCCTTTTGGCATTGACGTAAAGCTGAACAGGACGACTGCCGCCGCGCCTGCGGTAGCCAGCAGCGCCAGCCACGGGCGCAGGGTGAATACGCTCACGATCCGGCTATAGCGATTGCGCGTGGCGTCCAGCCCGCGGTTAAAGGCGCGATAAACGGCCGCAGGCTTCTCCGGGCGCGGACGCAGCAGCATCGCGCACAGGGCGGGCGTCAGGGTGAGCGCCACCAGGCTTGAAAGCGTGACCGCCGTGGAAAGCGTCACCGCGAACTGGCGGTACAGCTCGCCGACAATGCCCGGCAGCAGCGCCACCGGCACAAACACCGCCAGCAGCACCAGCGTCGTCGCGATCACCGGCCCGGCAATCTGGCGCAAGGCCAGCGCGGTCGCCGCCGTGCGGCTCTGCCCTTCCGCCATCAGCGTTTCAACGCTTTCCACCACCACGATGGCGTCATCCACCACCATGGTGAGCGCCAGAATAATGGCGAACAGGCTCAGCGTGTTGGCGGAGTAGCCGAGCGTATTGAGCACCGCAAAGGTGCCCACCAGCGACACCGGAATGGCGAGTGCGACGATCAGCGTCGCACGCCAGCTTTGCAGGAACAGGGACACCACGACCACCACCGCCAGCATCGTCAGCGCCAGCGAGACGCCGATCTCTTTAATGGTGGCGGCCACAAAGGCGGTGGTGTCGAATTTCACCTCGTAAACCAGATCGTCCGGGAAGCGCGTCGAGAGGTGGTCCAGCTCCGCGCGCACCGCGTCGGCCACGCGCAGGGCGTTGGCGGACGGCGTCGGATAGATGCCGAGGTAGCCGGAGTCGTGCCCGTTCAGCTGCGCGCCGGAGCTGTAGCTGCGCGAGCCAAGTTCGATTGTCGCCACGTCCTTCAGGCGAACAAGCTGGCCCATCTCACCCGCGCGGATAATGATGTCGGCAAAGTCTTCGGCCTGGCTTAAGCGCCCCAGCCCGTTGATGGTCAAAGTCTGCTGCTGGCCGTTAAACACCGGCGGCGTGCCGACCTGGCCTGCCGCGCCCTGCACGTTCTGCTCGCGCAGCGCCTGCGCCACGTCATCGGTAGTGACGTTGAGGGCGTTCATGCGGTCCGGACGCAGCCAGATGCGCATGCTGTAATCGCGCGCGCCAAACATCTGCACCTGCCCGATGCCCGGCAGACGCGACAGCGCCTCGCGCACCTGGGTGCTGGCGTAGTTGCTGACGAACAGCGGCGTGTGGGTCTTATTCGGTGAGTAAAGGCTTACGCCCATCATCAGGTTGGTGGCGCGCTTGCGCACCTGCACGCCGTTTTGCTGCGCCTCGGTCGGGAGCTGCGCCACGGCCTGCGCCACGCGGTTTTGCACGTCGATGGCGGCGAGGTCCGGATCGGTGCCCGCCGCGAAGGTGATGTTCAGGCTATAAGAGCCTTCGTCCGAGCTGGTGGACTCCATGTACAGCATATGATCCACGCCGTTCAGCTGGGTCTCCAGCGGCGTGGCGATGGCCTCCGCCACGTCGGCCGAACTGGCGCCCGGCCAGCTGGCCGAGACGTTCACCACCGGCGGCGCGATCTGCGGATACTGCTCTACCGGGATAATCTTCAGCGCGATGGCTCCCAGCAGGGTGATGACCAGCGCAATCACCATCGCGAAGCGCGGGCGTTTGATGAAAAACGTCAGCATGATGGCTCCTTAATTCAGTATCTGGACGGCAGCGCCGGGCTGCACGCGCTGCGCGCCGTCAGTAATCGCTCGCTCACCGGGCTTTACGCCGGAGGCAATCTGAAACTGCTGTCCGATCTGTCCGGCCACCTTCAGCGGGCGCATTTCGGCTTTGCCCTCGGCATTGACCATCCAGGCAAAGAATCCGTCACCGTTCTGCTGTACGGCAGCGGCGGGCAGGATCAGTACCGGCTGCTCGCTTGCCGGGCGCAAAAACACGTTCACATTGCCGCCGGGCAGCAGCTGGTGGCGCGGATTGGCAAACTCGGCGCGCAGCATCACGCTGGCGGTGCGCGGGTCGATGCGGTTATCCACCGACGTCAGCTCGCCGCTGACGCGCTGGCCGTTGCTGTCGATCAGCGCCTGCCAGGCCTGCTTCATGGCGCGGATATCCGCATGCTCTCCGGCTTTGGTGGCGAACGCCCCCTCTTCCAGCGCAAAGGCGATGCGGATCGGGTCAAGCTGCACCACCTCCACCAGCACGCCGCTTGCGGGATTCACCAGGCTTCCGACGTGGAACCGGCTGTGCCCCACGCGACCGTCAATCGGCGAGGCGATGCGGGTGTAGTTCAGGGTCACGCTGCGGGTGTCGAGCCGGGCTTTTGCCTGCTCCAGCGCGGCGCTTGCCACGTCCCGCTGCATGCGGGCGTTGTCCACGTCGTGACGACTGATGGCGTTGCTGCTGCCCAGGCTTTCAAACCGGGACAGCTGCTGCTGCGCCTGGCGCAGCGTGGCTTCGGCGCTTTTCACTTCGGCCTGCGCCAGGCGCAGGGCGGCGCGCGGCTCGGCGTCGTCCAGCTCGAACAGCACGTCGCCTTTTTTCACGTACTGCCCGTCGCGGAAGTGAATTTTGGTAATGACGCCCTCCGTACGCGCGCGCAGCTCAACGGTGTGGATAGCTTCGATGCGGCCCGGGATCTGCCGTTCGGCGGCGTGGGCGGTCTGCTCTACGGTGGCAACGCGTACGGGAATGGCGGCGGCAAATGCGGGTGGCAGCGTGCAGACGAGGAGGACGAACAGGAGCGGGAGTTTCATGGGAGTACCTCAGCGTGATTTCACCCCTCACCCCGGCCCTCTCCCCAAAGGGGCGAGGGAGAAAACCGAGCCCAAGGGAGAGTACCAGACGATCCCCTCTCCCCTATGGGGAGAGGGTTAGGGTGAGGGGTAAGGTTTCAAGGTTTTCGTTATGCAGCCTTACGGAACCTGCGGGTCAGTCGCTTCTCGATTTCGACGACGAAGAACATCGCTCCTGCAACCGCCAGGGTCACAAACCAGTAGCGCAGCGGCAGCGCTTCGGTGCCGAACAGCATCTGCATAAACGGCAGGTAGATAATCGCCGCCTGGAGCAGGAACAGCACGCCCGTCACCAGCCAGATCCCTTTGTTCGCCAGCAGGCCGCGGTTGAGGGAGAATCCTTCGGTGTTGCGGCAGTTAATCATGTACACCCACTGGGCGCAGACCAGCATCTGCAGCAGCACGGTGCGGATGAACTCCGCGCTGTGGCCGCGCGGGGCAAGCCAGGCTTCCAGCGCGAAGGCGGCGATGGCAATCATGGTGCCGACGAAGGCCACGCGCCATACGGCATAGGCATCCATCACGTGCTGCCCGGTCTGACGCGGCGGACGACGCATAATGTTGCGCTCGGCGGCCTCAAAGGCCAGGCCGAAGGAGAGCGTGGCGGAGGTCGCCATGTTCATCCACAGAATCAGCACCGGCGTCAGCGGAATGATGTTCCCGGCGAGCAGCGCAATCACAATCAGCAGCCCCTGCGCCAGGTTGGTCGGCATGATGAACAGAATCGTCTTCTTCAGGTTGTCGTAAACGCGACGCCCCTCCTTCACCGCGCTGGCGATGGTGGCGAAGTTGTCGTCCGTCAGGACCATATCCGCCGCCTCTTTGGTCACTTCCGTGCCCTTGATGCCCATGGCGATGCCGACGTCCGCCTGACGCAGCGCCGGGGCATCGTTCACGCCGTCACCGGTCATGCCGACGATTTCACCTTTGTCCTGCAGCGCTTTCACCAGGCGCAGCTTATGCTCCGGGCTGGTACGGGCAAAGATGTCGTACTTCACCGCCGCGTCCGCCAGCGTAGCGTCGTCCATCTTCTCCAGCTCGTAGCCGGTGACCGCCTGCTCGCTGTTGCTGATCCCCAGCATCTGGCCGATGCTCATCGCCGTCTGCGGGTGATCCCCGGTGATCATCTTCACGCGGATCCCGGCCTGCTGGCAGGCGTTAATGGCGTCAATCGCTTCCGGACGCGGGGGATCCATCATCCCGGCGATGCCGAGGAAGATCAGGCCGTGGCTCAGGTCGTCGTGCGTCAGCGCCTGCTCGCCGTTAGCCGGCTTGAACGCCGCGGCAACCATGCGCAGCCCCTGACGCGCATAGCGCTCCATCTCGCTTTCCCAGTACGCGCGGTTGAAGGCCTCCGCACCGTGGCGGGTCTGCTGCTGCGCGCAGAGGGCGAAAATGACGTCCGGCGCGCCGGTGATCAGGATCTGCTCCTCACCGCCAATCTGGTAGTGGGTGCTCATGTACTTGTACTGCGAGTCGAACGGGATCTTATTGACCAGCGTGCTCATGACCGGCTCAAGGCTGGCCTTCGCCGCCAGCACCTTCAGCGCGCCCTCGGTCGGGCCGCCGGTGATGCCCCACAGGCCGCGCTCGTCCTGAATCAGCTGGCTGTCGTTACACAGGTCGATGGTGCGCAGGTACTGCTCCAGCACGGTGCCCGGCTGGATGTGGACCGCCTCGTCGCTGCCTTCCAGGTAGATATTGCCTACCGGCTCGTAGCTGTTGCCGTCCACGCGGTAGCAGGCGTCGGCGGTGATGATGGCTTTAACCGTCATCTCGTTCATCGTCAGGGTGCCGGTTTTATCCGAGCAGACCACGGTCATCGCGCCGAGCGTTTCCACCGTCGGCAGCTTGCGGATAATCGCCCGCTTGCGCGCCATCGCCTGCACGCCCAGGGAGAGGATGATGGAGATAATCGCAGGCAGACCTTCCGGCACGGAGGCCACCGCCAGGCTAATCAGGGAGAGCAGCAGCTCGCCCATCGGGATCTCGCGGAACGCCAGGCTGAAGACAAACAGCGCGGCCATCATCGCCAGAATAATCGCGAAGATCGCTTTACCCAGCTTGTCCATCTGCACCAGCAGCGGCGTGCGGTGTTTTTCAATGCCCGCCATCATCTGGTTGATGTGGCCGAGTTCCGTCTCCTGACCGGTCGCGGTGACCACGCCGACGCCGCCGCCCGCGCTCACGGTCGTCCCGGAGAAGACCATGTTGGTGCGATCGCCCAGCGGTAATTCGCCGCTCAGCGGGTTAACGTGTTTATCCACCACGGTGGATTCGCCGGTCAGAATCGCCTCTTCCACGCGTAAATTATGCGCTTCGATTAAGCGCATATCCGCCGGAATACGATCCCCGGCGCGTAAAACAATAATATCGCCCGGGACTATATCAGTCGTCGGTATGGTTTCATGGTTGCCATTGCGAATAACGCGCGCCTCGCTGGCGAGCATATTTCGAATACTCTTCAGCGATTTTTCCGCGTTGCTTTCCTGAATATGGCCAATTAAGGCATTGATTACCGCCACGCCCAAAATAACCAGCGTATCCACCCAGTGGCCCATTATTGCCGTTAATACGGCGGCGGCCAGCAGGACATAAATCAACACATCATTAAAATGGGCTAAAAAACGCAGCCAGGCAGGTTTGCCTTTTTTCTCCGGCAGCGCGTTTGGCCCTGTTTTTTGCAGACGCGCCAGCGCCTCTGCACGATCGAGACCGCTGGCCTGGCTCTGCGCGTGAGCGAGCACCTGCTCTACGGTCTGCTGGTATGCCAACCCGCCGGAAGGCGGCATGTTTGGGGAGCGTTTTTTTTCGGTCATCGTATTTTTCCTTCAATATCCGGTGAACAGAAGCCTGAATTCCTTTCTGGCTTAAATAAATTCATTTTAAAGTCTTGCGGGTAAATTTGATCTACCGCAATATAATGACTTCACGGTTATTCAAAACTGATTAAAACTAATTCGACGACCTGATTTTTACAAAATATTTCTAAACCAATACTAAACGAGGGGGAACCATGTGGGGTATTTATCGCGGACGCCGACTGGTGTTATATGTCATCGCGGCCATTGTTATTGCCACGTTAATTGGTTATAGCACATATACATTTGTAAAATTATTTTCCTGATAAAGACGTTTATTTACATAACGCGATAGTAATATGAATATCTGACCGCGTTTTGTTTTTTATTCGCAAAATAATAGCGTTATTTTATTCAACAACGCCAGAGTAGCTGATATTGCTTTACGTTACAGGATGCCGGACAATGACATTTTTAACTGACGATTAACATTACGATGAAACACCCGTTAGAATCGCTGCTTACGGCAGGCGGCATTTTATTGCTGGCCCTGCTCTCCTGCCTGCTGTTACCCGCGCCATCGCTGGGCCTGGTGCTGGCGCAGAAGCTGGTTCAGACCTTTCACATGGTCGATCTGAACCAGCTCTACACCATTCTGTTCTGCGTGTGGTTTTTACTGCTGGGCGCCATCGAATTCTTCGTACTGCGTTTCGTCTGGCGCCGCTGGTTTTCACTGGCGTCGTGAGCGCACAAAAAAGCCGGGTGGCGGCTACGCCTTACTCGGCCTCGATGCGACATCTTAATGTGTCTGGCTATGGTTCTCTTTGCGGTACGCGCCAGGCGGCTGGTTGAATGTCCGGGTAAAGATGCGGGTAAACGTCTGCTGCGAGTCAAACCCGTAACGCAGGCAGATGTCGTACACCCGCGCGTCGGACTCACGCAGATCGCGTGCCGCCAGCAGCAGCTTGCGTTCACGGATATAGCGCCCCAGACTCTCCCCTTTGTACTGCATAAACAACCGCTGCAGATGCCACTTCGAATAACCCGCGTGGCGGGCAATCTCTTCTATGCGCAATGGCTGATGCAGGTTGTCGTCGATCCATTCGACGATAGTGTCGATGACTTGAGCGGAAATGGTCATACAGCTGTCCCCCTCTGCTTCTCGCTTAAACATTATTCCCACCACGCACGAAAGGTTTGCGTGGTATCACTCACCCGGACGGGCTCGCCCAGTTCCGGCGTGAGCAACCGATAATTTTTATCCTGGCTGGCTTTTGCCAGCTGGATCAGCGGATCGTTCCACGCGTGTTTCGCCAGCACGAAGCGTCCGTTATGACCGGGCACCACGGCTTTCGCGTTCAGATCCGCCGAGGCCTGAGCCGTTTCCTCCGGCAGCATGTGGATGTACTTCCAGTCCTGGTCGTACTGGCCGTTTTCCATGATGGCGACGTCCACGCCCTCAAACTGCTCGCCGATGGCCTTAAAGTGCGGGCCGTAGCCGGAATCCCCGCTGTAGTAAACCTTCTGCGCTGGCGTGACGAACATAAAGCTGCCCCACAGGGTCTGGTCACGCTTGATGCCGCGCCCGGAGAAGTGGCGCGCCGGCAGCACGTGCACGGTCAATTCATCGCTGATGCGTACCGACTGGTTCCAGTCGCGCTCGTCAATAATTTCAGGCTTCATCCCCCAGTAGCGCAGGTGTGACCCTACCCCAAGCGGCGTCACCACGCGCTTCACCTTCGGCAGCAGCGCCTTGATGGTGGAGTAATCCAGGTGATCGTAGTGATCGTGCGAGATAATCAGCAGGTCGATCTCCGGCATGCTGTCAGCGCGCCACGGATACTCGCCGGCAAAGGCTTTATTGAGAAACGAGAACGGCGCGGCATAGTTACCGAGGACCGGATCGATCAGAATGCGTTTGCCCGCGAGCTGCAGGTACCACGAGGAGTGGCCGAGCCACACCAGGGTGTCCTGCTCCCGCGGCAGGCTCGCCAGATCGGTTTTCACCAGCGGCAGCGGCTGAGCCGGGCGGGCGTTTTCGGTTTTACGGGTCAGAAATTGCCACCACGCCACCAGCATATTTTGTTGCCCGGTAAAGCCAGGCGTCGGCAGCGTATTGTGGAATTTCCCCTCGCGATACTGTGGGGAGGCCTCCACTTCAGTGAGCCGTTCACCCTGAGGCGGCTGGCCGAATCCGGCATTCAGAACAAACGGCAAACTCGCGGCTGAAGCAATAATCATGATTAACACCACGCAGATGAAGAGAGGTTTTTTCATATCCTGACCCGAAAACGCGCCCCATCCGACGGTGTGCGCAGGGTAAACTTGATTATGAGTGAGTAAGCACTCATTATAGATATGATGATAAAGTCGTCAAGACGTTTTCGATCTTTGACATTCCGCGTTGCAGCGTGTCAAAGCACGTGTTTCAATCAGGGTTTTTATAATTGACAGGAGGAAAAATTTAGTGGCACGTCCGAAGAGTGAAGATAAAAAACAGGCCTTACTGGACGCCGCAACGGCGGCGTTTGCACAGTCAGGCATTGCCGCCTCAACGGCGCTTATTGCCCGCAAGGCGGGCGTCGCCGAAGGCACTCTGTTCCGCTACTTTGCTACGAAAGACGATCTGCTGAATGCCCTCTATCTGCACCTGAAGCAGGATCTCTGCCAGACCATGCTGGCGAACCTCGATCGCACCATCACGCTGCCTAAAGAACATACCCGCAATATCTGGAACAGCTATGTGGACTGGGGCATTCGTAACCCGGTTGCGCATGCGGCGATCCGCCAGATTGGCGTCAGTGAAAAGCTGAGCGCCGAAACGGAACAGGCGGTGAAAGAGATGTTCCCGGAGCTGCATGAACTGTGTCGTCGTTCAGTGCGCCCGGTGTTTATGTCGGATGAATTTAAGACCTTTGGCGATGCGCTGTTCTTATCGCTGGCGGAAACCACCATGGAGTTTGCCACCCGCGATCCTTCCCGTGCCGTTGATTTTAAATCGCTGGGTTTTGAGGCCATGTGGCGCGGGCTGGCTCAGGAGGAGAGCGATGGACAGTAAATCCCTGCAGGAATACGCGAAGCGCGTCGCGCTGGAGATGCCTTTTACCGAACACTGCTGGCCGTTCGGCCCGGAGTACGACGTCTTCAAAGTCGGCGGGAAAATTTTCATGCTGATGGCAACCGCACGCGGACGGGCGCACGTTAGCCTGAAATCCGATCCGGAAAAGTCCCTGTTAAATCAGCAGATCTACCGGGGCGTTGAGCCGGGTTACCATCTGAATAAAAAGCACTGGATTTCGCTTTACGGCACCGACGACATGACGCCGGAACTGGTTGCCGACCTCATTAATGATTCCTGGAATCTGGTCGTCGATAAGCTGCCGAAAAAAGACCAGAAGTGGATACGCCCGGCCTGATTGTTCGTCTGGGACGAACAGATTAAACGCTCGAATTGCACTTATCTTTTTTCGCGTCCCGCTGTAATCTGCTCTCCTTTCGCGCCCGCGAGCGGGCGAATTTCATCACCAGGAGTTGTTATGGATATCATTTCTGTCGCCCTGAAACGCCACTCAACCAAGGCGTTCGACGCAAGCAAAAAACTGACCGCAGAAGAAGCGGAAAAAATCAAAACCCTGCTGCAGTACAGCCCGTCCAGCACCAACTCCCAGCCGTGGCACTTCATTGTTGCCAGCACCGAGGAAGGGAAAGCGCGCGTGGCGAAATCCGCCGCGGGCACCTATGTGTTCAACGAACGCAAAATGCTGGATGCGTCTCACGTGGTGGTGTTCTGCGCGAAAACCGCAATGGACGATGCCTGGCTGGAGCGCGTTGTCGATCAGGAAGAGGCCGATGGCCGTTTCAACACGCCGGAAGCTAAAGCGGCGAACCACAAGGGCCGCACCTATTTCGCCGACATGCACCGCGTGGATCTGAAAGATGACGACCAGTGGATGGCGAAGCAGGTTTACCTGAACGTCGGTAACTTCCTGCTGGGCGTGGCCGCGATGGGTCTGGACGCGGTACCGATTGAAGGTTTCGACGCCGCCATTCTCGACGAAGAGTTTGGCCTGAAAGAGAAAGGCTTCACCAGCCTGGTGGTGGTACCGGTTGGGCATCACAGCGTAGAAGATTTCAACGCCACGCTGCCGAAGTCTCGCCTGCCGCTGAGCACGATTATGACCGAGTGCTAATCAAAACGGGCCGCACAGTGCGGCCCGTTACGCTTTACTGATGACGAGCCTGCGATGTGGATGCACATCGCGGTCGTATCCCCAGGCAAACGCAATCCAGCGCTCTTCCAGTTCGGCGTAAGAACTCACCGGGGTTAAGCGCCACTCTTCACCTACCGTTCCGTCCGCCACGCTTATCTGATAATTCATGCTGAACGCCCAGTCGATCATGCGTAACCAAAACCGCTGTCCGTCGCCGGTCTGCTCGCTGTCTGAGACCACGATGTCGTATTCGCTGAGCACCCACTGAAAGAAAAGTTGTGGCAACCCGCTGATTACGGATTGATGGACCGCGCGCGGCGTACGCCAGACCATCACTTGCGTGGCGGCCCCGTGAGGAAAGGTAATTTCTTTATGAAACGTCAGCTTCACGGCATACGCCGTATAGGGTTTTCCCTCGTCGGTGGTCACGAGACGGTATTCATCGCCGTAGCGCGATTTTAACAGGCGATATCCTGCAGGCAGGATAAATCCGGGCAGGTGAAAATCCACCGTGCCTCGCGCAAGAAACGCTTCGGTATGTTCGACGTTTCGGGAGATAAGGCCTAATTTCTGGCTAAAATCTGCGGAATCAATCATCAGTGGCGACATGGTGGTTGCTCATGGCGTGAGTATAGACGACTTAGTACCTCATCGAAACGATGTCGATGCAGTCGGCTGGTTTACTTTAAACACCACCTTACACCTGTCCTATCCTCTTAGCAGAGAGAGCTCTCATTCCCTGAAAGCCCCTCGCAGAAAACCTATTTCCCCTGCGCCGCCAGCCATGCCATTGCCCTCTCCCCCGCTTCATCCACCGGGAGGTACACCAGCAGCCGCGAGCCGTTTCGCGGCGCGGAGTACCAGTACATCTGCTGCAGCGTAAAATCCCCCAGCTCGGGATGGGTAAACAGCTTGAGCTGGTTCTCCACGCCGCGCACGTCGTTGCGCTGGTGCCACAGGGTTTTAAACTCTTCGGACACCGCAAAGAAGCGCGCCAGTTTGGCCTCCCACAGCGGGTCACCCCGGTGTTCGGCCATCGCCGCGCGGAAATAGGAGACAAAGATGGGCAGCACGTCGTCGCGCCTGCCGAGGCGCGCGCGCCACGCCGGATGGGTGAGGAACAGGTAAATACAGTTGCGATCTTCCGGCGGGATTGCATTGAAATCCACACCCATCAGGTGCCCGAAGCTGTCGTTCCACGCCACGATGTCGAAATTTGGTTTCTGGATGCTGGCGGGTTTCGGCATAAGCGTATCCAGCAGGCGGCGCGTGCCTTCGCTGATCCCCTCGCAGCAGACCGCCTGCGGCGCTTCACCCGGCGGCAACCCGGCCAGCACGAACAGGTGTCGGGCCTCGGTCGGGGTACATTGCAGCGCTTTCGCTACCGCGGCCATCACCGCGCTGGACGGATTGACGTCCCTGCCCTGCTCAAGCCAGGTGTACCAGGTCACGCCCACGTCAGCGAGCATCGCCACCTCTTCCCGGCGCAGACCCGGCGTGCGGCGGCGACCGCTGCGCGGCAGCCCGAGACGCTGCGGGTCGAGGCTTTCACGCCGGGCGCGTAAAAATGCGCCCAGCTGCTTTCGCGTGTCATCCTGACGTGAGGTAACAGGTTCAGACATCAAGGCCATAACTCCCCCTGCATGGTAGTGCCAGTACCAGTATAAGCAAGAACTGGTACCCGTTTATCAGATGGTTGATGCTACGACCATCTGATGAATGACGCAATGGAGTTACCATGAATACGTCAGTTGTTTCACAGGGCCGCGCTGGCCTGATACTGCTGCTTACCGGCCAGATGCTGCCGATGATTGATACCTCAATCACCAACGTGGCGCTGGACGCCATCACCCGTTCGCTGCACGCCACCGCCACCGAGCTGGAGCTGATTGTCGCCCTCTACGGCGTAGCCTTCGCCGTCTGCCTCGCGCTCGGCAGCAAGCTGGGGGATAACCTGGGCCGTCGTCGCCTGTTTATGTGGGGCGTGGCGAGCTTTGGCCTGGCCTCGCTGCTGTGCGGTTTGGCGGGGAACATTGCGCAGCTGCTGGCCGCGCGCATCGTTCAGGGCGCGGGAGCCGCCCTGATCGTGCCGCAAATTCTTGCCACGCTGCACGTGACGCTGAAAGGTACGGCGCACGCGAAGGCCATCAGCCTGTTTGGCGGCATCGGTGGGATCGCGTTTATCGTGGGCCAGATGGGCGGCGGCTGGCTGGTGTCGGCGGATATCGCCGGGCTGGGCTGGCGTAACGCCTTCTTTATTAACGTGCCGATCTGCCTGGCGGTGCTGGCGCTGAGCCGCCGCTACGTGCCGGAAACCCGTCGCGAGACGCCGTCACGCATCGACTGGACGGGTACCGTGCTGCTGGCGATTATGCTTTGTTGCCTGCTGTTTCCGATGGCGCTCGGTCCGCAGTGGCACTGGTCCTGGCCGCTTAAGGCGATGCTGCTCGCACTCGTCCCGCTGGCCTGGCTGATGGCGCTCAATGCGCGTAAAAAAGAGCGCGAGAATGCCCACCCGCTGATCCCGCCGCGCCTGCTTGCGCTTCGCAGCGTCCGCTTTGGCACACTGATTGCGATGCTCTTTTTCAGCGTCTGGTCCGGGTTTATGTTCTGTATGGCGCTGACCATGCAAACCGGTCTGGGGATGGCGCCCTGGCAGTCCGGGAACAGTTTTATCGCCCTCGGGGTGACCTATTTTATCTCCGCATGGTTTGCGCCGCGGCTGATTGCTCGCTACAGCACCAGCACCATTTTGCTGACGGGGCTGGCGATCCAGATTGCTGGCCTGCTGGCGCTGATCGCCACGTTTCGCTACTGGGGCGTGCAAAATACGGCCCTGACGCTGGCACCTGCCACCGGGCTGGTTGGCTATGGGCAGGCGCTGATCGTCAACAGCTTCTACCGCATCGGGATGCGCGATATCAAGCCTGACGACGCGGGGGCCGCGAGCGCCATTCTCAGCACGCTGCAGCAGGCCGCGCTGGGGCTTGGACCGGCCATTTTTGGTGCCATTTTGCTGCACGCGCTACAAAACCATCACGGGGATTACACCCAGGCGGTGAACGTCTTCCTGACGGTGGAAACGGTCATGATGGTCGTGCTGGCCCTGGCGACGCTGCGTATGCGCCATCGCCTGTGCCTGCCTGTCGCGAAAGTCTGTCAGACCGCCAAATAGGCCAGTGAATTTGCATAATAGATCCGCAGCCGCCATTATGGGGCTGCAACAATACAGGAGACGTTATGCAGGAATTAATTGCTCAGGTTGAAGAGTTAGGCATTGAAATTAATCACACCACCTCTTTAGTGATTATCTTTGGTATTATTTTTCTTACCGCCATCATCGTTCATTTTATTCTCCACAAAGTGGTGCTTCGCGCTTTCGAAAAGCGCGCGCAGGCCAGCAGCCATTTATGGCTGCAGATCATTACCCAGAATAAATTATTTCACCGTCTGGCGTTTACCCTTCAGGGGATAATCGTCAACGTCCAGGCCGTACTGTGGCTGCAAAAAGGCAGCGAAGCGGCGGAAATACTCACCACCTGCGCGAAGCTGTGGGTGATGGTGTACGCCCTGCTCTCCTTCTTCTCGCTGCTGGACGTGATTTTTAATCTTTCACAGAAAATGGCCACCGCGTCTCAGCTGCCGCTGAAAGGGATTTTTCAGGGCATCAAGCTGGTGAGCGCGATCCTGGTGGGGATATTGATTATCTCCCTGCTGATCGGCCAGTCCCCGGCGATTCTGATCAGCGGTCTGGGCGCTATGGCGGCGGTGTTAATGCTGGTATTCAAAGACCCGATACTGGGGCTTGTCGCAGGCATTCAGCTTTCCGCCAACGACATGCTCAAGCTTGGCGACTGGCTGGAGATGCCGAAATACGGCGCCAACGGCACGGTGACGGACATTGGGCTGACCACCGTTAAGGTGCGCAATTTCGATAATACGATTACCACCATTCCGACGTGGGCGCTGGTTTCCGACGCCTTTATCAACTGGAGCGGGATGTCGGCCTCCGGCGGGCGTCGCATTAAGCGCAGCCTGAACATTGATACCACCAGCATTCATTTTCTCGACGAGCAGGAACAGCAGAAACTTATTCAGGCAAAACTGCTGAAGCCCTATCTCGCCGCACGACACGAGGAAATAAACCTGTGGAACCAGCAGAACGGCGAAGGGGAGTCGGTATTAAACCTGCGGAAGATGACCAATATTGGCACCTTCCGCGCCTACCTGAACGAATATCTGCGCAACCACCCGCGCATTCGAAAAGATATGACGCTGATGGTGCGCCAGCTCGCGCCTGACGCGAACGGTCTGCCGATTGAAATATATGCCTTCACCAACACGGTGGTGTGGGCGGAATATGAGGAAATTCAGGCCGACATCTTCGACCATATTTTCGCGGTGGTGGATGAATTTGGACTGCGTATTCACCAGTCACCGACCGGGAACGATATTCGCTCGTTGACGCCTCAGCCTCGGTGAGGTGAGTTGCCGGGTGGCGGCTTCGCCTGACCCGGCCTACCCTGGTTTTGTAGGCCCGGTAAGCGCAGCGCCACCGGGCGCGGTCTGGTGCCCTCAGCCCACCGGGAGAGGGAGAAAGACACGCTACTTTTTGCGAGAGAGCTTAAACGCAATAAACAGGAACACCACCCACACCGGCAGCAGCATCGCCGAAAGACGCATCTCGTCCATGGTGCACATCAGCACCAGAATCAGCCCCAGGAAGGCGATACAGAGGTAGTTCCCCGCAGGATAAAGCAGCGCTTTGAACTGCGTCTCGCGTCCCTTGCGGCGCATCGCGGCGCGAAAGCGCAGGTGTGCGAGGCAGATCATAATCCAGTTCAGCAACAGCGTGGCGACAACCAGCGCCATCAGCAGGCCAAACGCCGCTTTTGGCAAGAGGTAGTTGATCAGCACGACTAAAGACGTAATCGCCCCGGAAAGGAGCAGCGAATTGATCGGCACGCCGCGGCGGCTGACGCGGGTGAGGAACTTCGGCGCGTTGCCCTGCACGGAGAGGCCAAACAGCATGCGGCTGTTGGAGTAAACCCCACTGTTATAGACCGACAGCGACGCCACCAGAATGACGAAGTTGAGCGCAGAGGCGACCACGTTGCTGTTCAGATCGTGGAAAATCATCACGAACGGGCTGCTGTCGGACTTCACTTCTACCCACGGATAGAGCGCCAGCAGCACCACCAGCGAGCCGATGTAGAACAGCAGGATACGGTACACGACCTGGTTAACCGCTTTTGGAATGCTTTTATGCGGGTCGCGCGCCTCAGCGGCGGTAATGCCAATCAGCTCTAATCCACCGAAAGAGAACATGATCACGGCCAGGGAGAGGATAAGCCCTTTCCAGCCGGTGGCGAGGAAGCCGCCGTGCTGCCACAGGTTGTCGATCGTGGCGCGCTCGCCGCCGTGGCCGGAGAACAGCAGCCACAGGCCAAAACCGATCATCCCGATAATCGCCAGCACCTTGATCAGCGCAAACCAGAATTCGGTTTCGCCGTACAGGCGCACGTTGACGAGGTTAACCGCGTTAATAATGATGAAGAAAGCCGCCGCCCAGATCCACGTCGGGACATCCGGCAGCCAGTACTGCATATAGATGCCTGCGGCGGTCAGCTCCGCCATCCCCACCAGCACGAACATGACCCAGTAGTTCCAGCCGGAGAGGAAGCCGGCAAACGGGCCCCAGTATTTATAGGCAAAGTGCGCAAAGGAGCCTGAAACCGGCTCTTCAACGACCATCTCGCCAAGCTGGCGCATGATCAGGAAGGCAATAATCCCGGCGATAGCGTAGCCCAGCAGAACCGCCGGGCCCGCCATCTGAATCGCGGGGCCGATGCCGAGGAACAGCCCGGTACCGATGGCGCCGCCGAGGGCAATTAACTGAATATGTCGATTTTGCAAACCACGTTGCAGCGTCGGATTCTGATCCGACGTGGCTTCGGCACTACCCTGGCCTGAAGCGGATGACGCGTCTTTCACGTCCTACCCCTGTCTCTTTTTTAGAAGGGGCACGTTTTAACACTTCATGCTGGAGGTAGCAAGGGATTGGGGCATCCGTACCCCGGATAACGAGGTGGTAAGAATCATAAAACGCGCGCGGTGCCCATAACGTCAATGCGTACCGCCGTGCCCGGGTTCCATCCTGGCTGGCTGACGGTCTTGACGATCACGGGCTGCTGCTGCCCGGGTAGCCCCAGGGTGAGCGTCGACAGCTGGCCGGTAAAATCCACATCAAGAATCGAAATCGGGCTTTCGTGCGATGCACATGCCGTCACGCGTAGTTGCTCAGGGCGCATCATCACCTTGCCCTCTCCAGCCGCATGCGCGTTATCCGTTGGTACGTTACCCAGCGCGCATACGGCATACCCGGCGCCCAGCCGGGCAGGCAGGATCACGGCATCGCCAAGAAACAGCGCCGTCTCTTCGTCAACGGGACGGGTGTATACGTCATAGGGCGTACCGACCTGCGTAAAGCGCCCGGCGCGCATGACGGCCACCTGCGTGGCAAACGACAGCGCTTCGTTCTGATCGTGGGTGACCAGAATCGAGGCTACGCCCGCGTCGGCAAGCAGGTCTGCCGTTGCCTTACGCGTCATGGCGCGCAGGCCGGTATCCAGCGCCGAGAACGGTTCATCAAGCAGCATCAGCGAAGGACGCTGGGCCAGCGCACGGGCAAGCGCCACGCGCTGCTGCTGTCCGCCGGAAATCTCATGGGGCCAGTGCGTTGCGAGCTGCCGGTCCAGAGAGACCATCTCCATTAGCGCCTCTACGCGCTGGCGCTTCTCGTGGCGGGTGCCGTCCAGCCCCCAGGCAATGTTGTCTGCCACGTTGAGATGCGGGAACAGCGCGCCCTCCTGAGGCACAAAGCCAATCCGGCGCAGGTGGGCGGGAACAAAATTGTTTTCATCAAACAGCGTGTTCCCCTGCATGACAATGCGCCCCGCGTCAGGCGTTTCGAACCCGGCAAGAATGCGCAGCAGCGTGGTTTTCCCCGACCCGGACGGCCCGACAATCGCCGTCCTGCTCCCCGGCGCAACGCTCAGGTTTAAGCTGTCGAGCACCTGCACGTCAGAAAACGATTTAGAAATGGCGGTTAATTCAAGCATGTTATAGCCCTGCAATTTTTTTCGACTGCATATAGAGAATGGCGGTCAGCGGGAGTGAAATCAGGATCATCAGCATCGCGTAAGGCGCGGCGGCCACATAGTCAATTTCACTGGTCAGCGCCCAGAATCCGGTGGAGAGCGTGCGCGTGCCCAGCGGCGAGAGCAGCAGCGTGGCGGTCAACTCGTTGCTGACGCCGAGGAAAACCAGCGCCGCCCCCGCAGCCGCACCCGGCGCGGCCAGCCGCATCGTGACGCTCCAGAGCGCCTTTGCGGGCGTGCTGCCCAGACTGCGCGCCACGTTCTCCAGCTCAACCGGCGCCTGCGCAATGCCCGCCCGCAGGTTGATAAGCGCACGGGGCATAAACATCAGCAGGTAGGCCAGGAACAGGGTAATTTCCGTCTGGTAAATCGGACGGGCGTAATGAATGGTGACCGTGACCAGCGCCAGCGCGGTGACAATCCCCGGCAGCGAACTGGTGATATAGATGCACCCTTCCAGCATCCGGAAGATACGGCGGGGATAGCGGATCCCGAGCCACGCGATGGGGATCACGCACGCCGTCGTCAGGAGTGCGCCGCCCACGCCGAGCATCAGCGTCTGGCGCAGCGAGTGCCAGAGATCGGCATTCATCCAGTTTTGCACGCCGCCGAGCCAAATCCAGCGGCACAGGACAATCAACGGCACGCCCAGCGCCAGAACGATCAGCACAATGAAAAACAGCTGGCCCAGCGCGGCAGCCGCAGGCTTCAGCGGCCAGCGCTTCTGCTCGCGCGCGGCCCCGGCGCCAATGCGCGCGTAGCGTGCTTTGCCGCGCGTCACCCCTTCCAGCACTAAGATCGCCAGGCAGCACAAGGCCAGCACGCCCGCCAGCATGTTCGCCGCCGGGCCGCTGAAGGTAGACTGGAACTGGTCATAAATGGCCGTGGTGAAGGTATCAAAGCGGATCATCACGTACAGGCCGTACTCCGCCAGCAGGTGCAGCGCCACCAGCAGCGCGCCGCCGCAGATAGCCAGCTTGAGCTGGGGCAGCACCACGCGGAAAAAGACCCGCCACGGAGGCGTGCCGAGCGAGGCGGCGACATCTTCCAGCGTCGGGTCAAGGCGACGCAGCACCGCCGCAACCGGCATATAAATAAACGGATAGTAGGCCAGAACGGAGAGGAACACGCCCGCGGAAAGGCCATGCAGGGACGGCACCACGCTCACCCAGGCGTAGCTTTGCACAAACGCGGGGATCGCCAGCGGCGCAACCGCCAGCGCGGACCAGATCCCCCGCCCGGCAAGCTGCGTGCGCTCGGTGAGCCAGGCGATTGCCACGCCCGTCATGATACAGAGCGGAACCGCTAAGGCCGTTAGCCACAGCGTGTTGCTGAGCAGCTCGGCCACGCGCGGGCGGAACACCAGCGTCTTGATGGTTTCCCAGCCGGTCTCAATGCCAATGGCAATGATAAAACCCAGAGGCAGAAGCGCCATTAATGAAAACAATACAGCTAACGCAACCATCGGCAGTGCAGGACGCCTGCGGGCAGGCTCCTGCACGCTGTTTTTTCCGATGTCGAGACTCAGACCAGACATAAGACCTTCACTTCACTCTCAGGATCACAGCAGACCGGCCTGCGTCATCAGCTCGATAACTTTTTTACTGTTGAGCGTTGAAGGTTCAACTTTCGGGGCATCCAGATCTTTCAGCGGAACCAGCTTCGGGTTTGAGGCCGCGTTCACGCCCACTGCATATTCAAAGGCATTGTTAGTGCGCAGGCTTTCCTGACCTTCTTTACCGGTAATGTATTTAACGAAGGCCTGCGCCTGCGCTTTGTGCTTGCTGGAGGCCAGCACGCCGCCGCCAGAGAGGCTCACAAACGCGCCCGGATCCTGGTGTTTGAAGTAGTAGAGCTGGGTGTTTTTGCTGTTTTCGCCGGTTTTGGACTGGTCGACAAAGCGGTAGTAGTGATAGATCACGCCGCCATCAATCTGACCGGCATTGACCGCTTTCATCACGGTGCTGTTGCCTTTATAGGCAACGAAGTTGGCTTTCATCGCCTTGAGCCATTCCAGGGTGGCCTTTTCGCCTTTCAGCGCCAGCATCGCGCTCACGATGGCCTGGAAATCCGCGCCTGACGGCGATGCCGCCCAGCGGCCTTTCCACTCGGGCTTCGCCAGATCCATCAGCGACTTAGGCAGCTGCTGTTCGCTCAGTTTTGCCGGGTTGTAGACGAATACGGTACTGCGGGCGGCAATCCCGATCCAGCGGCCGTGAGCGGGACGATACTCTGCAGGTACCTGCTCCAGGGTGGCTGCATCCAGCGGGGCAAACAGGTTGGCGTTATCCACCAGCACCATCGACGGCGAGTTTTCCGTCAGAAATACGTCGGCCGGCGAGGCGCTGCCTTCCTGAACCAGCTGGTTACCCAGCTCGCTGTCATCACCATTACGCAAAGTCACCTTGATGCCGGTTTCTTTAGTAAAACCGTCCACCCACGACTTCACCAGGTTTTCATGCTGCGCGTTATAGACAACGATACCTTCGCTGTTATCGGCGGCAACTGATTGTGTGGAAAGGAAAAGGGATGAAGACAACAAGGCAAGCGAGAAGCAGGACAGCAGGCGAGAATTCATGAACATATCCTTAACAGAGCAACGGGAATAATGACGCACAGCATTGTGGGACAGGATTAAAGCATACAACAACGCTAATGATAATTAGTATCAATCAAGTTTACGCGTAAAAGTGTAAAATTTCTTAATTGCAGATTTTAGAAAGATAAAAACCCACATTTTAATTCAGGATGATATTTAGATTAAGAAAACCTTAAGATTGCCCGCAATAAGACTCATTAGCCTTCTATTCATTTTGACGCGAAGATAAATCTGTTATTCGTGCGCCCGGTATATATGAAAAAAGCCCCGAGCTTTCGGGGCTTTTTTTGCTTATCCGCAAGTCGCCAAATGGATAAGGCTACTATTTTAAAATGAATCACATAGCTGCGTGAGGAGCATACATCGGATAGGTAAAGAACAATAAATGCACGCAGTTCAGCCCAAAGTGGAATAACGTTGCAACCCAGAGCCTGCCGCTCCACATCCACGCGATGCCGTAAATAATACCGGAGAGGCTGGCAAAAATAATCAGGAGTAAACCGCCGCTATAATGCATTAGGCCAAAAATAACTGCGGCAATCAGCAGCGCCACAACAGGATGAACAATTCGGGACAAGCGCTGCTGCAGATAGCCTCTGAACAAGGCCTCCTCGGCCAAAGAGACGAAGAAAATATTCGCAAGGGCAAATTGAGCGAACCATTCTGGCGCATGCAACTCAATTCTCAACCCGCCTAACGCAACCGCCAGCAGTAACAGCGCGGGTATGGCAAGAGCCAATATTCCCCAGCCGACCCTGCCAGCTTTACAGAGGGGGGTTGCTACGAATAACGTTGGCATGCAGGTTATTAAAAAGAACGGCACCAGTGCCTTGTCCATATTAAAGTACATACTGAACGGTTTGCTTTGCGCCCCAACGACGACCCCATCCAGCACTTTCGGGTTATGGAAGCCGGGGATCGCATGCAGAACCAGGGCAACGGCGATGGCCACGCACAGGCCTTCAACCAGATAAATAGCGTTATTATTTTTATGACGCAGCCATTCAACGACAGACCAGCCAACAACGATTGTTGCAATCACCAGCAGCGCCGGGGCGTCGAGAATACTCTGTTTCCAGCCGAGAAATGCCGTTAATCCAAGCATCAGATAAGCCAGGCTTTTATTAAGGGAAAGCGCGGCAAGCGAAGTTGCGAGTAGATACCACATAAATGTCCTTCATGACCGAGAAATTTTAGGGTCGATGTCCCAAATATGTCCCACAACGGAACCCACAGGATGTGAAGGAGGCGTAACTCAATGAAATGAAATGGCACGCCCTGTAGGATTCGAACCTACGACCTACGGCTTAGAAGAACGTAGAGTATCATTTAACACACTGTAAAGTCATTAGTTTTTCCGCGCTCGCACCGGACTTGTGTCATTACGTGTCGTTATATGCTTCTGCATTTCGTTACGACTCATCCATGCATGACATATCTGTGACACAGAGAGTGCGCAGCCATGCCTCAGTCATAGCTATGCATTTTCCCTTCACATAACCGGGCAATCATCAAACTCACCTGCACCCGCATCGTTGATAATGTAGGTGATCACACCAAATATCGCATCCGGGCTCGTTCCGTCATCGCGAACCGGTATCTCTTCGCACCTTCCTGTCTGTAAATCTTCCAGATGAGGTCTGGCGATTGACGATATCGCTTTATCCTCATCTCGCCTTCCATTCTGCAAACCAGCAATGACCCATCACATGGCCTTAGCGATGCATCAACGACAAGCAGAGCGCCGCTGATTATTCCCTCGCGGTAATGTGTTGCACCGGCACGCATGAAGTATGTGGCGGCTGGTCTGGTGATGATGCGCTTGTCGAGAGATATGCGTTCTTCTACGTAGTCTGCTGCAGGACTCGGGAATCCCATGATGCACCTCCGATAGCTACTGTATATGCATACAGTATACAATTTTATGGTGTCGATCAATAGCTGGCCTCGTGCTAGACTCTCCAAAATTACGATAGTTCTGATTTTTTGGGCTTTTTTCCATGCATGGTAATGAGGATTATGTCTTACCATTAATTGGGATGGATGAGATAATGATATATTTAGTTATAATATTTCTTACGTGTGCATTCTTATTATTCGTTTCTTTGCGGTTCATGAAGGTTGGGATTACGTCCCCGGTATTTCTTACTCTATTGTCGTGGTCTATAATGTCATTTGTTGGGTATTTATCCTATGATAGCTTTGACGCTTTTAGAGAAGAGTCATTCTATTGCCTGATGATATGGATAGTCATTACTTCATTTGTCTACATGTCGGTAGAGAATGCGCAGAGAATTAAATCCAGAGTATACGTAAATTACATTCCAAATAGACTATGCTCACGGTATTCTTTATTTGTAATACCTGCCTGTGCCATAACTGCATATGAGATATATAAGGTCGGGTCAGGTGGTCCTGTTAACTTCCTGTTAAACCTTAGACTTGCTAACATAGAAGACGACTATCCATACGAAACTTTCACATTTATGCCTTCATTTTATCCAATCGTAATGGCAATGTTTGCTTCTATATGCTTGTTTAAATCACGACTGATAGATAAGATCTCAATATTTGCGTGGCTTGTTCTCTTTGCCATTGGAACTATGGGTAAGTTTGCTGTAATAACGCCAATAATGATGTTCATCACCATCTATGAGATGAAGCGTGGGCTGAGCAAGAAAAGGCTAGCCGTGATGGTTCCTGTTGTTTTGTCTTTGATGCTTGTTATGCATTTTTATCGCATGTCTGATGGAGACTCTTCATCAATAGCCTATGTGTTCGGGACTTACATTTACTCACCTATAATCGCCTTTGGTCATCTAATTGACTCGGGAATAAACTGGTCAGGTGATTATACGCTAAGATTCGTTCACGCAATCGCATTTAAATCAGGATTATCAGGCGATGAGCCAGTTAAGACTATACTTGATTATGCATATGTACCTACGCCAACAAACGTTTATACTGTCATGCAACCATTCTATAGTGACATGGGTTATTATGGGGTCATACTTGGTGCTATTATTTATGGAGTTATGCTATCAGCGGTTTACTCTATGGCTAAATTAGGAAACTTGTTGATGCTGGCATTCTACTCTATTTTAAGCATTGGTATTATTACAGAGTTTTTATCTGAAACGATAATTACAAACATATCCGGCAATATTAAGATGCTTATCTGCATGGCTATAGTGTTTAAGTTCTTCACGCGCAGAATTCCATCAAAAACTGGACTCCCTCGTGATTATCAAGAAGTAACTAAGGCCGGAAATGTTGTTTAATAAATTAGAAGGCCGCCCTAATAGGGCGGCTTTTTATAACAGTCTTTGCAGCATAAGCGTAACAGTTGCAGTTCTGACCGCTCCAGTCTCGTTGTAACCTATGCCATAAAGTTGTCCATTTGTTTTTGTTGTGTATGATGCTGGTAGGTTATAGTCAGTACCACCTCCAGATGACAATGGATAGGCGCTAGTTACCCAATCATATATTGAAGTTGTTGAGAAAAATGGCGTTGCACCTGTCAGGCTATAGCTTGTCAATGATACTGATGCTGGATAGCAAACGTATACATTTCCTCCGCCCTGCTGTCCACCTTCAAAAACAGCTGTTCGCGCCATATTTTTTGTAAAACTGGCACTTACTTTAATGGTTGAATAAGATATTGAGCATGTTGAAGGGAAATATATATTACGCTATACATGCTCGCATCTTCTGAAGATAGCTTCGCAGATATAGATGTATCTGTTACAGATGCAAACCTCATTTCAAATAGGTTTGACCTGCCCCCAGTATTAGATACAACTATCAGTTAGTAATGTCGGTTTGTTTACCTTCACATTTTTCATTTCGCCACCGTGCTGCAAACTCTGATGGCGTCTGATAATTCAGTGCTGAAT
>NZ_JBJHHG010000014.1:0-158312 GCF_045257065.1 Enterobacter sp. PP-008-ECC_S150 | reverse complement strand
TGACGGTGGTTATATTGATGATGCAGATAAACCAAAACTCGCTGCGTGGCAGAAATATCGCTATGCGCTGACAAAGGTTGACCCCGCAAAGCCTGTCTGGCCTGAGATGCCAATATAGGAAGGTTTTTGGAAAAGCAGTTACACATATAGAAATCTGCAAAAATCCTCCCACTATGATGTGAAGGAGGAAATTGATGGCCGTTATTGGTTATATCCGCGTATCAACAATCGACCAGAACAGCGATTTGCAGCGTAATGCACTCACAAGCGCAAACTGTGACCGCATTTTTGAAGACCGTATGAGTGGAAAAGTTGCCAGTCGCCCTGGTCTTAAAGGCGCTTTAAAGTGCATTAATAGCGGAGACACCCTGGTAGTGTGGAAACTGGACAGGCTGGGACGTAGCGTTAAGAACCTGATTGCACTCATATCAGAGTTACATGAACGTGGTGCCCACTTCCGCTCTTTAACAGACAGTATTGATACCAGCACTGCCATGGGGCGCTTCTTTTTCCATGTAATGTCGGCATTGGCGGAGATGGAGCGCGAGCTAATTGTCGAACGGACACTGGCCGGGCTGGCAGCAGCCAGAGCACAGGGACGCGTAGGTGGAAGGCCCAACGCATTAAAAACCCATGAGCGAGAGCAGATTGGGCGGCTATTGACGAAGGGGCACACCCGCCAGCAGCTGGCAATTATCTACGGTGTAGGGTTATCGACGCTTTACCGATACTTTCCGGTGGATGGTCATAGGAAGGATAACGCAGCAGGAATGTAATTCTTTTGCAAATGTTGAAACGCCGCAGCGATGCCATTTATCTCACGGAAATGGGCGCATTTATCGCGCGGCGCATCAGGTGATAGAGAGGAAAGCGCCTGTTGCCGCCGGAACCAACACAGAGAGCATGCTGCTTGCCCATATTACCGTTATGGAAGGCATCTCTCCGGGCTTATTTGTTATTATCATAATGAGAAATAACGAAAATAATAAAAAGAGCCCCATCATAACCCCGTTAACAAAGGGAAGGATCCAAACGTCCCATCGACAGGTTTCGGGTACGTGGGTTTCGTGTGAGGAAAGTGCGGTGATGGAAAATTTATTCATTTCTGAATTTGCCACCAGCTGAGTTCCCTGGGCATATTTTACCGCATCTGCCGCAAGTGCCAGCGCCAGCCATCTGTATCCCTCGCTCTTTTCCCCTAGCGAGGATTCCATTTCCAGGCGTTGCATCGCAACGCTTTTAGCATCCAGCGCCTGCATCAAAGGGTACTTTTCCGTACGGGATAATCCGGTGTACCAGAGCGTTTTAGGGGCCGTCACTGGCCCAACATCGAGATATACCGGCATCGTTTCTTCTACGTCCGTGACCTGACTCATCGGTTGGTACAAATAAACCGGCTTCTCTCCCTCTACGTGCTTGTATTGGTTAGTGAATAAAAAAGAGCAGGCGTTTTCCATTCGCTTACAATCACTGTCTTCCCCATGCAGATCGACCGCGATCAGCAGCCTGTTAACGATGTACGTGTCGCTTGCCGCTATCCACTTGCCGATAATCGTGTAGTCTGGGCACTCGCTGTAAAACTCAATTTTGCCGCCGCGCGCAGGGTGTATTTTCAGACGCTCCATGGCTCGCCTCAGATCCTCCACACAGTTCGCATCGCCCCCGCGAACCCAGACGCATGTTTCTCTTAGCTGATACGCACTCATTTTGAGCTTATCGGCCATTGGCGCGAGCAGGCGCGAAAAGACAGCTTCGTATGGCGTCTGGTCAAACGCTTCGGTTGCCTTAATTTTTAGCGGCGTTTTGGGCGCCAGCGGAAACTCGCCTTCAAGCTTTAGCATATTCAGCGCCAGCTGATTGACCGGAGAGAGGGTCGACCAGGCTGCAATGGCGATGTTCCGACGCGCAAAAATTTTGAGCCCGATCGTCCTGTCGTTCGCAATATATTTACGCATTTCTGCATAGTTTACGAACGTACTGACTATCATTTTCAGCGCAAATACCAGACACGTTACCAGGCTCAGCGGCAGTATTACGGACGGTAAGAAAAAAAATAGCGTCACATGTTTATCCTGAGGCCAGTTAAAGATCTCAAGAATGATCCCCACGACAATAGCGACGAGATACACAGCAGCGATCGCTAACGTCGGCATTTTCACGTCAGCATCTTTCTGCTTCGAATATAGCCACCATTCCATCACATAGCCCCCGCCGTTGGCAGCGTTGTCCTTATTTCACACCCGCACGCTGCTTTACATCGGTCGACAATTACACCTCGTCCGAGCATCGTCCAGCGTGGATGGCACTCTGTAATCGGAAACCTCCCTTTGTGCAGGAGGCACTCAACGATGTCATCTTTTAGCGCCACGGGTTTACCCGTGAAATTGGCCCCGGAAGCTGAAATCACTTTTCCACCGTTCGCGAGCGGATCATCTAAGCGAATTACGCCTTTCATTGTTTATCCTTAGTCATTTATCGAGCGTCCATGTCACAGCGCATATGGTCCCAGCCGGTGTAGTTCTTAACTTCAGGTACCTTATCGGGCTGTCCCTGCCAGTTGCTTTTATATTGCTCAATACTTTCCTTAAGTCCCTGTGGGGTCATATACACCATGCCCCAGGGCCATCCGGGGAAGCGAGGTTCGATTTGCTGCACTGTTCCGTCCTCCAGTTGATACGTTACGCCAGGACCGCCGGAAGCCAGGCGCGGATCATCAAATGGCTTGGATGACATATAAAGCCGGTGCTTCGTCTGCAGAAAGCCCTGGTCATTCACGACAGTGAAGGAAAGCACGTCATCGCGAGGTGGCGAGTTCATGCCGTCCGGTTCATTCTCTCCAGGAGAATAGCTGACAGACCGCCAGGTTTGACCGTAATCTTTAGATACTATGAAACCGTCAACCTCCCAGTTAGTGATGGCAATGTAACGTTCTGAGGGATGAATAAATTTTTTGGTGAAGATGCGATAGAACTGGCTAGCCGGTTCTGTATGAATCCCCCGTTGCGTATCGGTGTACCAGAGCTCGCCTTCACAATCCCAGCCTTTCAGCTCCAGATAACGATGGTCATCAAAGCGGTAAACCACCTGCGTCGGCGGCTCGGTGGCCTGACAGGCTGAAGTCATCAGCAATACAGACAGTGCTGTTCCTGCTATATATTTAGTTTTCATAGACTTCCCTGTTCTGCTTAGTAAGGGCGAAGATCGAGTGCCGACCTCTGATTTTGTAATCCCAGCTCTCTATCACTTTTAGCTTTGGGCATATCCCATTGCAGATTTTTTATTACCTGGTTACCGGCAGACAAATCCCTCGATGGTTTCACCGTCGTGGCATTCTGATATTCATTTGACACGCCAAAATTCCCTGTAGGTAAGACATCATCAGGCTTGTTCATGAAAAATTTTGTTGAAATTACCGGCAATTTTCCAGAACGGTAATACTCCGTTGCCTGCTGGTTTTTATTCAACGGGTCCCGCCAGTCCGCACGGTGCAACAGGTCTTCCCAGAATTTACCTGCCTTAAAGTCAAATGACCGGCACTGGCCGATTGCCAGGTCAAAGGCCATCGCATGGGACGGTGCGTATTCACTCATCACGATTGACGAGTGCTGGCTGTAGCTCACCGGATCGGACTTCGCCCACTCCTGTTCCAGCTCTTCGCGCGGGCGAAGCCAGGTTAAGGTGACGGTTTGAAAATCCTTTGAGCCACCGACTACTCCGTTGATAACCTTTACGCCCCGCTCATGGCTTTCCATTTTCAGCTCATCAGGCGTCAGGACATGGCCGGGACGCCAGCTGAGGCTCTGGTACCTGCTGACACCGTACGTGGCGCTTTGCGTACGTTTGATGGCACAGGCTTTTGCTGAATAGGAGATATAGGCGTCCGGACTGTCCGGATCGATATAGGCGGTATAGGGCTTATCACTCGTTTTGGGATCGTCGTCCTTATGATTACCGGCCCCCTGCAGCGTAAAGATAAACGTCTGCGGTAGCTCTTCACCGTTCACAACCACGTCATGCGCCGTGTAAGAGGCGTTCATGATTGAACTGTAATCTGCATCACCCGTTCTTGCTGACGGCAGGCTAAACGTTTTCCCGTCCGGCTTCGTTCCCACTTCTCCATGTTGATAGAACACCCGCTGATACAAATTTGGAATAGTCTTAGCAATATCTTCAGGTACGCCCCGCCAGCCGAAGCCCTGAATGTTTTTGAGCGACACGGTGCCATCATTTGGGCAAAAATAGTTATAGACCCTGCCGTTATTATCACGGTTATATCTTGTATCCGTCCTTAACGGGTTGTCGGATGGTTTACGCAGCGTGCAGGCACCTTCCATTGCCAGGATATCGGCTTCTGTTATCTCACCGCCTTTGTAGTGCGTCGCCATCAGCGCGCAAAAGTTCTTAAACGTCTGCACCCGCGCATCAGATGTCTGGTGATGGCCGGGCTGAATATCTTCAGCCAGACGGCTTTCAAGGGAATACGGGGAGTGGTTGAGGATGACGCAGTTGACCGGCTCATATCCTGCCTGCTTCACCAGCATGTTTGCCAGCATGGTGATGATGGTCCCCTGGCTGTAGGCCACGATATTAATTGCGTCTTTTGTCGTCTCAGGTTCAGTTCTGATTTGAAGAATCAAATCAGCCAGGCGCTGTGCGGCGAAGAACTGGTAGATGCGGTGCGGATTGGGAAAGATGGGATGGGTAAAATCTCCACCATTCGCATGCAGCGTTATAATTCCTGCTGCGGACGTTGCTAATCCTCCCGCGCCAGGCCCCAGCATATCCGGAATGTTTGTTGTCGCGTTCGCAAACGTGCCGCCGCCCTTGGCATAGTTAACGTCGAGAGCGTTACCAAAATTGTCGTTCTGAAATTTAAACGCCCCCTGGCCGTCATTTCCCAGGCTCTCTTTTTTCTTCTTCTCATCTTCCTTGTAAGCGTCGAACGGCAGGTGCGCCGCCTCCTTCAGCCTGCTGACTTCATCGCGATAGCGTTGCTGATCTGCGCGATATTCATCATGCGTGACGGGCTTATAGCCCCAGTAAAACGGAATAATAGGCGAGCGTCCCGGCGCCGTAATTTTCTTCTGAGCTTCTTCATTGTGCGACATGATGAAGTCATTCCATTCATGCGCGTACAGGTCGCTCCGGTTAAGCCGCTTTTTTAAGCCAGCGATAATGCCCTTCTCCTGGTTCTGATAGGCTTCACCGACATCGTTCACCCCATGAACCAGAATAACGATCCCTGGCATGGGACGAGGAATACCTACCCTGCAGGTCTGAGCCGTCAGGCTTAAGGATTTATGTACGGGTATGTCATTCTCAGACACCACTCGCGGGCAATACGGGCTTTTTTTCTCGTCAGCCATCAGAGTACCTCCAGTTTGTACGAATCAAGGTCGGCCGCATCCAGCAGCGGGGAACAGCCATTGCTGTCGGTCACGCCTTCAACAATCTGGCCTGCCGAGCTTTTAAGGCGGAACGCGCGATTCGCGAGGATCTGCGCCGGGTCGTCAGACGCATGAAGCTGATAGCGCTGTGCAAACGCGCCCTTGTTAAACGCAGGCGGTTGCGTTTGCACGCTTTCCGCCCCTTTATAGGCAAAATTCGGCGCTTTAATGTCCACGCCGGTTGGCGAGAAAATTTCAACCAGCCCGCTGGGGCTAATGCGGATCCCACCTCCACCGCACACCAGCTGTATTCCCTGCTTCGCGCTGCCGTTAATTTTGCCTGCCGTGCTCGTGACGGTGAAATCATCCTGAGAAAGCATGTGCAGGGCTCCGCGCTGCGCCTCCGTTTTGATATCACCCGCACCGGCAATCAGCTGAATGCCGAGTTTGCGGGCGAACAGAGAGAGCCTTTCCCCGACGGCCAGCGAGAATTTTTTCACCACGTTAACGCTGCCGTTGCGGCCAGCGGTGGCAATAAGATCCTGACCGGCTGAAAGCTGCAGGCTTTGCGGCGTGACGTGGGCCTGTCCTTCTCCGGCATAGGCCAGCAGGCCCGCGCCGGTAAGCTTATTCAGCGTCTTAAACAGGGCATTTTGCCGTTCCGTATCCACATTATCGGCTCCGGCCGTCATTGCGCTTTGCTGCAGCGTCCTGGCCAGCGAGAGGGCTTTTTCGAGCTGCGCGATCGCGGCCGTCATATCCAGCTGTTGCCCCTTGGCGCGCGGCTGTGCTTCAGTGCTGATCATGATCCCTTTAGCGGCTCGCAGCGCCATCCAGTCATCTGTGCGTGCTTCAAGACCTTCCCCGCGCGGTTTTCCTTCCGCATCGACAAGATGACCAACGCTGAGCTGCCCTTTACCGCGCTCTGTTGAAATCTTGATATGCTCCTGGCCCCGCCTGTCTTCCAGACGAATTTTATTCAGGCCTGCAGTACGGATAATATTGCGGGTATCATTGCGGTTTGTGACTACATCAGTATGCGCGCCGTCATGCATGGCATGGGCGATGAACGGCCGATCCGGATCGCCGCCTTCAAACGCAATCGCAACTTCCGTGCCTTCCAGCAGTGGAAAATGAAAACCGTACACCTCTCCGGCATACGGTCGGGCAAGGCGCACCAGCGCACTTTCAAAGCCTGATCGTTTCTCATCAAGATCAAAATCGAACTTCACCCGATAGCGGCCAGCAGCATCAACCCCCGCATAAATTTTATTGCTGCTTATCGCTATGACCTGCGCGGGGACGGTACCTGCGATTTGGGGGCGAGGAAGACATTCTGGCCGGAAACTATACTCAGGCTGGCAGGGGATGCCCGACAGCTGGGCTCGGTAATGCTCTGCGCGACTGCCCGTTATCGTCATTGACGTCACGAGCAAACCTTTCTTAAAGCCATCGGGGATTTGACCGGTTATATCGAACTTTATACCCGGCTGCAGTTCCGCTGCGCTGGTTGTGGCGCCGAGTACACGCTGGGTGTTTAACAGACGCTCATAGCGCAAACGTGCAAAGAACGTAGCGGTTTCGCCTTCTTTTCCATAAAAATCCCCGGCGACCAGAAAATGATCGGAATGGTGGTACTCTCTTCCCGTTGTAATGCCAGCGGGAATGTCGTGACTTACAATAGTTTTATCTGCCTGTGGTGAAAGGGGATCGCGGTAGTTATAGGACCTCACCATAATATTTTCGGGTATTAAGGCGTGCCGTTCTTCCAGTTCTGTCACGTACTCATCATGACTGGTCATCCCGGAGCGCCGGACAAAGGGAAATGTCTTCTCGCTGATAATATAGCGGCTGGCAGAGTCACCAAAAATAACCACCGTTTCCGTCGGCGTGGTATTGTGATTTTCAAGACGGAACCATATTCCCACTTCGGCCAACAGGCGGCGAATAAACTGCAGGTCGGTCTCTTTCCACTGAATAATCATTTCCCTGCGGGGATAGGTATAACTGAGGTTGTCGAAATCAATGTTGAAGCCTTCAAAATAACGGCTCTCTTTCATTAACTGCGTAACGATCTCCGGCACGGTGACATCGGTGTACACTGCCGAACGAAAGTTTCTGTCCAGTAACGCAAGCTCATGTTCAAGCACACATTCATAGAGCGCTTCATCTGAAGACGACTTAAGTCGGGAAAACGCAGTAATTGTCCCATTAATCTGGCGCACTGGCAGCCAGGATGGCTGGCCATGCCATGAGGCCTCAGGATTAGGAGCGCGAAGAAGAAACTCCGCTTTCTGATTCAAAACGGCGTCAGGCGATATATTTGCATTGGGGCTGGTAAAACGAATGGCATAGCGGTAGGGCTGGCTGAGTGCTTCTTCGCCTGTAAAGGAATGAACATCATTTAACGCGTTAGCGTTACGTGGGAAAAGAAGTAAATAGCGGTTTAGCGTGTCATTTTGCTGAAAGTTACCTGGGTGCACTGCCATGACTTTATCCCTTTCAGGAGCAGTAGAATCATAAAATAATACGCTTATAAAAAACAAACGTAAGTATTAAATCCATTTTTCTGTATTAACTTTGGGTTTATTTATTCATTCTTTTTATATTTAAAAGGCATCAATTCATAAAAATAATGTGATTTAAAATAATATTGTGAGGAGCTCAATTTATTATTAGTCAGGACCATCGGTTGCCAGGTAGATTAATATGCGCTCTGACTTTCCATTCAGAGCGACTTTCCGGCTATAACCTTTCAGAAAATGGGTATTTATGAGTCCAGCGAGTAAAGGGGAGGTGCGCTGATGCCCAGCAGCGACGACGCGGCAGCGTTACCCTTCAGCAGTTCTTCCGTCACCCCATCCCACACGATTCTTCCTTCGGCAATGACCACCGATCGCGGGGCAATCCGTGCGGCATCTTCGATGCTGTGCGACACCATCAGCATCGTCAGCTGCTGGCGCTGACAGACATCCTGCACCAGCGTCAGCATCTCCTGACGCAGCGCCGGATCGAGCGCCGAGAACGGCTCATCCAGCAGCAGCATCGGCTGTTCGCGCACAAGACAACGGGCCAGCGCCACGCGCTGACGCTGGCCGCCGGAAAGCTCGCCCGGCAGCCTGTCGATAAACCCGGCGATCCCCATCTGCGCGGCAATCTCCTCCAGCTTATGGCGCTGGGCATCGTTCAGCCTCAGTCCCGGATGCATCCCCAGGGCAATGTTTTGCCGCACCGTCAGGTGGGTAAACAGGTTGTTTTCCTGGAACAGCATGGAGACCGGACGTTTGGCGGGCGGCGTGTGGGTATGATCCTGGTTATCGATGACGATCGAGCCGCTTACCGGCTGCAGAAAACCCGCAACCAGATTAAGCAGGGTGCTTTTTCCCGCGCCGCTTGGGCCCAGCACGGCAATCCTCTCTCCCTGGAGCACGGAGAGCGTGAAGCGCATCGGCAGATGCTGATAAAGCCACGTTACATCAGTCAGTTTTAACATCACGCCCCGGAAGTTTTTCGATAACGGTAAATAAGGCAAAGCACAGCAGCAGGAGCAACAGCGCGGTGACCGCACCGTCCCGACTGCGATAAGAGCCGATTTGCTGATAGAGCCAGTAGGGCAGCGTGCGGAAATCGTCGTTGCCGAACAGCGCCACGACCCCGAAGTCTCCAATGGAGAGCACGCAGGCAAACGCCAGCGCCTGTGCCAGCGGACGTTTTAGCGCGCGCAGCTCGACCACCTTCAGGCGCTGCCAGCCCTGCATGCCCAGCGACTGGCACAGCAAACTGTAGCGGCTGTTGACGTCGCGCATCGGGTTTTCCAGCACCTTGAGCGCGTAAGGGATGGCCATTAAGGCGTTGGTAAAGATGACGATGCCGTCGGCGCGTTCCGGCAGGCCGACGGTGCTGTTGAACAGCAGGAAGAAGCCTGTCGCCAGCACGATCCCCGGCATCGCCAGTATCAGCATGCCCGTCAGTTCCAGCATCTGTCCGGCCTTTTGCGCCTGGCGAGCGTAGAGCTCACGGCTGCTCCACAGCAGCATCATGGTCAGGATCACGCACAGCAATCCGGCTGCCAGCGCGATGCGCAGCGAGGTCCAGGTGGCTTGCCAGAGGACGGGCTGTTGCAGGACGGACATCAGATTGAGGTTCAGCCCGTCAGCGATAACGGCCATCAGCGGCGGCAGAAGAAGCAGAAGCGCCAGCGCGATCAGGACAAAATCGGTAACGCGGCTGGGCAGGCTGTCCTGCGGGTCGCGCCAGCCCGTTATTTGATTGCTGCCGGGGGGAATGGCTTTGCTCAGCCGCTGGCTCAACAGCACCAGCACAAGGCAGCACCCCATCTGCACCATCGCCAGCAGCGCGGCGCGGCCTGGATCGTAGTCGTAACTCAGCGCCTGATAAATCGCCAGCTCAATGGTGGTGGCCTGCGGCCCGCCCCCGAGTGACAGCACGGTGGCAAAGCTGGCAAAGCAGAGCATAAAGATTAACGCCGCCACGGGCGGGATCTGTCGGCGCAGCCACGGCCATTCGACAAAGCGGAAGAATGTCACGCCGCGCATGCCGAGCTGGGCGGCAATCTGGCGCTGCTCGCCGGGAATGTTTTCCAGCGCCTGCAAAAAAAGGCGCGTCGCCATCGGCATATTGAAAAAGACGTGCGCCAGCAGAATGCCCTGCAGTCCGTAAGGAGAGAAGGTCCACTCCAGACCAAGCTGGCCGAACAGCGACGCCAGCCAGCCCTGGCGACCGTAAACGCTCAGAATACCAAATACGGCTACCAGCACGGGCAGGATCAGCGTCATGGCGCACAGGCGCAGCAGCGCCTGCCTGCCGGGGAAGCGCCGCCGATACAGCGCGCGTGCAAGAAAAATGGCGGGGATGACTGACAGCAGGGCAGAAAGTGACGCCTGCCAGAAGGAGAACCGGACCACGTGCCAGAGGTAGCTGTCGTGCCAGAGGGCGAGCATGTCGCTCTCTGGCGCGTTAAACCACAGGGCAAGAAAAGCCCCCAGGCTGACCGCCACCATCACAACGGCGGCGAGCAGCCCGGGAAGTAGCCAGCCGGGAATCAGCGGCTGACGGCGCGTTGCCATTCACTTACCCATGCTGCGCGCTGCGCGGCGACCTGCTGCGGCGTAAACTCCAGCGAGGTTTGTGGTTTGGTTAACTGCTCGAAACCGGCCGGCAGGGAAATGTTCGTGACGGGATACATCCAGTTGCCCGCTGGAATGGCGTTCTGGAACGCCGGTGAAACCATAAACTTCAGGAACTTCTCGGCCAGCTCCGGCTGTTTGCTGGCGGCGGTCCGTGCGGCGACCTCTACCTGCATGTAGTGCCCTTCAGCAAAATTCGCGGCGGCGTAGTTGTCTTTCTTCTCGGCGATAATGTGGTAGGCCGGAGAGGTGGTGTAGCTCAGCACCAGGTCGCTTTCGCCTTTCAGGAACAGGCCGTAGGCTTCGCTCCAGCCTTTGGTTACGGTCACGGTTTTGGCGGCCAGCTTCTGCCACGCCTGCGGCGCTTGATCCCCGTAGACCTTTTGCATCCACAGCAGCAGGCCCAGCCCTGGCGTGCTGGTACGCGGATCTTCATAGATCACGCGCCATTTCTGGTCGCTCTCAACCAGCTCTTTCAGGCTCTTCGGCGGATTTTTCAGCTTGTTTTTATCGTAGACAAACGCAAAGTAGCCGTAGTCGAACGGCACAAAGGTGTCATTTTTCCAGCCGCCCGGCACGTTAACGGCATCGGCCGCGACGCCGCTTTTGGCAAACAGTTTGGTTTGCGAGGCGGCCTCCAGCAGGTTGTTATCCAGCCCGAGCACCACGTCGGCCTTGCTGTTTTTCCCTTCCATGCGCAGACGGTTGAGCAGCGACACGCCATCTTCCAGCGCCACGAACTTCAGCTCGCAGCTGCAGTCGGCTTCAAAGGCTTTTTTGACCACCGGGCCAGGGCCCCAGTCGGCAGAGAAGGAGTCGTAGGTGTAGACCGTCAGAACGGGCTTAGCAAAAGCAGGCAGCGCAAACAGCGCCAGCAGGGGAAGAACTTTTTTTAACACTTTGCACCTCAAAGTTGAGTGGCAAAGGATTTTGAGCAACAGCCTCAAATCCCTTCGCCGGCGTTATCCGGATCAGGTTCGACGGGTATTATCTCAGCGCACATCTGTGATGCAGCACCCCGTTGAGAACGGCGCTATTGTAATGATTTGGTGAATATTACGAAAGCGTTATGGCTCCGGCGGCGCAAACCAGGCGGATTTAAAATCAAACCAGCCCAGGGTGTTCATCCGCAGGCCGCGCATACTGCGCTGGCCCTGGATCATCAGCCAGTGGTGGATCAGCGGGACGATCGCCTGTTCCTCCAGCAGGTCCTTGCACCATACGGCAAGATTCATGTCGCCAGCGCGCCATTGTTCGGCGTCCTGCTGCCAGTCGCGCGTGATGCAGTGCTGGATCAGCGGGACCTCATACAGGTGAGAAAAGAGCGAGAAATCGAGCGGCAGGGTGAAGTTGGCGCTGTTTAACCAGATATCGCTGACGATGTCTCCGCGGTGCCATTCGTCATAGTCCACTTCTTTCACCTCCAGCGTAACGCCTTCTGCGGCCAGCAGCCGGGCCATGATCCCGGCGATAAAACGATGCTCCACGTGCTCGCGGTAGTAGGTCAGGGTGATGGACTCCAGCCCGGCAGGCCTGTCGCAGCGCGTCGGGCGGGCGTGGTGCCAGCGCGGAAGCAGGCCATAGGCCGGGAACCAATATGTCTGGTACTGCTCTTCCGCGTGGTAGATCAGATTGGAGGGGGACAACACGTGGCTGACCCACTGACGAACGGCCTGGTTTGCCCCCCGGTGGGTGCGGCTATCAAACAGCAGATAGTAGCATCCCTCCTCCAGACGACTCTCCACCGCCTTTTCTCCCGCAGTGGGCCCTTCCAGCGTCAGCCCGCAGCTCAGGTCTTCATTGAGATCCGGCAATACCCAGACGTTCACCTCGTCAATCAGCGCCCGATAGCCAAAGTAGTCATCGAAAGCGCGGATTTTTAGCTGGTTGCTGTTATTGCGGGACACGGAGTAGGGCCCGGTGCCAATCGGCAGGCTGGCAAAGTTGTTCAGCGATTCCCACTCGGCGGGCAAAATCATCGACGGCACATAGCCCAGCAGCCAGGGAAGCCACTTATCCTGCTGCGACAGCTCAATATCCAGCGTCCATGCCGTGGGGGAATGAACGCGGGAAATATGCGAGTAGAGCGGTAGCCTGCGGGCGCGCTCCAGAGAGGCGATGACGTCGTGTATCTCCAGCTCGCGCCCGTGGTGAAAGTGGATGCCGGGGCGCAGGAAGAACCGCCAGTGAAGCGGGGAAAGCTGCTGCCAGTGGTGCGCGATATCCGCCTCCAGTTCCCCGTTTTCCTCATTTATGCGCGTCAGGCCGTTGAAAATTTGCCGTGCGATATGGGTTTCCGAGCGGCGTAGCGCCGTGCCGGGCAGCAGATTTTTCATGGGACGATAATAAAGCACCCGCAGGATGTGCCGGCCCTGGCGAAAGCTGCGTCCAAGATGTGAAACCAGCATCTGGCGCACGGCGGCCTTGTCGCCCACCAGCTGGACCAGCTGATCGATGCGGTCCTGCTCGAGCAGGTCTTCCGCGCGCTGCTGCTGCAACGCCAGCCCGGTGTAGAGAAAGGTCAGCCGCGAGCGTTTGCCGCGTCCCGCCTCCGCTTCCCAGCTTAACCAGCCCTGCTGCTGCATGGTGTTGAGCAGCGTGCGCATATGGCGGCGGGAACAGCTGAGCAGGTCGGCCAGCTCGTTGAGCGTGGTCTCCTGCGATTGCCCCTCGCAGCACTGCCAGAGGCGGATAAACTGTTGTTGCAGACGACCGGAAGGCATAAAAGGGGAACTCCTGACAAAAAACCAGCAATTTATTAATCCCTATATTAGGCCAATAATTCTTCTCGATGAAGCGAGGAGGTAAATTATGAAGAGGTCTACCGCACGTCAGTTTTATCAGCAGTACTTTTCAGCGACAAAGGGATCGTCCTGGCTGGCCCGTCAGTGTGCAGAACAGCGGCTGAAAACGTTAGAAGAATTGATGCAGTGGGACGTTACAACGCCGACCTCTTCCCGCTAACTCGCCTCGATCATGTGTGACTGAGTATTGGTGCTTATCACCCGCCAGCAAAATGTTTTTGCTGGCTTTTTTCGTTTATTCTTTCACCCGGTTTCGATTTGCTTTCACAAGGACTTGCGCATGCTCTGGTTGATGACGATGGGGCGACGCCTGAACGGCGTGTACGCCGCTTTTATGCTGGTGGCCTTTATGATGGGCGTGGCGGGGGCGCTGCAGGCGCCGACGCTGAGCCTGTTTCTCAGCCGCGAGGTGGGGGCACAGCCGTTCTGGGTCGGTCTGTTCTACACCGTCAACGCCATTGCCGGGATCCTGGTCAGCCTCGCGCTGGCGAAACGATCGGACAGCCAGGGCGATCGCCGTAAGCTGATCCTCTTTTGCTGCGCGATGGCCGTCGGCAACGCGCTGCTCTTTGCGTTCAACCGTCATTATCTGACGCTGATTACCTGTGGCGTGCTGCTGGCGTCGCTGGCGAATACCGCTATGCCGCAGCTGTTCGCCCTGGCCCGGGAATATGCGGATAGCTCGGCGCGGGAAGTGGTGATGTTCAGCTCGGTGATGCGTGCCCAGCTCTCGCTGGCGTGGGTCATCGGCCCGCCGCTGGCCTTTATGCTGGCGTTAAACTATGGCTTTACCGCGATGTTCTCTATCGCCGCGGCCATTTTTGCCATTAGCCTGGTGCTAATTGCCTTCGCGCTGCCGTCGGTGGGGCGGGTGGAACAGACGACGGATAAACCGATAACGCAAGCGAGCGGCTGGCAGGACAAAAACGTCCGCATGCTGTTTATTGCCTCGACGCTGATGTGGACCTGCAACACCATGTACATCATTGATATGCCGCTGTGGATCAGCAGCGATCTCGGTCTGCCGGACAAGCTCGCGGGGATTTTAATGGGGACCGCTGCCGGGCTGGAAATCCCGGCGATGATTCTGGCGGGTTACTGCGTTAAACGCTTCGGAAAGCGTCGGATGATGATCGTCGCCGTAGCGGCCGGGGTGCTGTTCTACGCGGGGCTGATCCTTTTTCATTCGCGTGAAGCGCTGCTGGCGCTGCAGCTGTTTAACGCCGTGTTCATCGGGATTGTCGCCGGGATCGGCATGCTCTGGTTTCAGGACCTTATGCCGGGGCGTGCAGGCTCGGCAACCACGCTTTTTACCAACAGCATTTCAACCGGGGTGATTCTGGCGGGGGTGATTCAGGGGGCGCTGGCGCAAAGCTACGGGCACGGCGCGGTGTACTGGATGATTGCGGCGCTCTCCGTCGTGACGCTCCTGCTGACCTGCCGCGTTAAAGACGTGTGACCGGGTAAATGAAGCGGAGCCCGGGCTCGCCGGGCTCTGCGAACCTTTTATTCTGAATACTGATATTTGCGCTGCGCGCGTAGCGTCAGATACATGTGGACGAGGCCCATGAAGCCGTGTGCCCAGAAGTAGGTCTCAATAAAGACCGTCAGGAATTTATGCAAACCCAGGACGGATTCCGTGACGGGCGACACCGGCCCGAGCGTGGCGTTCAGCACGAACCAGGCTGCGCCGCAGAGCGCCACGCCCAGCAGCGCCAGCACGCCAAGACCCTGCACCGTGGCCGCCATCCCGCCAGCATGCGCGTCGGGAAGCTGACGCTGCGTGAGGGTACGAATATCGTCAACGATTCCGCGAAAATCCAGCGCCAGCCAGGCGAAGTAATACTTAAATCCGCGCTGGGTTAACATCCATGCCATCATGGCAATGCCGCAAAAAATTAAACCAAATCCGGAGATAACGTGGATCCAGGTAACAATTCCGTTCAGCCCGGATTCGTGGAGGGCTTCGCTTTCGGTAAAATTGGAATTAATTATTTGCGCTAATACCAGCACGGCCACAACAATGTGCAGCACGCGAAGAAAAGGCGTTTCTTTATGGGGAAGCGTATCGCGTATTGTTGGGTTCATCGCTTTTTACCTCAATAATGAGAGAGCTGATGCGATGCAGTGTGACGCAGATTAATTAACGAAACCTTAACTAGCGGGTGCGTCACGCTGTATTTATGCGTGCCGGTTACTGGGCAGGATCAATATGCGTCATGACGTTCAGCACCTTAAACTTTTGCATCACCTTGTTTCTGGCATTGACGGCAATCTGATGCCCTTCTTTTACGCTTAATTCACCGTTCACTTCGAGATGAACATCGACGAGAGCTAAATCGCCCATCTTGCGGGTTTTTAAGTCATGGAGTCCGGTGACGCCTTCGGTTGAGAGCAGGCACGTTTTGATATCGTTTTCCAGTTCGGGTTCAAGCGAACGGTCCATCAGATCGTGCAGGGCATCGGCAGAGAATTTATAGCCCATATGGGCGATGAAGATGCCGACAATCAGAGCCGCAACCAGGTCCATTGCGTGAAAACCGAGTAAATTTCCGGCAATGCCGATAGCGACAACCACGGACGACGCGGCGTCAGAGCGGGCATGCCAGGCGTTGGCAATCAGCAGCGAGGACTGAATGCGTTTTCCCGTGGCGAACATGTATCTGAATAAACTTTCCTTCACCACCAGCGCCAGTATTGCCACCCACAAGGCGGCCCCTTTCACCAGCTGATGGGTCTCGGGGTGAAGCAGTTTATTGCCTGCGGACCACAGCATCCCAACGCCCACCAGCAGCAGAATAGCGCCAATAATGAGCTTCGCACCGTTTTCGAAACGCAGATGACCGTAATGGTGATCGATATCAGAGGCTTTATGACTTTTTTTATTCGCAATCAGAACGACAAAATCAGAGGATAAATCGGAAAGAGAATGAATCCCATCAGCAATTAACCCTTGCGAGCCGGAAAATAATCCTGCAAGTATCTGAAAGCCGGTGAGTAAAATATTAATTATCACGCTCACTAATGTGCATTTATGTATTTCTCGCGAACGGAGATGAGACTCATTGCCATTTTTCTTTTCCATGATGATTTCCGCTACAAACTGATTGAGCGAGTATTCTGCGCAGGGAATATTAAATTGACATTAAATATAACGTCTTTATCCGCTAAATGTTGGAAGCAGTGACAGAATGAGAGGGGACGAGCGTAAAGTGCGGCCTGCAGTGTGCACTGCAGGCCGGAGCATTATCTCATAAACGCAGGTTGTTTTTGTTCGTAGGAGGCAATTGCCGCGTCGTGCTGGAGCGTTAAGCCAATGCTGTCCAGTCCGTTCAGCATGCAGTGACGGCGGAACGCATCAATGCTGAAGCTGTAGGTCTTGTCCCCGGCTTTCACCACTTCCGCTTCCAGATCCACTTCAAACGCCATGCCCGGATTCGCCTTAACCAGCGCAAATAGCTCATCGACCTGCTCATCGCTCAGCGTCACCGGCAGCAGCTGGTTGTTGAAGCTGTTGCCGTAAAAGATATCCGCGAAGCTCGGCGCAATCACCACTTTAAAACCGTAGTCGGTCAGTGCCCACGGCGCGTGCTCGCGGGATGAGCCGCAGCCAAAGTTTTCCCGCGCCAGCAGGATGGAGGCGCCTTTATATTCCGGGAAGTTCAGAACGAATTCGGGATTAGGCACTTCGCCTTTGTCGTCCAGGAAACGCCAGTCGTTAAACAGATGTGCGCCAAAACCGGTACGCGTCACTTTTTGCAGGAACTGTTTAGGAATGATCGCGTCCGTGTCGACGTTCGCGGCGTCCAGCGGGACAACCCGGCCCGTATGTTGGGTAAATTTCTCTGCCATGATTGTCTCCTTATTTCAGGCTGCGAATATCGGCGAAGTGGCCGGTGACGGCCGCGGCGGCGGCCATTGCCGGGCTGACCAGATGGGTGCGCCCACCGCGGCCCTGGCGGCCTTCAAAGTTACGGTTGCTGGTAGAGGCGCAGCGCTCGCCCGGGTTCAGGCGATCGTTGTTCATGGCCAGACACATGGAGCAGCCAGGCAGGCGCCACTCGAAGCCCGCGTCGATAAAGATCTTATCCAGACCTTCGGCTTCCGCCTGGGCCTTCACCGGACCGGAGCCAGGAACCACCAGCGCCTGCACGCCGGGCGCCACTTTGCGGCCTTTGGCAATCTCTGCCGCAGCGCGTAAATCTTCGATACGGGAGTTGGTGCAGGAACCGATAAAGACTTTATCAATGGCAACATCGGTCAACGGCACGCCGGGCTTCAGCCCCATATAGGCCAGCGCTTTTTCCGCACTGGCGCGCTCGACCGGATCGGCGAAGGAGGCCGGATCGGGAATGGCGTCGTTGACGGAAATCACCTGGCCCGGGTTGGTGCCCCAGGTCACCTGAGGTGCAATCTCTTCTGCCTGCAGGGTGACGACGGTATCAAATGTTGCGCCATCGTCGGTTTTCAGGGTTTTCCAGTACGCGACCGCGTCGTCAAAATCCTGACCTTTTGGCGCGTGCAGACGGCCCTTCACATAATTGAAGGTCGTTTCATCCGGTGCGACCAGACCGGCTTTGGCACCCATCTCAATCGCCATGTTGCACAGGGTCATACGACCCTCCATGCTCAGCGCCTGAATGGCGTCGCCGCAGAATTCAACGACGTGCCCGGTACCGCCAGCGCTGCCGGTTTTGCCGATGATGGCCAGCACGATGTCTTTCGCCGTGATCCCCGGCGCGGCTTTACCCTTAACCTCAATCTTCATGGTTTTGGCGCGGCCCTGCTTCAGGGTCTGCGTCGCCAGAACGTGTTCCACTTCGGACGTACCGATCCCGAACGCCAGCGCGCCAAACGCGCCGTGCGTTGCGGTATGGGAGTCGCCGCAGACGATGGTCATGCCCGGCAGGGTAATCCCTTGTTCCGGCCCCATCACGTGAACGATGCCCTGATAAGGGTGGTTCAGGTCGTACAGCTCTACGCCAAACTCGTTGCAGTTCTTAATCAGCTCCTGCATCTGGATACGCGCCATCTCACCCGAGGCGTTAATGTCTTTGGTCTGGGTTGAAACGTTGTGATCCATCGTCGCGAAGGTTTTACCCGGCTGACGTACCGGACGCTTGTGCGCGCGCAGGCCGTCAAACGCCTGAGGAGAGGTCACCTCGTGCACCAGATGACGGTCAATGTACAGCAGCGGGGTTTCGTTTGGCGCCTCGTGGACAACGTGCGCATCAAACAACTTTTCATATAAGGTTTTGGCCATGGTTACACCCCTTCTGCGACATAGCGGGCAATGATGTCGCCCATTTCATCAGTACTGACTGCCGCCGTGCCGCGTGCTAAATCACCGGTACGGACGCCTTCTTCTAACGCCCGGTTAATGGCGTTTTCAATTGCGGTTGCTGCATCACCTGCATCCAGGCTGTAGCGCAGCAGCAGGGCCAGGGAGAGGATCTGCGCAATCGGGTTGGCGATGTTTTTACCTGCGATATCCGGCGCAGAGCCGCCCGCGGGTTCGTACAGGCCAAAGCCTTCTTCGTTCAGGCTCGCGGAGGGCAGCATGCCCATGGAGCCGGTGATCATCGCGCACTCATCTGACAAAATGTCGCCGAACAGGTTGGAGCACAGCAGGACGTCAAACTGGGACGGATCCTTAATCAGCTGCATGGTTGCGTTGTCGATGTACATGTGCGACAGCGCGACGTCCGGGTACTGCTTAGCCACTTCACTGACGATCTCGCGCCACAAAATGGAAGACTGCAGCACGTTCGCTTTATCAATGGAGGTGACTTTGTGGCGGCGCTTGCGTGCCGACTCGAACGCGATGTGGGCAATACGTTCAATTTCGAAACGGTGATACACCTCGGTATCAAACGCTTTTTCATGCTGACCGCTGCCTTCGCGCCCCTTTGGCTGACCGAAATAGATCCCGCCGGTCAGCTCACGCACGCACAGAATGTCGAAACCGTTGGCGGCGATATCGGCGCGCAGCGGGCAGAACTCTTCCAGACCCTGATACAGCTTCGCCGGACGCAGGTTGCTGAACAGCTTGAAATGTTTACGCAGCGGCAGCAGCGCGCCGCGTTCAGGCTGCTCCGCTGGCGGCAGGTGCTCCCATTTCGGGCCACCCACGGAACCAAACAGCACGGCATCGGCATTTTCGCAGCCTTCAACGGTGGCTTTCGGCAATGGCGTACCGTGGTTATCAATGGCAATACCGCCCACATCGTAATGGCTGGTGGTGATTTTCATCGCAAAACGTGCGCGAACGGCTTCCAGTACTTTCAGCGCCTGTGCCATCACTTCCGGACCAATACCGTCACCCGGCAACACGGCAATATGGTAATTCTTCGACATTACACGGTTTCCTTGTTGTTCTCTTTATTCTGAGCTTTGCGTTGCAACTCTTTTTCGACTTCGGCGGCGCGCCAGATGTTGTTCAGAACATGCACCATCGCTTTCGCGGAGGATTCGACGATATCTGTCGCCAGGCCCACGCCGTGGAAGCGACGGCCGTTGTAATTGACCACGATATCCACCTGACCCAGCGCATCTTTGCCGTGGCCCTTGGCCGTCAGGTCATATTTCACCAGTTCAACGTCGTACTCGGTGACGCGGTTAATCGCCTGATAGATGGCATCGACAGGGCCGTTGCCGTTCGCTGCTTCCGCTTTAATCTCCTCGCCGCAGGCCAGTTTGACCGAGGCGGTAGCGATGTCGCTGGATCCGGACTGCACGTTGAAATAATCCAGACGGAAGTGCTCTGGCTCTTCCTGCTGCTTGTTAATAAAGGCCAGCGCTTCCAGGTCGTAGTCGAAGACCTGACCTTTTTTATCGGCCAGCTTCAGGAACGCGTCGTACAGCTGATCCATGTTGTAATCGCTGTCCTTGTAACCCATCTCTTCCATGCGGTGCTTCACCGCCGCGCGCCCGGAGCGGGAGGTCAGGTTCAGCTGCACCTGGTTCAGGCCGATGGATTCCGGGGTCATGATTTCGTAGTTTTCACGGTTTTTCAGCACGCCATCCTGATGAATACCGGAGGAGTGCGCGAAGGCGCCGGTACCGACAATCGCTTTGTTCGCCGGAATAGGCATGTTGCAAATCTGGCTGACGGTCTGGCTGGTGCGCCAGATTTCGTTGTGATTGATGCGGGTGTGCACGTTCATAATGTCTTTGCGCACTTTGATTGCCATGATCACTTCTTCCAGCGAGCAGTTGCCCGCGCGCTCGCCGATTCCGTTCATCGCGCCTTCTACCTGACGCGCGCCGGCGTGGACTGCGGCGATGGCATTGCCGACGGCCAGGCCCAAATCATCGTGGGTGTGGACCGAGATAATTGCCTTATCAATGTTGGGTACGCGGTCATACAGGCCGGTGATGATGTTGGAAAACTCAAACGGCATGGTGTAGCCGACGGTGTCCGGGATGTTAATGGTTTTTGCGCCCGCGTTGATGGCGGCTTCTACCACACGCGCCAGGTCTTCGATTGGCGTACGGCCCGCATCTTCACAGGAGAATTCAACGTCATCGGTATAGTTGCGCGCACGCTTAACCATGTAGACCGCGCGCTCAATCACCTCATCCAGCGTGCTGCGCAGCTTGGTGGCGATGTGCATAGGCGAGGTCGCAATAAAGGTGTGGATACGGAACGCTTCGGCGACTTTCAGCGACTCGGCGGCAACGTCGATATCTTTCTCTACGCAGCGTGCCAGGGCACACACGCGGCTGTTTTTAATGGTGCGCGCGATGGTCTGGACGGATTCGAAATCACCCGGGGACGAGACCGGGAAACCGACCTCCATCACGTCGACACCCATACGTTCGAGAGCCAGCGCAATCTGCAGTTTCTCTTTTACACTCAGGCTTGCCTGTAATGCCTGTTCACCGTCACGTAAAGTAGTATCGAAAATAATGACTTGCTGGCTCATGGGTTAGGTCCTTGTCAGTCTTAGGGCGCCTTGCTACGAGCATAAAAAAACCCGCGCAGTGGCGCGGGTTTTTAGTCTTACTGGTGACGATTCAACGCTGAATTTCGCCCGCCAGTCTACCGCGCACAGTTAATGCGTTTAGTAGTAGTAGACCGGTGAAACGAATGGTGCGAATCATGAATCGTGCTCCGTTAAATTCAATATGCTTTTAGTGGTACTGGATACGGACATTCATGTCAACCCCTGAGGATGAAAACGGGCCCGACAGAAGGAATCGACAGGGTATTTACTTTAGCTAATTGTGCTGGTTTTTGCTTTCATGGGCCGACGAATTGTCTAATTTTGGACTTAAGAAAAGAGTTGCAGAAAAAGATAAATATAATTCTTTAAAAATGCGTAAACTGTCCCGGCGTGGAGGTCTTTGGCGTAAAGGGTTTTGATATCATTAAGTTATAATTATAGTGAATCTATTCCAGAATGCTGAAAAGCGAAGGGAGATAACAGGTTGTTAACGCACGGCGGGTCGATAGCGATAACAGTTTAATAATACTTAAGTCATCATTAACCTGACGGCAATTGTGTATTTGTTTGGTTTATGGTTTCATTTAAATCCTAAAGTCAAACATATCATTTGCGCTCTTTAGATTTCGTTAATATAGCGTCTTTATATATTCCGAATTTTAAATAATTCTCTTTCGCTGATCGTATTTGCATGATAAATCATATTTTCCGAGATTTTTACCGTACGGCGGCAAAGGAAGTGTAGCGTGACAGTGGAGTCAGAAGTGCCAGAAAATAATATTAAACAACCTCAAGCTACTGATGGGATTAAACCGCAGTTACGCACGGTGGATCTTAATCTTCTGACGGTATTTGATGCGGTCATGCAGGAGCAAAACATCACCCGCGCAGCCCAAACGTTAGGGATGTCACAACCTGCCGTGAGTAATGCCGTTGCCCGACTTAAAGTCATGTTTAACGACGAATTATTTGTCCGCTACGGAAGAGGGATCCAGCCTACGGCGCGTGCATTCCAGCTGTTCGGCTCTATTCGCCAAGCGCTGCAATTGGTGCAAAATGAGCTGCCGGGATCGGGCTTTGAACCCTTAAGCAGCGAGCGCGTATTCCATCTTTGCGTCTGTAGCCCATTAGATAATTATTTAACGTCGGTTATTTATAATAAAGTTGAAGAGATCGCACCCAATATCAATCTGGTTTTTAAATCATCCCTGAATCAAAACACGGAGCACCAGTTACGCTATCAGGAGATCGAATTCGTTCTCGGATATGAAGAGTTCCGTCGACCTGAATTTTCCTGCGTACCGTTGTTTAAAGATGAAATGGTTCTGGTCGCCAGTAAAAAGCATCCGCGCCTGAATTCTCCGCTGCGCGAAAGCGACGTTTATAACGAGCAGCACGCCGTGGTTGCCCTCGACAGATATGCTTCCTTTAGCCTGCCGTGGTATGAGACGGCGGACAAACAGGCGAGCGTGGCGTATCAGGGCATGGCTATGGTGAGCGTATTAAACGTGGTCTCCCAGACACAGCTGGTAGCGATTGCGCCGCGCTGGCTGGCAGAAGAGTTTTCTGACCCTTTGAATCTGCAAATTTTGCCTCTGCCGCTCAAGCTCAATAGCCGTACCTGTTATCTTTCCTGGCACGAAGCGGCGGGCCGGGATAAAGGGCATCAGTGGATGGAAGAGTTGCTGGTTAGCATCTGTCGCCGGTAAACGTATCAGGATAAATTGCATTGTCTCATGCGATTTATCCTGAGTTCTTTTAGATAACTGCTATTTTATTCTGCGATGTTTTTTTTCGGGCGGCTCTCCGGCGCGTAAAAATAGATGATTTCCTGCATTGTCGCGCTTTTCAGCGATGATTTATCACCCCATCCTCTCTTCCCAGACGAAATAACCATATCTTCTCTTAACGGCTGCTTTTTCTGCTTTACGCACCGTTTATCTCTCCGGGTTTGCTAATTGCCTGCCTCATAACGAGCGGTTAAGGTAAAGAACACTCTGCAAAATATAAGATTGGTTTAGTCCAATCGTAAGACGGTGCGGAAATGAATTCGGCAGTCCGTCTATAACAAAATGCCTGGAGGCAAAGCATGGAGATGTTGTCTGGCGCGGAAATGGTCGTTCGCTCGCTGATCGATCAGGGCGTAAAGCAAGTGTTCGGCTACCCTGGCGGTGCGGTCCTCGATATTTATGATGCGCTGCACACGGTAGGGGGCATTGACCATGTTCTGGTGCGTCACGAGCAGGCGGCGGTACACATGGCTGACGGCCTGGCGCGTGCGACGGGTGAAGTGGGCGTGGTGTTAGTCACCTCCGGCCCCGGCGCGACAAACGCTATTACCGGCATTGCGACAGCGTATATGGACTCCATCCCGCTGGTGATCCTCTCCGGGCAGGTGGCAACCTCACTGATTGGCTACGATGCGTTTCAGGAGTGCGACATGGTCGGGATTTCGCGTCCCGTTGTGAAGCACAGCTTCCTGGTCAAGCAAACCGAAGACATCCCCGGCGTACTGAAAAAAGCCTTCTGGCTGGCGGCAAGTGGACGCCCGGGACCGGTGGTGGTCGATCTGCCGAAAGATATCCTGAACCCGGCAAACAGGCTGCCTTACGTCTGGCCGGACTCGGTCAGCATGCGTTCCTACAACCCCACAACGCAGGGGCACAAAGGTCAGATCAAGCGGGCGCTGCAGACGCTGCTGGCCGCCAAAAAACCGGTGGTCTATGTCGGCGGCGGCGCAATAAGCTCGGCCTGTGAAGTCCAGCTTCGTGAACTGATTGAAAAGCTTAATCTGCCCGTGGCGTCGTCACTGATGGGGCTGGGGGCATTCCCTGCGACCCACCGTCAGGCGCTGGGTATGCTGGGTATGCACGGGACCTATGAAGCCAACATGACGATGCATCACTCCGATGTCATCTTTGCCGTCGGCGTGCGCTTTGACGATCGCACTACCAACAACCTGGCGAAGTATTGCCCGAACGCCACCGTACTGCACATTGATATCGATCCTACGTCAATTTCAAAGACGGTATCGGCTGATGTGCCGATTGTCGGAGATGCCCGTCAGGTTCTGGAGCAAATGCTGGATCTGCTGACCCACGAAAGCACGACTCAGCCGTTGGATGAGATCCGCGACTGGTGGCAGCAGATTGAACAGTGGCGCGCGCGTCAGTGCCTAAAATATGACGCGCAAAGTGAAAACATTAAGCCACAGGCGGTCATTGAGGCGGTGTGGCGCCTGACGAAAGGTGAGGCGTATGTGACCTCAGACGTCGGGCAGCATCAGATGTTTGCCGCTCTGTATTACCCATTTGATAAACCGCGACGCTGGATCAACTCCGGTGGTTTAGGCACCATGGGCTTTGGCCTGCCCGCCGCGCTGGGCGTGAAGCTGGCGTTGCCGAATGAAACCGTCGTCTGCGTGACCGGTGATGGCAGCATTCAGATGAACATTCAGGAGTTGTCTACCGCGCTGCAATATGAGCTGCCGGTGCTGGTGCTGAACCTGAATAACGGGTATCTCGGCATGGTTAAGCAGTGGCAGGATATGATCTACTCTGGCCGTCATTCCCAGTCCTACATGAAATCGCTGCCGGACTTTGTTCGTCTTGCTGAAGCTTACGGCCACGTAGGCATGCGGGTGGCCGATCCGGCTGAGCTGGAAACGAAGCTCGCCCAGGCGCTTGAGCACGTTAAAAACAACCGCCTCGTCTTTATGGATGTGATTGTTGATGGGACCGAGCACGTTTATCCGATGCATATTCGTGGTGGTGGTATGGATGAAATGTGGTTAAGCAAAACGGAGAGAACCTGATATGCGCCGGATATTATCTGTTTTACTGGAAAACGAGTCTGGCGCACTGTCGCGCGTCATTGGCCTTTTTGCGCAGCGCGGCTATAACATTGAAAGCCTGACCGTTGCCCCGACGGAAGACCCGACGCTGTCGCGCATGACGATCCAAACCGTCGGCGATGCCAAAGTGCTTGAGCAGATTGAGAAACAGCTGCATAAGCTGGTCGACGTGCTGCGCGTGAGCGAGCTGGGGCAGGGGGCTTACGTTGAGCGTGAGGTTATGCTGGTAAAAATTCAGGCCAGCGGCTTCGGACGTGAAGAAGTCAAACGCAATGCGGATATTTTCCGCGGACAGATTATCGACGTCACGCCCTCTCTTTATACGGTTCAGCTGGTCGGGACAAGCGACAAGTTGGATGCTTTCCTGGCGTCCGTGCGGGATGTCGCAAAAATTGTTGAAGTCGCGAGATCGGGCGTCGTCGGCCTGTCGCGCGGCGAGAAAATCATGCGTTAGTTGTCAAAAAGGTTCGCCTCTTTCTGCCCGGTCACCAAAGCCGGGCTTTTTTTTGCGTAATCAGCCGACAACGTAAACAAAAGCGGTTGCCGCGAAGGCTTTTCTGCGTTTAGATGTTAAAAGATTTAACCATAACCTTGACAGGGCCATGGACTCTTTTCTTTTTTTAAGGGGCAATTGTGAAACTGGATGAAATCGCCCGGCTAGCCGGCGTGTCACGAACAACGGCCAGCTATGTGATTAACGGTAAAGCAAAGCAGTACCGTGTCAGCGACAAGACCGTTGAAAAAGTGATGGCGGTGGTTCGTGAGCATAACTACCATCCGAATGCTGTCGCTGCCGGCCTGCGTGCCGGGCGCACCCGCTCTATTGGTCTGGTGATCCCTGACCTCGAAAACACCAGCTATACCCGTATCGCCAACTATCTTGAACGTCAGGCGCGCCAGCGCGGCTATCAATTGCTGATTGCCTGCTCGGAAGACCAGCCCGACAACGAGATGCGCTGCATTGAGCATCTGCTCCAGCGCCAGGTGGATGCCATCATCGTGTCGACCTCTTTGCCGCCAGAGCATCCTTTTTACCAGCGCTGGGCGAACGACGCGTTCCCAATCGTTGCGCTGGATCGCGCGCTCGATCGCGAGCACTTCACCAGCGTCGTGGGGGCGGATCAGGATGATGCCGAAATGCTGGCCGCGGAGCTGAGAACCTTCCCTGCTGAAACGGTGCTGTATCTTGGCGCGCTGCCCGAGCTTTCCGTGAGCTTCCTGCGTGAGCAGGGGTTCAGAACCGCCTGGAAAGACGATCCGCGCGAGGTGCACTACCTCTACGCCAACAGCTACGAGCGTGAAGCAGCCGCGCAGCTGTTCGAGAAATGGCTTGAAACGCACCCGATGCCTCAGGCGCTGTTTACCACCTCATTTGCGCTCCTGCAGGGCGTCATGGATGTGACCTTACGCCGTGAAGGTAAACTGCCCTCCGACCTGGCGATTGCCACGTTCGGGGATAACGAGCTGCTCGACTTCCTTCAGTGCCCGGTGCTGGCGGTTGCACAGCGCCACCGCGACGTGGCTGAACGCGTGCTTGAGATTGTGCTGGCAAGCCTGGATGAGCCGCGCAAACCGAAGCCGGGCCTGACGCGTATCAAACGTAATCTCTACCATCGCGGAATTTTAAGCCGCCAAAAATGAAACGACGGGGCAGCGAAAACTGCCCCGTTTTGTTGCGATGATTCGTACAGATAATTCCCGGAGAGAAATTAGGATAATTCTTGCGGGATCGTTATTACCTATTTTCTTAATTCATTCTGGCCTTTAAATTGCCCATTTAAAGAACGTGCGGGCAATTTTAAACGGCACTATTTGTATTAATTTGTTACAAACCCTCTTCGGGCGATGAATATTCAGACGTTTTTCCTTCGCCTTTGCCAACTTACGTGGCAACCGCCGCGCTTACCGCGCGCCTGGGTGAATCTGGCGCTGTTATCCCCCGGGAATCTGTCATAAAATGCTGCCCGCGTCGCAAACTGACACTTTATATTTATCTGCGATGATATTGAGTGAGCCTTAACGCTAGTGTGCATATTCGGTTTTTTTCTTACAAATATTCATAACGTTAATTTTGCCTCGCCAGTTGTGCAGTTATTAACCAGGGTTGTTTATCTCTGTAAATAGAGGGCTTTCGAGTCCTTATAGGGAGAGTCCTGGCTTGACAAGCTTTTCCCTCGCTCCGTAAACTCCTTTAGGTGGGAATTTGTGGGTTAAAGTGGTGAGGAGGGGTGTGACTGGCATGTTCCGTGGAGCTACGTTAGTCAATCTCGACAGCAAAGGGCGTTTATCGGTACCAACCCGATACCGCGACCGGCTGATTGAGAACGCTGCGGGTCAAATGGTTTGCACCATTGACATTAACTCCCCCTGCCTGCTGCTTTACCCCTTGCCCGAATGGGAAATTATTGAGCAAAAGCTGTCGCGACTGTCGAGCATGAACCCGCAGGAACGCCGCGTGCAGCGGCTGTTATTGGGACATGCCAGTGAATGTCAGATGGATAACGCAGGGCGATTACTGATTGCCCCTGTGTTGCGGCAACATGCCGGTCTGACCAAAGAAGTGATGCTGGTCGGGCAGTTCAACAAGTTTGAACTGTGGGATGAAACGACCTGGTATCAACAGGTCAAGGAAGATATCGACGCTGAGCAGTCTGATTCCGCGACATTATCGGAACGGCTGCAGGACTTGTCTCTATAAATATGATGGAAAATTATAAACATAAAACGGTGTTACTGGACGAGGCCGTGAACGGTCTGAATATTCGTCCGGATGGCATCTACATTGATGGCACGTTTGGTCGCGGTGGTCACTCGCGTTTGATTCTCTCTCAGCTTGGAGAGGAAGGGCGTCTGCTGGCAATCGATCGCGATCCGCAGGCTATTGCCGTTGCGCAGACCATCAATGACCCACGCTTTTCCATCGTGCATGGACCTTTCTCTGCGCTCGCGGATTACGTTGCCGAGCGCGGCCTGACGGGCAAGATCGACGGGATTCTTCTCGATCTTGGCGTCTCTTCACCCCAACTTGATGATGCTGAACGCGGTTTCTCCTTTATGCGTGATGGCCCGCTGGACATGCGAATGGACCCGACGCGCGGTCAGTCTGCCGCGGAGTGGTTACAGACCGCTGATGAAGCCGATATTGCCTGGGTCATCAAAACGTTTGGCGAAGAGCGCTTTGGCAAACGCATTGCGCGCGCCATCGTTGAGCGCAATCGCATTGAGCCCATGACCCGTACCAAAGAGTTGGCCGAGGTGATCGCGGCGGCGACACCGGTGAAGGATAAGCACAAACATCCCGCGACCCGTACCTTCCAGGCGGTTCGCATCTGGGTAAACAGTGAACTGGAGGAAATAGAGCTGGCGCTAAAAAGCTCGCTCGACGTGCTGGCCCCGGGTGGGCGGTTATCCATCATCAGCTTCCATTCGCTGGAAGACCGTATTGTGAAACGCTTTATGCGTGAACAAAGCCGCGGTCCACAGGTACCAGCGGGGCTGCCGATGACGGAAGAACAACTCAGGAAGCTGGGTGGCCGTCAGTTGCGAGCACTAGGCAAGTTGATGCCGGGCGAAGAAGAAGTGGCAGAGAATCCACGCGCCCGTAGTTCAGTGCTGCGTGTTGCAGAGAGGACGAACGCATGATCGGCAGAGTGACAGAGACCCTAAGCAAAGTTAAGGATTCGTTAGGAAGCAACGAGCGCCATGCCTTGCCTGGCGTGATCGGCGACGATCTTTTGCGGTTTGGGAAACTGCCACTCTGTCTGTTCATTTGCATCATTGTTACGGCAGTGACGGTGGTGACCACCGCCCACCATACACGTTTATTGACTGCGCAACGCGAGCAGATGGTACTGGAACGCGATGCGCTGGATATTGAATGGCGAAATCTGATCCTTGAAGAAAACGCGCTCGGCGATCACAGCCGGGTTGAACGGATCGCAACGGAAAAGCTGCAGCTGCAGCATGTTGATCCTTCACAGGAAAATATCGTAGTACAAAAATAAGGGAAAACGCGACGCATGAAAGCAGCGGCAAAAACGCTAAAACCAAAACGTCAGGAAGAACAGGCCAACTTTATCAGTTGGCGTTTTGCGTTGCTTTGCGGCTGCATTTTACTCGCTCTGGGTTTTCTGCTGGGACGCGTGGCGTGGCTGCAAATCGTCGCCCCTGACATGCTGGTGCGCCAGGGCGACATGCGCTCTCTGCGCGTCCAGGAAGTATCGACATCCCGCGGGATGATCACCGACCGCTCTGGCCGTCCGCTGGCGGTGAGCGTGCCGGTGAAGGCGATCTGGGCCGATCCGAAAGAATTGCATGACGCGGGCGGGATCACGCTGGATAACCGCTGGAAGGCGCTTGCCGATGCGCTGAAGATGCCGCTGGACCAGCTGGCGTCACGCGTGAATACAATCCCGAGAGGGCGTTTTATCTATCTGGCGCGTCAGGTGAACCCTGACATGGCGGACTACATCAAAAAACTGAAGCTGCCGGGCATTCATCTGCGTGAAGAATCCCGTCGTTACTATCCTTCCGGCGAAGTGACTGCTCACCTCATTGGCTTCACCAACGTTGATAGTCAGGGGATTGAGGGCGTTGAAAAAAGCTTTGATAAATGGCTTACCGGCCAGCCCGGCGAACGTATCGTGCGTAAGGATCGCTATGGCCGCGTTATTGAAGATATCTCTTCAACGGACAGCCAGGCGGCGCACAACCTTGCGCTAAGCATTGATGAACGTCTGCAGGCGCTGGTTTACCGCGAGCTGAACAATGCCGTGGCCTTTAACAAGGCGGAATCGGGCAGTGCCGTGTTGGTCGATGTCAACACGGGGGAAGTGCTGGCGATGGCCAATAGCCCGTCCTACAACCCTAACAATCTTACCGGTACGCAGAAGGATGTGATGCGTAACCGAACCATCACCGACGTCTTCGAGCCGGGCTCGACCGTTAAGCCGATGGTGGTCATGACTGCACTTCAGCGCGGTATCGTGAATGAAAACACCGTACTGAATACCATTCCTTACCGAATTAACGGTCACGAAATCAAAGACGTGGCACGTTATAGCGAATTGACCCTGACCGGGGTGTTGCAGAAGTCGAGTAACGTCGGCGTTTCTAAGCTGGCGTTAGCGATGCCGTCCTCAGCGTTAGTAGAGACTTACTCACGTTTTGGGCTTGGAAAGGCGACCAATTTGGGGTTGGTCGGAGAACGCAGTGGCTTATATCCTCAAAAACAACGGTGGTCTGACATAGAGAGGGCCACCTTCTCTTTCGGCTACGGGCTAATGGTAACCCCGTTACAGTTAGCGCGAGTCTACGCAACGATCGGCAGCTATGGCGTTTATCGTCCGCTGTCGATTACCAAAGTTGATCCACCGGTTCCCGGTGAGCGTATTTTCCCGGAATCGACCGTCCGTACCGTTGTTCACATGATGGAAAGCGTGGCGCTGCCCGGCGGCGGCGGCGTGAAGGCGGCCATTAAAGGCTACCGCATCGCCATTAAAACCGGTACGGCGAAAAAAGTGGGGCCAGACGGCCGCTACATCAACAAATACATTGCCTATACCGCAGGCGTAGCGCCTGCAAGCAATCCGCGTTTTGCGCTGGTGGTCGTAATTAACGATCCACAGGCGGGTAAATACTACGGCGGCGCCGTCTCCGCGCCCGTGTTCGGGGCCATCATGGGCGGCGTGTTACGCACCATGAACATTGAACCGGATGCGCTGGCGACGGGCGAAAAAAGTGAATTTGTAATTAATCAAGGCGAGGGTACAGGTGGCAGATCGTAATTTGCGCGACCTTCTCGCTCCGTGGGTGCCAAACGCACCGGAGCGAGCACTGCGAGAGATGGTTCTGGACAGCCGCGTAGCGGCTTCTGGCGATCTTTTTGTGGCGGTGGTCGGTCATCAGGCGGACGGGCGTCGTTATATCCCGCAGGCGATTGCGCAAGGTGTGGCTGCCATTATTGCTGAGGCTAAAGATGAGGCAACCGACGGTGAGATCCGTGAAATGCACGGCGTGCCGGTTATCTATCTCAGCCAGTTGAACGAGCGTCTTTCCGCGCTGGCGGGACGTTTTTATCACGAACCTTCCGACCAGCTGCGTCTGGTTGGCGTAACGGGCACCAACGGAAAAACCACCACCACGCAGCTGATGGCGCAGTGGGCCCAGCTGCTGGGTGAAACCGGTGCGGTGATGGGAACCGTGGGCAACGGCCTGCTGGGCAAAGTGAGCCCGACGGAAAACACCACCGGCTCGGCGGTTGACGTCCAGCACGTGCTTGCCGGTCTGGCAGGGCAGGGCGCAACCTTTGCCGCAATGGAAGTCTCTTCACACGGTCTGGTACAGCACCGCGTCGCGGCGCTGAAATTTGCGGCATCCGTGTTTACCAACCTGAGCCGCGATCATCTTGATTATCATGGTGATATGGAGCATTACGAAGCCGCGAAATGGCTGCTCTATTCCACTCACCACTGCGGTCAGGCGATCATCAACGCCGACGATGAAGTCGGACGCCGCTGGCTGGCGAAGCTGCCGGATGCGGTTGCCGTGTCGATGGAAGACCATATCAATCCTAACTGCCACGGCCGCTGGCTGAAGGCGGTTGAGGTGAACTATCACGACAGCGGGGCGACCATTCGCTTTGCCTCTTCCTGGGGTGAAGGCGAAATTGAAAGCCGCCTGATGGGGGCGTTTAACGTCAGCAACCTGCTGCTGGCGCTGGCGACGCTGTTGGCGCTGGGTTATCCGATGGCGGAACTGCTGAAAACCTCAGCGCGTCTGCAGCCGGTTTGTGGCCGCATGGAAGTGTTCAGCGCGCCGGGCAAGCCGACCGTTGTGGTTGATTATGCCCACACGCCGGACGCGCTGGAGAAAGCGCTGGAAGCGGCGCGCCTGCACTGTACCGGTAAGCTCTGGTGCGTGTTTGGCTGCGGCGGCGATCGCGACAAAGGCAAGCGCCCGCTGATGGGCGCGATTGCGGAGCAGTTCGCGGATATTCCGGTTGTTACCGATGACAACCCGCGTACGGAAGAGCCGCGCGCCATCATTAATGACATCCTGGCGGGCATGCTGGACGCGGGCCGCGCGCGCGTCGTGGAAGGCCGTGCGGAAGCCGTGACCAACGCCATCATGCAGGCCAAAGAAAACGATGTGGTTCTGCTGGCGGGCAAAGGCCATGAAGATTATCAGATCGTTGGCAATCGCCGTCTGGACTACTCGGATCGCGTAACGGCAGCTCGCCTGCTGGGAGTTGTCGCATGATTAGCCTCTCATTAAGCCAGGCCGCTGCGCTGCTGAACGGCGACCTGCATGGGCAAGACCTGACCATTGATGCCGTGACGACGGACACCCGTAAAGTCACCGCAGGCTGTCTGTTCGTGGCGCTGAAGGGCGAACGTTTTGACGCGCATGATTTTGCCGAGCAGGCCAAAGAAAACGGCGCGGGTGCGCTGCTGGTCAGCCGCAAGCTTGATGTCGATCTGCCGCAGGTTGTGGTGAAAGATACGCGTCTCGCGTTTGGCGAGCTGGCTGCCTGGGTTCGTCAGCAGGTGCCTGCGCGCGTCGTCGCGCTGACCGGCTCATCGGGCAAAACGTCGGTGAAAGAGATGACGGCGGCGATCCTCAGCCAGTGCGGCAACACGCTTTATACCGCGGGCAACCTCAATAATGACATCGGCGTGCCGATGACGTTACTGCGCCTGACCAAAGAGCACGACTATGCGGTGATCGAGTTAGGGGCAAACCACCAGGGCGAAATCGCCTGGACCGTGAGCCTGACGCGCCCGGAGGCGGCGCTGGTGAATAACCTCGCGGCGGCGCATCTGGAAGGCTTTGGTTCGCTGGAAGGCGTGGCGAAAGCGAAAGGCGAGATTTATACCGGCCTGCCGGAAAACGGTATCGCCATTCTGAACGCCGATAACAACGACTGGCTGAACTGGCAGAGCATCATTGGGTCGCGTAAAACCTGGCGCTTCTCGCCGAATGCGGCCAACAGTGATTTTACCGCGACCAATATCCATGTGACGTCACACGGCACGGAGTTCACCCTCACGACCCCAACGGGCGGCGTGGATGTGCTGCTGCCGCTGCCGGGTCGTCATAACATCGCCAATGCCCTTGCGGCGGCGGCGCTGTCGACGGCGGTGGGCGCGCCGCATGAGGCGATCAAAGCCGGGCTGGCGAACCTGAAGGCCGTGCCGGGGCGTCTGTTCCCGATTCCGCTTTCGGAAAACAAGCTGCTGCTGGATGACTCCTACAACGCGAACGTTGGCTCAATGACGGCGGCGGTGCAGGTGCTATCGGAAATGCCGGGCTACCGCATCATGGTGGTTGGCGACATGGCAGAGCTGGGCGACGAAAGCGAAGCCTGCCATACCCAGGTCGGTGAAGCTGCGAAAGCGGCGGGGCTGGACTGCGTGCTGAGCGCAGGAAAACTGAGCCAGGCGATTAGCCAGGCCAGCGGCGTTGGCGAGCATTTTGCCGATAAAGCGGCGTTGATTGAACGCCTTAAAGCATTGATAACAGAAAAACAAATTGTGACTGTGTTAGTGAAAGGTTCACGTAGTGCCGCCATGGAAGAGGTTGTGCACGCATTACAGGAGAACGGGACATGTTAGTTTGGCTGGCCGAACATTTGGTCAAATATTACTCAGGCTTTAACGTCTTTTCGTATCTGACGTTTCGCGCCATCGTCAGCCTGCTGACTGCGCTGTTCATCTCGCTGTGGATGGGCCCGCGCATGATTGCCCGTCTGCAAAAACTCTCTTTCGGCCAGGTTGTGCGTAACGACGGTCCGGAATCGCACTTCAGCAAGCGCGGTACCCCGACCATGGGCGGGATCATGATCCTGACGGCGATCGTCGTTTCCGTACTGCTGTGGGCGTACCCGTCCAACCCGTACGTCTGGTGCGTCCTGACGGTTCTGGTGGGTTACGGGATCATTGGTTTCGTCGATGATTACCGCAAAGTGGTTCGTAAAGATACGAAGGGCCTGATCGCGCGCTGGAAGTATTTCTGGATGTCGGTGATCGCGCTGGGCGTGGCTTTTGCGCTGTATCTGGCCGGAAAAGACACGCCGGCGACCGAGCTGGTTGTGCCGTTCTTTAAAGACGTGATGCCGCAGCTGGGTCTGTTCTACATCCTGCTGGCCTACTTTGTGATTGTCGGCACCGGCAACGCCGTTAACCTGACCGACGGTCTGGATGGCCTCGCCATTATGCCTACCGTCTTCGTGGCGGCCGGTTTTGCGCTGGTGGCCTGGGCGACCGGTAACATGAATTTTGCGAACTACCTGCACATCCCTTATCTGCGCCACGCGGGTGAGCTGGTGATCGTCTGTACGGCGATTGTCGGCGCGGGGCTGGGCTTCCTGTGGTTCAATACCTATCCGGCTCAGGTCTTTATGGGTGACGTCGGTTCTCTGGCTTTGGGCGGTGCGCTCGGCATTATCGCCGTACTGCTGCGTCAGGAGTTCCTGCTGGTGATCATGGGCGGCGTGTTTGTGGTTGAAACCCTGTCGGTGATTTTGCAGGTCGGTTCCTTCAAGCTGCGCGGTCAGCGCATCTTCCGTATGGCGCCGATTCACCACCACTATGAACTGAAAGGCTGGCCGGAGCCGCGCGTGATTGTGCGCTTCTGGATTATTTCGCTGATGCTGGTGCTGATTGGCCTGGCAACGCTGAAGGTACGTTAATCATGGCAGATTACCAGGGCAAAAAAGTCGTTATCATCGGGTTGGGCCTCACGGGGCTCTCCTGCGTGGACTTTTTCCTCGCGCGCGGCGTGACGCCGCGGGTGATGGATACGCGTGTCTCTCCGCCGGGTCTGGACAAGCTGCCGGAACAGGTTGAACGCCACCTTGGTGGTCTGAATGATGACTGGCTGCTGGCAGCCGATCTGATTGTCGCCAGCCCGGGTATGGCGCTGGCGCACCCTTCGCTGAGCGCCGCCGCGGATGCGGGCGTTGAGATTGTCGGCGATATCGAGCTGTTCTGCCGTGAAGCGCAGGCCCCCGTTATCGCCATTACCGGTTCTAACGGTAAAAGCACCGTCACCACCCTGGTGGGTGAAATGGCGAAAGCGGCGGGCGTGAACGTCGGCGTCGGCGGTAACATCGGCTTGCCTGCTCTGATGCTGCTGGACAAAGGCTGTGAACTGTATGTTCTGGAACTTTCCAGCTTCCAGCTGGAAACCACCTGCAGCCTGCACGCCGCCGCTGCGACGATCCTTAACGTGACGGAAGATCATATGGACCGGTATCCATTTGGTCTGCAGCAGTACCGCGCCGCCAAGCTGCGCGTGTATGAAAATGCCAAAGTCTGCGTGGTGAACGCCGACGACGCGCTGACCATGCCGGTGCGTGGCGCAGACGATCGATGTATCAGCTTCGGCATCACCATGGGGGATTATCATCTGAACCGCCAGCTGGGCGAAACCTGGCTGCGGGTGAAAGGTGAGAAAGTGCTGAACGTGAAAGAGATGAAGCTTTCCGGCCAGCATAACTATACCAATGCCCTGGCGGCGCTGGCGCTGGCGGATGCCGTAGGGCTGCCGCGCTCCTCAAGCCTGAAAGCGTTAACCACGTTTTCTGGCCTGGCGCACCGCTTCCAGCTGGCGCTGGAGCACAACGGCGTGCGCTGGATCAACGATTCCAAGGCGACCAACGTGGGCAGCACGGAGGCCGCGCTGAACGGCCTGCACGTTGACGGCACTCTGCATCTGCTGCTGGGCGGCGACGGTAAATCCGCTGATTTCTCGTCCCTTAAGCAGTATCTCTCCGGCGATAACATCCGTCTGTACTGCTTCGGCCGCGACGGCAGCGCGCTGGCTGAACTGCGCCCTGAGGTTGCCGAGCAAACCGAGACCATGGAACAGGCGATGCGGCTGATTGCGCCTCGCGTGAAGCCGGGTGATATGGTGCTGCTCTCTCCGGCCTGTGCCAGCCTCGATCAATTCAAGAATTTCGAACAGCGTGGTGATGTCTTTACCCGCCTGGCGAAGGAGTTAGGCTGATGCGTTTATCTCTCCCTCGCCTGAAAATGCCGCGTCTGCCAGGATTTGGGATCCTGGCATGGCTGTTTGCGGCGCTCAAAGGCTGGGTGATGGGCTCTCGTCAAAAGGATAACGACAGCCTGGTCATGTACGATCGCACGCTGTTCTGGCTCACGATGGGGCTGGCGGCGGTCGGCTTTATTATGGTGACGTCAGCCTCAATGCCCGTTGGGCAGCGTCTGGCGAATGACCCCTTCCTGTTCGCCAAGCGTGATGGGCTTTACATCATCCTGGCGTTTTGCCTGGCGCTGGTGACCCTGCGTCTGCCGATGGAGTTCTGGCAGCGGCACAGCACGGCGATGCTGATCGCATCGATCATTATGCTGCTGATCGTGCTGGTGGTGGGGAGTTCCGTAAACGGGGCATCGCGCTGGATCGCCTTTGGCCCGCTGCGTATTCAGCCTGCGGAATTCACCAAGCTCTCTCTGTTCTGCTACCTGGCGAACTACCTGGTGCGTAAGGTAGATGAGGTGCGTAACAATCTGCGCGGCTTCCTGAAACCGATGGGCGTGATTCTGGTGCTGGCGGTATTACTGCTGGCGCAGCCTGACCTCGGTACCGTTGTCGTGCTGTTTGTGACCACGCTGGCCATGCTGTTCCTGGCGGGCGCGAAGCTGTGGCAGTTCATCGCCATCATCGGGATGGGGATTTCAGCGGTTGTGCTGCTGATCCTCGCCGAGCCTTACCGTATTCGCCGCGTGACCTCATTCTGGAACCCGTGGGAAGATCCGTTCGGCAGCGGTTATCAGCTGACGCAGTCGCTGATGGCCTTTGGTCGCGGTGAACTTTGGGGGCAGGGGCTGGGTAACTCGGTACAGAAACTGGAGTATTTACCGGAAGCGCACACCGACTTCATCTTCTCCATTATTGCGGAAGAACTGGGTTATATCGGTGTGGTATTAGCGCTATTAATGGTATTCTTCGTCGCTTTCCGCGCCATGTCCATCGGCCGGAAAGCGCTGGAGATCGATCACCGCTTCTCAGGCTTCCTGGCCTGTTCAATTGGTATCTGGTTTAGCTTCCAGGCATTGGTTAACGTCGGGGCCGCAGCGGGTATGCTGCCGACCAAAGGTCTGACGTTGCCGTTGATCAGTTATGGTGGTTCCAGTCTGTTGATAATGTCGACGGCCATCATGCTGTTGTTGCGCATAGATTATGAGACGCGTCTGGAAAAAGCCCAGGCGTTTACACGAGGTTCACGATGAATCAACCGAAGCGGTTAATGGTGATGGCAGGCGGTACCGGCGGACACGTGTTCCCGGGGCTGGCGGTTGCGCACCATTTAATGGATCAGGGCTGGCAGGTACGCTGGCTGGGAACCGCAGACCGCATGGAAGCCGACCTGGTACCGAAGCACGGTATTGAGATCGACTTTATTCGTATTTCCGGCCTTCGCGGCAAAGGCCTCAAGGCAATGCTGCTGGCGCCGGTGCGTATTTTTAACGCCTGGCGTCAGGCGCGCACCATCATGAAGCGCTTTAAGCCTGATGTGGTGCTGGGCATGGGCGGCTATGTCTCTGGTCCCGGCGGGCTGGCGGCGTGGTCGTTAGGTATTCCCGTCGTGCTGCATGAGCAGAACGGTATTGCCGGCCTGACCAACAAATGGCTGGCGAAAATCGCCACCAAAGTTATGCAGGCGTTTCCCGGCGCGTTCCCTAAAGCAGACGTAGTGGGTAACCCGGTACGCGTGGACGTGCTGGCGCTGCCGCTGCCGGAGGTTCGCCTGGCGGGCCGTGAAGGGCCGGTACGTGTGCTGGTCGTCGGCGGCTCTCAGGGCGCACGCATTTTAAACCAGACGATGCCGCAGGTTGCCGCAAAGCTCGGAGATGCCGTAACCCTCTGGCACCAGAGCGGAAAAGGCGCTCAGCAGACCGTCGAGCAGGCTTACGCCGAGGCGGGGCAGCCGCAGCATAAAGTCACAGAATTTATCGACGACATGGCGGCAGCGTATGCCTGGGCCGATGTCGTCGTCTGTCGCTCAGGCGCGCTGACGGTGAGTGAGATCGCCGCCGCCGGTCTGCCGGCTCTGTTTGTGCCGTTCCAGCACAAAGACAGACAGCAGTACTGGAATGCCCTGCCGCTTGAGAAAGCGGGGGCGGCGAAGATATTTGAGCAGCCACAGTTTACCGCTGACGCGGTCGCCACCACCCTGGCGGGCTGGAACAGAGACGTATTGCTTGAGATGGCTGAACGCGCGCGCGCGACGGCCATCCCTGATGCGACGGAACGGGTGGCAAAAGAAGTGAGCCTGGCAGCCCAGGCTTAACCCTCGCAGCGCGTGAAGCGCGGCACGAATTTTTAAGTAGTCGATGGCGTTTAGAGAATGAATACACAACAACTGGCAAAACTGCGTTCAATCGTGCCCGAGATGCGTCGCGTCCGGCACATTCACTTTGTTGGCATCGGTGGTGCCGGCATGGGCGGTATTGCCGAAGTGTTAGCTAACGAAGGCTATCAGATCAGCGGGTCTGACCTGGCGCCAAACCCTGTTACGCAGCAGCTGGCGTCGCTTGGGGCGACTATCTATTTCAACCATCGCCCGGAAAACGTGCGCGATGCGAGCGTGGTGGTGGTTTCAAGCGCCATCTCCTCTGACAACCCGGAAATCGTTGCCGCGCACGACGCGCGCATCCCGGTGATCCGCCGTGCAGAAATGCTGGCGGAACTGATGCGTTTCCGCCACGGCATCGCCATTGCCGGGACTCACGGTAAAACCACGACCACGGCGATGGTCTCCAGTATTTATGCGGAAGCGGGTCTCGACCCGACCTTCGTCAACGGCGGTCTGGTCAAGGCCGCAGGCGTACATGCGCGTCTGGGCCACAGCCGTTATCTGATTGCGGAAGCGGATGAGAGCGACGCGTCGTTCCTGCACCTGCAGCCGATGGTGGCGATTGTCACCAACATCGAAGCTGACCATATGGATACCTACCAGGGTGACTTCGAGAATTTAAAGCAGACCTTTATCAATTTCCTGCACAACCTGCCGTTCTACGGTCGCGCGGTGATGTGCGTAGACGATCCGGTGATCCGCGAGCTGCTGCCGCGCGTGGGTCGTCAAATCACCACCTACGGCTTCAGCGAAGACGCTGACGTCCGCGTAGAAGAGTACAAACAGATTGGCGCGCAGGGGCACTTTACGCTGGCGCGTCAGGACAAAGAGCTCCTGCACGTGACGCTGAATGCGCCAGGGCGCCACAATGCCCTCAATGCCGCAGCGGCAGTGGCCGTCGCGACGGAAGAAGGCATTGATGATGACGCGATCCTGCGCGCGCTGGAAAGCTTCCAGGGCACCGGCCGTCGTTTCGACTTCCTCGGTGAATTCCCGCTGGATGCCGTGAACGGTAAAGCCGGCACCGCGATGCTGGTGGACGACTACGGCCACCATCCGACCGAAGTGGATGCGACCATTAAAGCCGCACGCGCGGGCTGGCCAGAAAAAAATCTGGTCATGATCTTCCAGCCGCACCGCTACACGCGTACCCGCGATCTGTATGACGACTTTGCCAGCGTGCTGTCGCAGGTGGATACGCTGCTGATGCTGGACGTTTATGCCGCGGGCGAGCCTCCGATTCCCGGTGCAGACAGCCGTTCTCTGTGCCGCACCATCCGCGGACGCGGTAAAGTTGACCCTATTCTGGTCTCTGACCCGGCACAGGTGGCGGAAATTCTGGCACCGGTTCTGACGGGTAACGACTTAATTCTGATTCAGGGTGCGGGAAATATCGGCAAAATCGCCCGTACCTTAGCTGAAATCAAACTGAAGCCGCAAAACCAGGAGGATGAGCATCATGGCTGATAAGATTGCTGTCCTGTCTGGCGGCACCTCCGCCGAGCGCGACGTTTCTCTGAATTCCGGCGCGGCCGTGCTGGCGGGCCTGCGTGAAGGTGGCGTCAATGCGCACCTGGTCGATCCAAAAGAGGTCGACGTGACGCAGTTAAAATCCATGGGCTTCGATAAAGTCTTTATCGCTTTACATGGTCGCGGCGGTGAAGACGGCACCCTGCAAGGGCTCCTGGATCTGATCGGCCTGCCGTACACCGGCAGCGGCGTGATGGCTTCCGCTATCTCAATGGATAAACTGCGCAGCAAGCTGCTGTGGCAGGGCGCAGGGCTACCGGTTGCTCCGTGGGTGGCACTGACGCGTCGCGAATTTGAATTGGGCCTCCCGGATAGCGTTAATGCACGCATTGCTGATCTGGGCTTACCGGTTATTGTAAAGCCCAGCCGGGAAGGCTCCAGCGTGGGCATGTCCAAAGTCGATAAAGCTGAAGAATTAGCGTCCGCTTTAGCGCTGGCATTTCAACACGATGATGAAGTTCTGGTAGAAAAATGGCTTAGCGGGCCGGAATTTACCGTCGCGATGCTTGGTGAAGAAATTTTACCGTCAATCCGTATCCAACCCGCTGGAGTCTTCTATGATTATGAGGCGAAGTATCTCTCTGATGAGACGCAATATTTCTGTCCAAGTGGTCTTGAAGCAGAGCGCGAAGCCGATTTACAGTCCCTGGTGCTTAAAGCCTGGCATGTCCTGGGTTGCCAGGGCTGGGGACGCATCGACGTGATGCAGGACAGCGATGGACAATTTTATCTGCTGGAAGCGAATACCTCTCCGGGAATGACCAGCCACAGCCTTGTGCCAATGGCGGCGCGTCAGGCGGGGATGAGCTTCTCGCAGTTAGTCGTACGCATTCTGGACCAGGCGGGCTGATATGTCTCAGGCTGCATTGAACACGCGCAACCGCGATGACGAGGAAGAATACGCCTCTTCACGCCGCAGCAATGGAACGCGTCTTGCAGGCATCATTTTCCTGCTCGGGGTGCTGTGCACCGTGTTTATCAGCGGCTGGATGGTCCTGGGCTGGATGGAAGATGCGCAGCGGTTGCCGCTTTCTAAGCTGGTGGTCACCGGTGAGCGTCACTACACGCGTAACGACGATATTCGCCAGTCAATTCTGGCGCTGGGCTCGCCCGGCACCTTTATGACGCAGGACGTCAATATTATCCAGAGCCAGATTGAACGTCTGCCCTGGATAAAACAGGCGAGCGTAAGAAAGCAATGGCCTGATGAATTGAAGATTCATCTGGTTGAATATGTGCCCATTGCGCGTTGGAATGATCAGCACATGGTTGACGTAGACGGAAATTCCTTCAGCGTCCCGGCCGATCGTGTCAACAAGCAAAATTTACCGATGTTGTATGGCCCTGAAGGCAGCGAAAACGAAGTGTTACAGGGTTTTCGTGAAATGGGTCAGGTGCTGGCGAAGGACAGGTTTACGTTAAAAGATGCAGCCATGACGGCTCGCCGTTCCTGGCAGTTGACCTTAACGAACGGCATAAAGCTCAACCTGGGACGCGGCGACACCATGAAGCGTCTGGCGCGTTTTGTCGAACTTTACCCGGTTTTACAGCAGCAGGCACAGACTGACGGCAAACGGATAAGCTACGTTGATTTGCGCTATGACTCAGGCGCAGCAGTCGGTTGGGTACCGGCTCCGGTCGAGGAACCTAATCAGCAACAAAATCAGGCACAGGTACAGGCAGAACAACAATGATCAAGGCGACGGACAGAAAACTGGTAGTTGGACTGGAGATTGGCACCGCGAAGGTTGCCGCTTTAGTAGGGGAAGTTCTGCCCGACGGTATGGTCAATATCATTGGCGTGGGCAGTTGCCCGTCCCGTGGTATGGATAAAGGTGGGGTAAACGATCTTGAATCGGTGGTGAAATGCGTTCAGCGCGCCATCGATCAGGCTGAATTGATGGCAGATTGCCAGATTTCTTCTGTCTATCTTGCCCTTTCTGGTAAGCATATTAGCTGCCAGAACGAAATCGGTATGGTGCCGATTTCTGAAGAAGAAGTGACGCAGGAAGACGTTGAAAACGTCGTGCACACGGCGAAATCAGTCCGTGTCCGCGATGAGCACCGCGTGCTGCACGTCATCCCGCAGGAATATGCGATTGACTACCAGGAAGGGATCAAGAATCCGGTCGGCCTTTCTGGCGTCCGTATGCAGGCAAAAGTGCACCTGATCACATGTCACAACGATATGGCGAAGAACATTGTTAAAGCCGTTGAACGTTGTGGCCTGAAAGTTGACCAACTTATTTTCGCCGGTCTGGCGGCCAGTTATTCTGTGCTGACCGAAGATGAACGTGAACTGGGTGTCTGTGTGGTCGATATTGGTGGTGGTACAATGGATATCGCCGTGTATACCGGCGGTGCGCTGCGCCACACCAAAGTGATCCCGTATGCCGGGAACGTTGTGACCAGCGATATTGCTTACGCTTTTGGTACGCCACCGAGCGATGCAGAAGCGATTAAAGTACGCCACGGCTGTGCGCTGGGGTCTATCGTTGGCAAAGATGAGAGCGTTGAAGTGCCGAGCGTTGGTGGTCGTCCACCGCGCAGCCTGCAGCGCCAGACGTTGGCAGAGGTGATTGAGCCGCGCTATACCGAGCTGCTCAACCTGGTCAACGAAGAGATTTTACAGCTACAGGAACAGCTTCGTCAGCAGGGCGTTAAGCATCATCTTGCGGCGGGGATTGTATTAACCGGCGGTGCAGCGCAAATTGAAGGTCTTGCGGCCTGTGCTCAGCGCGTGTTCCATACGCAGGTGCGTATTGGTGCGCCGCTGAATATCACCGGTTTAACGGATTATGCTCAGGAGCCGTATTATTCAACGGCCGTGGGCCTGCTCCATTACGGGAAGGAATCTCATCTCAGTGGTGAAGCAGAAGTGGAAAAACGCGTCTCAGTGGGGTCGTGGGTCAAACGACTGAACAACTGGTTGCGAAAAGAGTTTTAATTTTTTTAAGAGACCGGAGAGAATTAGCGGTCTCGGGCGACAGGCACAACGGAGAGAGAAATTATGTTTGAACCTATGGAACTGACCAACGACGCGGTGATTAAAGTCATCGGCGTCGGTGGCGGCGGCGGTAACGCCGTAGAGCATATGGTGCGTGAGCGCATTGAAGGTGTTGAATTCTTTGCAGTTAACACCGATGCACAGGCACTGCGTAAGACGGCTGTAGGCCAGACTATCCAGATCGGCGGTGGTATCACCAAAGGGCTGGGAGCAGGGGCTAACCCGGAAGTCGGTCGCAATGCGGCTGAAGAAGATCGTGAAGCCCTGCGCGCTGCACTGGAAGGTGCGGACATGGTCTTCATCGCAGCAGGTATGGGTGGCGGTACCGGTACCGGCGCAGCACCTGTTGTGGCGGAAGTCGCTAAAGATTTAGGTATCCTGACCGTTGCTGTCGTGACCAAGCCTTTCAACTTTGAAGGCAAGAAGCGTATGGCCTTCGCGGAGCAGGGTATTACCGAGCTGTCCAAGCATGTGGACTCGCTGATCACCATCCCGAACGATAAGCTGTTGAAAGTGCTCGGTCGCGGTATCTCCCTGCTGGACGCCTTCGGTGCAGCAAACGACGTGCTGAAAGGCGCGGTTCAGGGTATCGCTGAGCTGATTACACGTCCTGGCCTGATGAACGTTGACTTTGCAGACGTTCGCACCGTGATGTCCGAAATGGGCTACGCGATGATGGGCTCCGGGGTGGCGAGCGGTGAAGACCGTGCAGAAGAAGCGGCTGAAATGGCGATCTCTTCTCCACTGCTGGAAGATATCGATCTGTCTGGTGCGCGCGGCGTGCTGGTCAACATTACCGCTGGCTTTGACCTGCGTCTGGATGAGTTCGAAACCGTGGGTAACACTATCCGTGCGTTCGCCTCTGACAACGCGACCGTGGTAATCGGTACTTCCCTTGACCCTGAAATGAACGACGAGCTGCGTGTGACCGTTGTTGCGACCGGTATCGGTATGGACAAACGTCCTGAGATCACCTTAGTGACCAACAAGCAGACTCAGCAACCGGTAATGGATCGTTACCAGCAGCACGGTATGTCTCCTCTGACTCAGGAGCAGAAACCGGCCGCGAAAGTGGTGAACGACCCAACGCCGCAAACGGCGAAAGAGCCAGATTATCTGGATATCCCGGCGTTCCTGCGTAAGCAAGCTGATTAAGAATTGGCTGGAATTAGGGGATTTGCGCTCTTTGTGCTAAACTGGCCCACCGTTAGTGATATACACTCTCGGTTGGATAGTTAATTTGGCGAGATTATACGATGATCAAACAAAGGACACTTAAACGTATCGTTCAGGCGACGGGTGTCGGTTTACATACCGGCAAGAAAGTCACGCTGACGTTACGCCCTGCGCCGGCCAATACCGGGGTCATCTATCGTCGCACCGACTTGAATCCACCGGTAGATTTTCCGGCCGATGCCAAATCTGTGCGTGATACTATGCTCTGTACTTGTCTGGTGAACGAGCATGACGTGCGGATTTCTACCGTAGAGCACCTGAACGCCGCCCTGGCGGGTCTGGGTATCGACAACATTATTGTTGAAGTCGATGCGCCAGAAATCCCGATTATGGATGGCAGTGCTGCTCCGTTCGTTTATCTGTTGCTGGATGCCGGCATCGAAGAACTGAACTGCGCGAAGAAATTTGTTCGCATCAAAGAGACCGTTCGCGTCGAAGATGGCGACAAGTGGGCTGAATTCAAACCGTACAATGGTTTCTCGTTGGACTTTACCATCGACTTTAACCATCCGGCGATTGACTCCAGCACCCAACGCTATGCGATGAACTTCTCTGCTGATGCGTTTATGCGTCAGATCAGCCGAGCCCGTACATTTGGCTTCATGCGTGATATCGAATATCTGCAGTCCCGCGGTCTGTGCCTGGGCGGCAGCTTCGATTGTGCCATCGTTGTTGACGATTATCGCGTACTGAACGAAGACGGCCTGCGTTTCGAAGATGAATTCGTTCGTCACAAAATGCTGGATGCGATCGGCGACCTGTTCATGTGTGGTCACAACATCATTGGTGCATTTACCGCGTTCAAATCCGGTCATGCGCTGAACAACAAACTGTTGCAGGCCGTCCTGGCAAAACAGGAAGCCTGGGAATATGTGACCTTCGAAGACGAAGCTGAACTGCCGCTGGCTTTCAAAGCACCAAGCATGGTTCTGGCGTAACGGTTCACGCCGTTTCGTAAAAAAATCGACTGGTTAACCTGGTACTCTCTCCGACCAGGAAGACCAGTCGTTTTTATTTTTACCCTTCTTCGTTTATCCCGGCGTTATCTCTTGTTAGTCATGCGCAGAAAATGTGTGCGTTAGCTGCATTCTTGACCGTTTTTCCCCGCGGCGGCACCTCATTCCTGCTGATGTATAGTGGCTTTAGTGGTACTATCTGGGCGCGAAAAAGAATAACTGAACTCAGCCTCTTCAGGGCTGGCTTATTGGGTGGAGCAGGTGAGCGGAATACTGACGCGCTGGCGACAATTTGGCAGACGTTACTTCTGGCCGCATCTCTTATTAGGGATGGTCGCGGCGAGTTTCGGCTTGCCTGCGCTCTGCAACAGTGCCGAGGCGGCGACGCCCGCAAAAACCTCTACCACCAAACACGATCTCAACACGCGGGTTAATTTTACAAACCTTGCGTGGCTTGAAGCCAGCCGCCGTCCGAACTTCTCCGTCGATTACTGGCACCAGCACGCTATCCGCACGGTTATTCGCCATCTCTCCTTCGCGATGGCGCCGCAGGCTATGCCTGTTGCGGAAGAGGCGCTGCCGGTGCAGGCTCAGCATCTTGCCCTGCTGGACACGCTCAACGCGCTCCTCACCCAGGACAGCCAGCCGCCGGTTGAGGTTCGCCAGACGACGCGGCGCGGGTTTGTTTCACCTGTTTCTTTCTCTGTTTCAACCTGGATTAGCCAGGCTCACGGCATTCGCGCCGGGCCGCAACGTCTCAGCTAAATTAACTTTTTCAATACCTTAATTTATCTGCCCACGCTGGGGCGTTTGAGAATTTATTATGCTAATCAAATTATTAACTAAAGTTTTTGGTAGTCGTAACGACCGTACCCTGCGCCGTATGCGCAAAGCTGTTGCCGTCATCAACGGTATGGAACCGGCAATGGAGAAGCTCTCTGATGACGAGCTGAAGGCAAAAACGGCGGAATTCCGTGCCCGTCTGGAAAAAGGCGAAACCTTAGAAAGCCTGATCCCAGAAGCGTTTGCCGTGGTGCGTGAAGCAAGTAAGCGTGTATTCGGCATGCGTCACTTCGACGTTCAGCTGCTGGGTGGTATGGTGCTTAACGAGCGCTGCATCGCGGAAATGCGTACCGGTGAAGGTAAAACCCTGACCGCAACGCTGCCGGCCTACCTGAACGCGCTGACCGGTAAAGGCGTTCACGTTGTGACCGTCAACGACTATCTGGCGCAGCGTGACGCCGAAAATAACCGTCCACTGTTCGAATTCCTCGGTATGACCGTGGGTATCAACATGTCCGGCCTGCCTGCGCCAGCCAAGCGCGACGCGTATAACGCCGATATCACCTACGGTACCAACAACGAATACGGCTTTGACTACCTGCGCGACAACATGGCGTTTAGCCCGGAAGAGCGCGTACAGCGTAAACTGCATTATGCGCTGGTGGATGAGGTGGACTCCATCCTGATCGATGAAGCGCGTACCCCGCTGATCATCTCCGGCCCGGCTGAAGACAGCTCCGAGATGTACCGTAAGGTCGACAAAATCATTCCACACCTGCTGCGTCAGGAGAAAGAAGACTCCGACACCTTCCAGGGTGAAGGTCACTTCTCCGTTGATGAAAAAGCCCGTCAGGTGAACCTGACCGAACGCGGTCTGGTGAAAATTGAAGAGCTGCTGGTCGCTGAAGGCATTATGGAAGAGGGCGAGTCTCTCTACTCCCCGAGCAACATCATGCTGATGCACCACGTGACCGCCGCGCTGCGCGCCCACGCGCTGTTTACCCGCGACGTCGACTACATCGTTAAAGACGGCGAAGTGATCATCGTCGATGAACACACCGGCCGTACCATGCAGGGACGTCGCTGGTCTGACGGTCTGCACCAGGCTGTAGAAGCCAAAGAGGGTGTGGATATTCAGAATGAAAACCAGACGCTGGCGTCTATCACCTTCCAAAACTACTTCCGTCTGTACGAGAAGCTGGCGGGTATGACCGGTACTGCTGATACCGAAGCGTTTGAATTCAGCTCTATCTATAAGCTCGATACCGTGGTCGTTCCAACCAACCGTCCGATGATCCGTAAGGATATGCCGGACCTGGTCTACATGACCGAAGCGGAAAAAATTCAGGCCATTATTGAAGATATTCGCGACCGTACGGCGAAAGGCCAGCCGGTTCTGGTGGGGACCATCTCCATCGAGAAATCCGAAGTGGTTTCCAACGAGCTGACGAAAGCGGGTATCAAACACAACGTTCTGAACGCCAAATTCCACGCCAAAGAAGCGGACATTGTTGCGCAGGCGGGCTATCCGGCTGCCGTGACCATCGCCACCAACATGGCGGGTCGTGGTACCGATATTATGCTGGGCGGTAGCTGGCAGGCTGAAGTGGCGGAGCTGGAAAACCCAACGCCAGAACAGATTGCCCAGATCAAAGCCGACTGGCAGGTGCGTCACGACGCGGTTCTGGCTTCCGGCGGTCTGCACATTATCGGTACCGAGCGTCACGAATCCCGTCGTATCGACAACCAGCTGCGCGGCCGTGCGGGTCGTCAGGGGGATGCCGGTTCATCCCGCTTCTACCTGTCTATGGAAGATGCGCTGATGCGTATTTTCGCCTCCGACCGCGTGTCCGGCATGATGCGTAAGCTGGGGATGAAGCCTGGCGAAGCGATTGAGCACCCGTGGGTGACAAAAGCGATCGCTAACGCACAGCGCAAAGTGGAAAGCCGCAACTTCGATATTCGTAAGCAGCTGCTGGAATATGACGACGTGGCTAACGATCAGCGTCGTGCAATCTACACCCAGCGTAACGAACTGCTGGACGTGACCGACGTGAGCGAAACCATCAACAGCATCCGCGAAGATGTGTTTAAAGCGACGATTGATGCGCATATTCCACCGCAGTCTCTGGAAGAAATGTGGGATATCGAAGGCCTGCAGGAACGCCTGAAAAACGACTTTGACCTCGATCTGCCTATCAAAGAGTGGCTGGATAAAGAGCCTGAACTGCACGAAGAGACCCTGCGCGAGCGTATCTATGAAACCGCGCTGGACGTTTACAAGCGTAAGGAAGAGGTTGTTGGCGCAGAGATGATGCGTCACTTCGAAAAAGGCGTGATGCTGCAGACGCTGGACTCCCTGTGGAAAGAGCACCTGGCGGCGATGGACTACCTGCGTCAGGGTATCCACCTGCGTGGCTATGCGCAGAAGGATCCGAAGCAGGAGTACAAGCGTGAATCCTTCTCCATGTTTGCCTCTATGCTGGAGTCACTGAAATATGAAGTGATCAGCACCCTGAGCAAGGTTCAGGTGCGCATGCCGGAAGAAGTGGAGGCGATGGAGCAGCAGCGTCGTGAAGAAGCTGAACGTCTGGCACAAATGCAGCAGCTGAGCCATCAGACCGACGACAGCGAAGCCGCAGCGGCGATCGCCGCGCAGACCGGCGATCGTAAAGTGGGGCGTAACGATCCGTGCCCGTGCGGTTCCGGTAAAAAATATAAGGCGTGCCACGGCCGTCTGAGCTAGGTTTATAAAAAAACAAAAAGGCGCAGAAATCTGCGCCTTTTTTATGGAAGTGACACTATGAAAATACTGCAAATTGCCGTCGGGATTATTCGCAACCCGCAAAATCAAATCTTCATCACCCAGCGCGCCGCCGACGCCCACATGGCAAATAAGTGGGAGTTTCCTGGCGGGAAAATCGAATCAGGTGAAACGCCGGAAGAGGCGCTGGTTCGTGAGCTTCAGGAAGAGGTGGGGATCACGCCGCTTGGCGCAACGCTGTTTGACAAACTTGAGTACCAGTTTCCGGACAGGCACATCACGCTGTGGTTCTGGCTGGTGGAAAGCTGGGAAGGTGAACCCTGGGGTAAAGAAGGGCAACCTGGGGGCTGGGTTTCGCTTCATGCAAGTGATGCCGAAAAATTTCCTCCGGCAAATGCACCCGTTATATCCCGACTGACGGACAACCTGTAGGCCTGCTAAGCGAAGCGCCAGCAGGCTTTCAAGCTATCGTTGCTCTTCGCTCCAGTCGTCGCTGTCCGAGAGATCGCCTTTACTTGGAATGCGCTTCTCTTCCGCCGCCCATTCACCGAGGTCGATTAGCTGGCAGCGCTTGCAGCAAAACGGGCGGAACGGACTCACTTCGCCCCAAACAACGGTTTTGCCGCATGTTGGGCAGCTTACGGTGGTGACATCAGACATCGGCACTCCTTAACAACAGGCCAGTTCAAAATCGAGACGTTCCGGCACGGTGCCATTTTCACTGTCGAGCGGCATAAAGCGAATAGCAAAGCGGCTCTTGTGCCCGGAAATCTGTGGGTAAAGCTGTTCGCCAAGAGACAGGTTGAGACGCAGAAGATCGGCATCATCACCGTTATCCTGGAAGAAACCATTCAGGCTGGTTTGCTTGCGGAACGGCGCAGAGTTACGGATCAGATCGAGGATCAGCGATAGCGTCTGGTGCATGGGCTCCAGGCTTGCCAGCCAGCTGTTAACCTGCGCGTCACGCTGCGCCTGTGGCATATGTAGCCACATGTGCAGGGTCGGCAGGTCAAAACTGCAGCAGCCACCGGGGATGCTAAGACGCTGCCGCACCAGGCCAATCAGGCGGTCTTCACGCAAAAACTGCCCAACGCGCGGCGCGGCCATCAGGACAGCGCTACTGCTTTTTAACTGCTGGCGAAGCGCGTCGATACGGCTCTGATCTACCCCGGGAACTTCTGTCCATGCCTGCAATTTACGCTGCTGGCGCTCCAGCTCTTTAAGCAATTCCGTGCGGACATCGCCGCGTTCAATCACATCCAGCAGATCGCCTACGTTGCGGAAGAAGTGCAGCGCCGTAGCGTGATCGTTAACAGGCAGATGTTGTGAAAGCTGTTGGATTAGGAATTCGATGCGCAGCCAGGTGCGCATTTTTTCGTTGAGCGGATGCTCAAAAAGGATGTGTGTCGACATTATGGTTTTTCCTGTGCAACGGCCTGCGCGGCAAACGTCAGATACTGCGCGTGCAGACGGGCAACATCCGATGCAATGGCATCTGGTGCGCCGTTATTATCAATAACATCATCCGCTACGGCAAGGCGCTGAGCGCGCGTGGCCTGAGCGGCAAGAATTTGTTCAGCCTGTTCGCGCGAGACACCGTCGCGCGCCACGGTGCGCTGGATTTGCGTTTCAGGCGAGACATCAATGACCAGCACCCGATCGGCTTTATTCTGCAGCTGGTTCTCCACCAGCAATGGGACAACCCACATAATATACGGCGAGCGGGCTGCGGCAATCTGACGCTGAGTTTCCTGGTGGATAATGGGGTGGAGCAGGGCATTAAGCCAGGCTTTTTCCGCAGAATCGGAAAAAATGCGTTCGCGAAGCTGGCGGCGATTTAGCGTGCCGTCGGCGTTGATGATTGCCGAACCAAAATGGTCTTCGATGGCTTTTAGCGCGGGTGTATTCGGCTCTACCACCTGACGGGCAATAATATCGGCATCAATAATCGTGATGCCCAGACGAGAAAATGCGTCCGCAACGGTACTTTTGCCGCTACCGATGCCGCCGGTTAATGCGACGATATACCCCATTAAATCAAATCCTGGGAATTATTCATTTTTAAAATCAGTTGGTTGAATTTCAAACGTGCGTCAGCCATCGTTTATCCCTGATTACCGGCTTTTTACCAGGTAAATTTATAGGATTGTAGCGTAAAAAAAGAGAATTTCGCAGTCTTGCGGAGCAGGTATTAGTGCGTATGATAGCGTCACTGGAGTTGTGCTTTTAACATATTTGCCTCTAACCCCAGGAATCCGCACATGCGTATCGAAGAAGATCTGAAGTTAGGTTTCAAAGACGTTCTTATCCGCCCTAAACGCTCTACACTGAAAAGTCGCTCAGACGTTGAACTCGAACGTCAATTCACCTTTAAGCATTCCGGTCAGACCTGGTCTGGCGTGCCGATCATCGCTGCCAACATGGATACTGTGGGAACCTTTGAGATGGCAACCGCCCTGGCGCAGTTCGATATTCTCACCGCCGTGCACAAGCATTACAGCCCGGAAGAGTGGAATGCGTTTGTTGCATCCGCCTCTGCGGATGTGGTGAAGCATGTCATGGTCTCCACCGGCACCTCTGATGCCGATTTCGAGAAAACCAAACAGATCCTGAATGCGAACCCGGCTCTCAACTTCGTTTGTATCGACGTGGCTAACGGCTATTCCGAGCACTTCGTACAGTTCGTCAGCAAGGCGCGCGAGGCCTGGCCGACGAAAACCATCATCGCGGGCAACGTGGTGACCGGTGAAATGTGTGAAGAGCTGATCCTTTCCGGTGCAGATATCGTGAAAGTGGGCATTGGCCCGGGCTCCGTATGCACCACGCGCGTCAAAACCGGTGTGGGTTATCCGCAGCTCTCCGCCGTCATTGAATGTGCCGATGCGGCGCACGGCCTGGGCGGCCAGATCATCAGCGACGGCGGTTGCACCATGCCGGGTGATGTTGCAAAGGCCTTCGGCGGCGGCACGGACTTCGTGATGCTCGGCGGCATGCTGGCAGGCCACGAAGAGAGCGGTGGTACCGTGGTTGAAGAGAACGGCGAGAAATTTATGCTGTTCTACGGCATGAGCTCTGAATCCGCAATGACCCGTCACGTCGGTGGTGTGGCCAAATACCGTGCGGCAGAGGGCAAAACCGTGAAGCTGCCGCTGCGCGGTCCGGTTGAAAACACCGCGCGCGATATCCTCGGCGGCCTGCGCTCCGCCTGCACCTACGTGGGGGCCTCCCGCCTGAAGGAACTGACGAAGCGTACGACGTTCATTCGCGTTCAGGAACAGGAAAACCGCGTATTTAATAGCCTGTAAAGGCTTTCGCTGGCGCATGTCCGTGCGCCAGCACTGTTGGGCGTTAACCCGCGCTCATCGCATCCCCCAGGTGGAATATTGGCAGGTACATTGCCACCACCAGCGTGCCGATGATGACCCCCGTCACAATCAGAAGCACGGGTTCCAGAAGTGCCGCCAGGCTATCTGCTCGCTGAAAGGTCTGCTCCGTGTGATGCCGGGCGAGGTTTGCCAGCATCATGTCCAGCGTACCTGACATTTCTCCGGTTCGTAAAAGCTGAATACAGAGCGGGGTAAAGATGGCCGCCTTCTGAAAGGATGACCAGACCGGGTGGCCTTTCTCAATGTCCTCACGAACGCCTGCGAGTATTCCCTGCCAGTAACGACTTTCCACGGTCTCTTCCGCGCTCTCCAGGCCCTGTAAAAAGGGGATGCCGGCCTGCTGGGTGAGTGACAGCACGGTAAAGATGTGCCCCAGCTTCTGACCTCTCGCCAGTTCGCCCATCACCGGCGTATGCATCAGCATGCGCTGCCAGCGCGGGTTCTGCCGTAACGACCAGGCCGCGACTAAGGGGACGCATAACGCGGCGAGCAATGCAGGGGCATATGACTGCATAAAGGCGGCCATTCCCATGACCATCTGCGTCAGCAAGGGCAGCGGCGTGTTAAACGTTTTGTAGATCGCAGCAAACTCGGGCAAGACCAGGGTGACCATCGCCAGCACCACGACCACGGCCAGCGTCAGGACGATCGCCGGGTAGCGCAGCGCCTTTTTCACTTTCGCCCTGAGCTGCTGCTGCGCTTTTTGCTGCTCAGCGAGCTGGCTACAGCACGCCTCCAGTTTGCCTGTGAGCTCACCGGTTTTCACCATCGAGACATGCAGCGGGCTAAACACCGCAGGCCACTTTTTTAGCGATTCAGAAAATGGGGCTCCCTCGCTGAGCTCATCGGCAATGCTTTGCAGCAGCGCCTGCCACGGCTTTAACGGGTGTTGCTCTGCCAGCATCTGCAGGCTGTGGGACAATGTCAGCCCGGCCTGCAGAAGGGTTGCGAGCTGGCGAAACATCTCGTAGCAGTGATGTGGCTGCCAGCGGTGTCGCTGAGCGCATCGGGTCAGCGTCAGAGGATGAAGGTCGCTACGCATCAGCCAGATGAAGGCCGCATTGCGGTCCGGGGCCCAGAGCGTCCCGCTGCGGGGTTCTCCCTCTTGGGTGAGCGCTCGCCAGCGCCAGAGCTGATTAGCCGCCATTTGGCATTCCCAGGACGCGCACCAGCTCTTCGATCGTGGTCAGCCCTTGTTCGACGGCCATGCAGCCGTGTTCAAAAAGAGAAAGCATTCCCGCCTGCCGCGCGCTGGCCTCTATCACCTCTGTTCCCGCCCCGCTGGCAATCGCCTGCCGCAGGGCGCTGTCGATTGTGAGCACTTCAAAAATGGCCACGCGGCCATAAAAACCGTGATAGCAACGATCGCAGCCGGTGGGCTGCCAGCGCGGAAGCGGTCTGGACCATACGGCGCGCGGTAATTGAGCCTGCTCGCTGGCTTCCCGGCGACAGTGTGGGCACAGACGGCGGACCAGGCGCTGGGCAATGACCATCGATAGCGCGGAAGATATCATCCAGCGCGCGACGCCCATCTGCTCCAGGCGAATCAGGGTTTCCGTCGTCGAGTTGGTATGCAGGGTCGACAGCACCAGATGCCCGGTCTGGGCGGCATTGATGGCAATGTCTGCCGTTTCTCCGTCACGGATTTCGCCGACCATAATGATGTCTGGATCCTGACGCAGCAGCGCCCGCAGAACGCTCTGGAAGGTTAGGCCCGCCCGAGGGTTAATCTGCGTCTGGTTTAATCCGGCAAGGGGGATCTCAATAGGATCCTCCACGCTGCAGATGTTGACGTCTGGGGTGTTACGCGCCTGCAGCGCGCTGTACAGCGTCACGGTTTTGCCGCTGCCGGTAGGGCCTGTGACCAAAATTAGCCCCTGCGGCTGGTGAAGCACCTCATTAAAACTGGCTAACTGCTCAGCACTCATGCCAAGCGCCTTTGGCTCAAGGGCCTGCTGAACCTGATGCAGAAGACGCAACACGATTTTCTCGCCGCCGCTGCAGGGAAGCGTCGCGATTCGAAACGAGACCGGCGCGTCTGCCAGCTCAATCGTAAACTGGCCGTCCTGAGGCAAACGACGTTCTGCGATATCCAGGTTGCCCAGCACCTTTAAGCGTGCGCTGAACAGGCTGGCCAGCGAGGCGGATAGCGGAGGCTGGGGGCAAAGTACGCCGTCGATGCGTAAACGGATCTGGCATGCGTGCTCCATCGGTTCGATGTGAATGTCGGAGGCGCGTTGGTTGATCGCCTGCTGCAGCGTGTGGTTGAGGATGTCCACCGCGGAGCGTGCTTGTGAAGCGACGGGCAGATGCACTTGTGACGTTAACTGCCGGTGTTTTTCCATGCGTTCGGCGCTCCAGCACTCAATATCGATCCGTTTCTGGGTCGCGAAGCGAAGCGCCTCCATGAGTTCAGTCGCGGGGGTGCCCACCACGGCAATGCTCACTTTGTCACCGTCGCTGGTAAGCAGCAGAGCATGATGGCGCTGGCAAAGCGCGACGAGCTGGTCGGTATTCATTGTCCGCACCTCAGTTAGTGTCGAAGCGGAAAACGTCTTCGCAGGCCTGCTTCAGTGCGCTGTCAGCACTGGCATTGCAGACGCGCGTCCAGCCCGTCATCCCGTTGCCGTCGTTCCACTGTGGCGACATGACCACCTCAAGCCCGTTAAGGCTCTCCTGCCCCGTTAAGGTCACGATCCCTTTCGCCACGCTCATTCCTGAAACGTAGCGTGTGGTCGTGGGGGACGGAATGCCGTTGCTGCCCGCATCGCAGCTCGCCACGCCACCGTGGTCCAGCGCGCAAAGCTCGATGGCCGTGCGGTAGGGAACGAAGGTTTGCAGCATATCGGTCAGGGCTGCCTTGCGCAGGTAGTTCTGATAGGCGGGAACGCCGATGGCGCTCAAAATCGCAATAATGCCGATGACCACCATCAGCTCAATGAGTGTGAATCCTTGTTGTCTGTCCATATCCGCTCCTTTTGCAAAGTGGCGCTACTTTGTCAGCGGAAAAGAGCAGAAACGAGGGGCAAAAAAGGGAACGGGAAGGGCGCTTCAGAGAATTTTTTGAGGGTTACAGCGAAGAACAGCGGATCTGCGAGCGGGGCTGAAATTCCCCTCTCCGGGTGGAGAGGGGAGAAGGTGCTATTTGAAGCGCATTGAGAGGTCGAGGGCGCGAACGTGCTTGGTCAGCGCGCCGACGGAGATGTAATCCACGCCGGTTTCGGCGAATTCACGGATCGTGTCGAACGTGACGTTCCCGGACACTTCAAGCTGGGCCCGGCCGTTTGTCAGTTTTACCGCCTCGCGCATCTGCTCGGTTTCGAAGTTATCGAGCATGATGATATCGGCCCCGGCCTTAATCGCCTGCTCCAGCTCGTCCAGGTTTTCCACTTCCACTTCAACCGGCACGTCAGGGTGCAGCCAGAAGGCCTTCTCCACCGCCTGACGCACGGAGCCCGAGGCAATAATGTGGTTCTCTTTAATCAGGAAGGCGTCGGACAGGCCCAGACGATGGTTTGCGCCGCCGCCGCAGAGCACCGCATATTTAAGCGCGGTGCGCAGGCCCGGCAGCGTTTTGCGGGTATCCAGCAGCTGGGTGCGGGTGCCGGCCAGCAGGTCAGCGTAGCGACGCACTTCGCTGGCCACGCCAGAGAGCGTTTGTACAAAGTTGAGCGCGGTACGTTCGCCGGTCAGCAGGATGCGGGAGGGGCCGTCCAGCTCGAACAGCGGCTGGTTTGGCGTGACGGCATCGCCGTCCTCCACGTGCCATGTTACCTGCACATCATCGCCCGCCAGCTGCGTGAACACCTCTTCAACCCAGCGCTTGCCGCAAAAAACGCCCTCTTCGCGGGTGATAATGACCGCGTGCGAGCGCGTCTCTTTCGGCAATAATTGTGCGGTAATATCATTGTCGGCATTGACGTCACCGCCCAGATCTTCTTTCAGGGCATGGGCAACGCTTGCCGGAATATCCATATTAATACGTTCCAGAAGCGCTTCACGTCGGTGGTCGGGGTTGTAGCGGCGAGGCGGCATGATAAAACTCCAAATTGGTAACGAATCATAATATTGAAACATGCTACTCTGAACCGAGTAACAGCACCATACATAAGGAGTTCCAGCATGTTGTTAGAAAACGGATGGCTGGTGGACGCGCGGCATGTGCCTTCGCCGCACCACGATTGCCGCCCGGAGGATGAAAAGCCCACACTGCTGGTGGTGCATAATATTAGTCTCCCGCCGGGGGAGTTTGGCGGCCCGTGGATCGATGCGTTATTCACGGGAACGATAGATCCCGATGCCCATCCTTTCTTTGCTGAGATTGCCCATCTGCGCGTGTCGGCTCACTGTCTGATTCGTCGTGATGGTGAAGTGGTTCAGTATGTTCCCTTTGATAAACGCGCCTGGCATGCTGGGGTGTCGATGTATCACGGGCGCGAACGGTGCAACGATTTTTCTATTGGGATCGAGCTGGAAGGCACGGATACCACGCCCTACACCGATGCGCAGTATCAGCAGTTAGCGGCCGTGACCCGCACGCTTATCGGACGCTACCCGGCCATCGCCGACAATATTACGGGACACAGTGATATTGCCCCGACGAGAAAAACCGATCCCGGCCCGGCCTTTGACTGGCCCCGGTTTCGCGCCATGCTCACCGCGTCGTCAGACTAAGGAGATACCATGACGTTGTTTACCATGCTGCTGGTTATCATCGCCGAACGCCTGTTCAAGCTCGGCGAGCACTGGCATCTGGATCACCGGCTGGAAGTGTTATTCCGCCGGATTAAGCACTTTTCAATGCTGCGTACGCTGCTGATGATGGCAGGGGTGATGGTCATTACCTTCCTGCTGCTGCGCTCGCTGTACGGACTCTTTTTCAACGTGCCGCTGCTGGTGGTGTGGATCCTGCTTGGCGTGCTGTGCATTGGTGCGGGCAAGGTGCGTTTGCACTATCACGCCTACCTGAAAGCCGCCTCTCGTGACGATGCCCACGCGCGCGGCGCCATGGCGAGCGAGCTGACGATGATCCACGGCGTGCCGCCGGACTGCGACGAGCGCGAGTTCCTGCGCGAGCTGCAAAATGCGCTGCTGTGGATTAACTTCCGTTACTACCTCGCGCCGCTGTTCTGGTTCGTGGTGGGCGGCCCGTGGGGGCCGGTGTTGCTGATGGGGTATGCGTTCCTGCGCGCCTGGCAGACCTGGCTTGCCCGCTATCTGACGCCGCATGAGCGTTTGCTCTCCGGCATCGATGCCATCCTGCACGTGCTCGACTGGCTCCCGGTGCGTCTGGTGGGCGTGGTGTACGCGCTCATTGGGCACGGTGAAAAAGCGCTTCCCGCATGGTTCGCTTCGCTCGGCGATCGCCATACGTCGCAGTACCAGGTACTCACGCGCCTGGCGCAGTTCTCGCTGGCGCGCGAGCCGCATACCGACAAGATTGAAACGCCAAAAGCGGCGGTTTCAATGGCAAAGAAAACCTCGTTTGTGGTGGTGGTTGTTGTGGCGCTGCTGACCATTTACGGCACGCTGGTGTAGGCCAGCGCGCCGTAAAGATTAAAGCGAATCCGCAGGCGGGATGCCAAAATCAGGCATCCCGTTTTCGTCCCAGCGGACCCGTTTCAGGCGGGTATGACGGTTCGGATCGTACAGCGGATCGCCCTCAATTTCGGTGTAGTTCCGGGCGTGATACACCAGCACATCCTCCCCTTCCGGCGTTTGCGTGAAGCTGTTGTGGCCCGGCCCATACTGACGGTTTTCATAACTGGTGGCGAATACCGGACGCGGAGATTTGTGCCAGTTTGCTGGGTTTTGCGGATCGGCAGTCAGGTCTATACACAGTAGCCCCATGCAGTAGTTCTCATCGGTGGCGCTCGCGGAATAGCTGATAAACAGCTTATCGCCGTGAAACAGCACCGCCGGGCCTTCGTTGACCCAAAACCCGCGACACTCCCAGTCATACTCCGGCTTGCTGAGCATCACCGGCTCGCCTTTTAGCGTCCACGGGTTCGCCATTTCGCACAGGTAAAGGTTGGAGTTACCTGAGATATCCGGCGCTTTTTGCGCCCACAGGTACCAGCGCTTCCCCTGATGCACAAAGGTGGTGGCGTCCAGGGCGAAGGTATCAAAAGGCGTTTTGATCTGGCCTTTTTCCACCCACGTGCCGGTGAGCGGATCGCTTTCGGCACATTCAATGGCAAACATGCGGTGCTGGAACATCCCGAGCGCGTCGAGCGCCTGGGTGTGCGTCGCGGCAAAATAGATGTACCACTTCCCGTCGATGTGGTGCAGTTCCGGGGCCCAGATAAGCTGGCTCATTGGGCCGGCGTCCGGTTTACGCCAGACCACCACCTCTTCGGCATGACGTAAGCCCTCCAGCGAGTCAGCCCGGCGGATAGCCAGCCTGTCATACTCCGGCACGGAGGCGATAAAATAGTACTGCCCCTCATGGCGTAAAATGTACGGGTCGGCGCGTTGTTCAATAAACGGGTTTGGCCAGGTTTGCATGCAACTTTCCTTATTTTGTCTCTGCGGCTTTGAGTTCCTGATAAGCGTTCAGCTCGCGGTAGTTGGCGCGGCGTTTTTCCAGATCGGACTGGATCATCTTCATGGTTTCGCGGTCCACCTTCAGCAAACGCACCACGCCAGCGGTAACTAAGTATCCAACGCCGGGAATGACGGTGAAGAGCAGCACGATCCCGTTAATGGCCTCCGCGCTTTGCGCTTTTGCGCCCGCGTCGTAGCCGTACCAGGAGAGCAGGAAGCCGACCATCGCCCCGGCAATCGCCAGCCCCAGCTTGAGGAAGAAGATGTTGCCGGAGAAGCTGATCCCGGTGATGCGTTTCCCGGTTTTCCACTCACCGTAGTCGTCCACGTCGGCCATCAGCGACCAGTGCAGCGGAGACGGGATCTGGTGCAGGATGTTCAGCAGGACGTAGAGCACCACGATGGTGACGGTGGCTTTCGGGTCAAAGAAATAGAAGGCGGTTGAGAAAATCGCCAGCACGATATTGGTCCAGAAGAAGACCTTCAGCTTACACCAGCGGTCGGTCAGCACCTTTGCCAGCACGCTGCCAAACATCATGCCGATGACCCCCAGGCTGATAAACAGGGTGGCGAAGTGGGTGCTCTGGCCCATTACCCAGGTGACGTAATACATGGTGGCCGCCATGCGGATAAAGCCCGGACAGACGTTGCACAGGGTCAGCAGCAGAATGCGCACCCACTGATCGTTTTTCCACACGTCTTTCAGATCGTTTTTCAGCTCGTCGTGGGTCTGCACCGCCGGGCGCACGCGCTCGCGCACGGTGGCGAAGCAGAACAGGAACATACAGGTCCCAATCAGCGCCAGGACGGTCATCGCCATCTGGTAGCCTCTGGCTTTGTTCTCCCCGCCAAACCAGTCCGCCATCGGCAGCAGCGTTAATGAGAGCAGCAGCGTGGCGATGCCGACCAGCACGAAGCGATACGACTGGCAGGCGACGCGCTCTTTCGGGTCGTTGGTGATCACCCCGCCCAGCGAGCAGTAGGGAATGTTGATGGCGGTGTAGGTTAAAGAGAGCAGGAAATAGGTAACAAACGCATAGATAACTTTGCTGTTATAGCTCCATTCCGGCGTGGTAAACATCAGGATGCTGAACAGCGCGTAGGGGAAGGCGATCCACAGCAGCCATGGACGAAACCGGCCATATTTGCTGCGGGTGCGGTCGGCAATCGCGCCCATGATCGGGTCCGTTACGGCATCAATCACGCGGACAGAGAGCAGCAGCACGCCGACCAGCGCAGGGGCCAGGCCAAAAATATCCGTATAAAAATAGTTAACAAACAGCATGATGGCGCCAAAGATGATATTGCAACCTGCATCGCCCATCCCATAGCCGATCTTTTCTTTTACTGACAGTTTAGCGTTATCCATAGCCTGCTCTCCGGGTTTCGGTATGGAGAGAATTATTTGCTGGCAAAGGGATATATGCGTTGCAGTATTGGGGCGGTGATATGGATAAAAACGCTGTAGGAATGAAAGTGTGAGGGAGGTAACAACGCGCGGCACCCGCGAAAGCAGGCGCCGCGCAGAGAGGCTTAGTGGGCCTTCATGGCCTTACGGCTTTTTTGACTGAAGAGATAGCCCACGCCCAGGATCGCAATCCAGACCGGGATCAGGTAGACGGAAATCGCCATACCCGGCGTGATCAGCATGATCACCAGCACCGCCGCCATGAACAGCAGGCAGATCCAGTTGCCCAGCGGATAGAGCAGGGCAGGGAAGCGCGTGGTGACGCCCTGCTGCTGTTTCGCGCGGCGGAACTTGATGTGTGCCAGGCTGATCATCGCCCAGTTGATGACCAGGGCAGAGACCACCAGCGCCATCAGCAGGCCAAACGCCGACTCGGGAGCCATGTAGTTAATCAGCACGCAAAGGGCAGTCACGACCGCCGAAACGAGAATAGTGTTGACCGGCACGCCGCGCTTATCGACGTTGAGCAGCGCTTTTGGCGCGTTGCCCTGCTGGGCCAGGCCGAACAGCATGCGGCTGTTGCAGTATACGCAGCTGTTATAAACCGAAAGCGCCGCGGTCAGCACCACGATGTTCAGGGCGTTTGCCACAAAAGTGTCGCCTAGCTCGTGGAAGATCAGCACAAACGGGCTGGTGTCGGCGGTGACGCGCGTCCACGGCAGCAGGGAGAGCAGCACGGCCAGCGAGCCCACATAGAAGATCAGGATGCGGTAGATAACCTGGTTCGTGGCCTTTGGAATGCTCTGCTCCGGGTTGTCGGCTTCTGCGGCGGTGATACCCACCAGCTCCAGACCGCCGAAGGAGAACATGATAATGGCCATCATCATCACCAGGCCGGTCATGCCGTGAGGCAGGAAGCCGCCCTGTTCCCAGAGGTTGCGCACGGTGGCCTGCGGGCCGCCGTTGCCGCTGAACAGCAGCCAGCCGCCGAAGATAATCATCGCCACCACGGCAATCACCTTGATGATGGCAAACCAGAACTCCATCTCGCCGAACACTTTTACGTTGGTCAGGTTAATGGCGTTGATAATCACGAAGAAAGCCGCAGCAGAAGCCCAGGTAGGGATCTCGGGATACCAGAACTGAATGTATTTTCCGACGGCGGTCAGTTCGGCCATGGCAACCAGAACGTACAGCACCCAGTAGTTCCAGCCCGAGGCGAAGCCGGCAAAGCTGCCCCAGTACTTATAGGCAAAGTGGCTGAAAGAGCCTGCGACCGGCTCTTCAACGACCATCTCACCCAGCTGACGCATGATCAGAAAAGCAATGAAACCGGCAATCGCGTAACCCAAAATAATCCCCGGACCGGCAGACTGGATAACGGATGCGCTGCCCAGAAACAGGCCGGTACCAATCGCACCGCCCAGTGCGATGAGCTGAATATGGCGGTTTTTAAGCCCGCGCTTTAGCTGATCGCCGTGCTGTTGAGCTTCCATTTGAAACCTCGTGTGTGGTTGTTATGTTCACGCTGTGCGTGTGTAATTATGAAAATCCATATTCTGTATTTATTTCTTTACGGTTAACGAGACCGAAAAAAGCGGAGATGACTTCCGTAAGCGCCAGAATAGTGGTAAGCGCCTGCGAATGCACCTGCTTTATGAAGGGATGATGACGACTTGAATAAAAAGAAAGCATTTGTAAATCGGCCCGCTTATTCTTCCTAACCCAACCTATAGAATAGAAATGCGCTGTAAGCGGGCGAATTTTCAGTATTTGCCCTGTTGAATCGCTTCAGATTGCAAAAACCCTCGTTTCATTATGGTTAAAACTCCCTCTTTGTGAGTAATCAACTCATTTGTGCAAAGTTACATTTCTGAAACGTTATTTCTGTAAGGTTGTTAAAATGTGCAGGGTTTACTGATTTCAATCAAAACCAATATGGACAGAAGGTGAATACTTTGTTACTTTAGCGATACGAAATAGAAATTGGTAAGACCAATTGACTCCGGGCAAAAAGGCGTAAGACAGGGAATATGGCCTACAGCAAAATTCGCCAACCAAAACTATCTGATGTGATTGAGCAGCAGCTGGAGTTTTTAATCCTCGAAGGGACTCTGCGCCCGGGTGAGAAACTTCCGCCAGAACGCGAGCTGGCAAAACAGTTCGACGTTTCACGTCCCTCTCTGCGTGAGGCGATTCAACGTCTCGAAGCAAAGGGCTTGCTGCTTCGTCGCCAGGGCGGCGGAACCTTTGTGCAAAACAGCCTGTGGCAGAGCTTCAGCGATCCGCTGGTAGAACTTCTCTCTGACCACCCAGAATCCCAGTTTGACCTGCTTGAGACCCGTCACGCGCTTGAAGGTATTGCGGCCTATTACGCCGCCCTTCGCAGCACTGATGAAGATCGCGTGCGCATACGCGAACTGCATCAGGCCATTGAACGGGCACAGCAGTCCGGCGATTTAGACGCCGAGTCCAGCGCCGTCGTCCAGTATCAGATCGCCGTCACCGAAGCGGCCCACAACGTGGTGCTCCTCCATCTGCTACGCTGCATGGAGCCGATGCTGGCCCAGAACGTTCGTCAGAATTTTGAATTGTTGTATGCCCGTCGGGAGATGCTCCCACTGGTAAGCAACCATCGCACCCGAATATTCGAGGCGATAATGGCCGGGGAACCGGAGCAGGCGCGCGAAGCGTCGCACCGCCATCTGGCTTTCATTGAGGAAATCTTGCTGGACCGCAGCCGTGAACAATCGCGTCGCGAACGTTCATTACGCCGCATACAGCAACGAAAGGATTAAGCGCCAGGTACTTTTAGAGCGCGGCAACTAAACGCAGAACCTGTCTTATTGTGTTTTCTGACGAAAATACAATGGGACAGGTTCCAGACAAATCAACGTATTAGATAGATAAGGAATACCCCCATGTCAGAACGTCTCCAAAATGACGTGGATCCGATCGAAACTCGCGACTGGCTACAGGCGATCGAATCGGTCATCCGTGAAGAAGGTGTTGAGCGCGCTCAGTATCTGATTGATCAGCTGCTTTCTGAAGCCCGCAAAGGCGGCGTGAAGGTTGCTTCAGGTGCAGGGGCTAGCAACTACGTAAACACGATTGCCGTCGAAGACGAACCGGAATACCCGGGCAATCTGGATCTGGAACGTCGTATCCGTTCTGCAATCCGCTGGAACGCCATCATGACCGTTCTGCGCGCGTCCAAGAAAGACCTGGAACTGGGTGGCCACATGGCGTCCTTCCAGTCTTCTGCGACCGTTTACGAAGTGTGCTTCAACCACTTCTTCCGTGCAGCGAACGAGAAAGACGGCGGCGATCTGGTGTACTTCCAGGGCCACATCTCTCCGGGCATCTATGCACGTGCATTCCTGGAAGGTCGTCTGACTGAAGAGCAGATGAACAATTTCCGTCAGGAAGTTCACGGTAAAGGTCTGTCTTCTTACCCGCACCCTAAACTGATGCCTGAATTCTGGCAGTTCCCGACTGTATCTATGGGTCTGGGTCCAATCGGTGCGATCTACCAGGCTAAATTCCTGAAATACCTGGAACACCGTGGTCTGAAAGACACCTCCGAGCAGACCGTTTACGCCTTCCTGGGCGACGGCGAAATGGATGAGCCAGAATCTAAAGGTGCGATCACCATCGCGACCCGTGAGAAGCTGGACAACCTGTGCTTCATCATCAACTGTAACCTGCAGCGTCTGGATGGTCCGGTAACCGGTAACGGCAAGATCATCAACGAACTGGAAGGCATCTTCGCCGGTGCTGGCTGGAACGTGATCAAAGTCATGTGGGGCGGTCGTTGGGATGAGCTGCTGCGTAAAGACACCAGCGGTAAGCTGATCCAGCTGATGAACGAAACCGTTGACGGCGACTACCAGACCTTCAAATCCAAAGACGGTGCCTACGTGCGTGAGCACTTCTTCGGCAAATATCCTGAAACCGCAGCACTGGTTGCAGACTGGACTGATGAGCAGATCTGGGCGCTGAACCGCGGTGGTCACGATCCGAAGAAAGTCTACGCTGCACTGAAAAAAGCGCGTGAAACCAAAGGTAAAGCGACTGTAATCCTGGCCCATACCATCAAAGGTTACGGCATGGGTGATACCGCAGAAGGTAAAAACATCGCTCACCAGGTTAAGAAAATGAACATGGACGGCGTGCGTTATATCCGCGACCGTTTCAACGTTCCAGTCACCGATGAGCAGGTAGAAAACCTGTCTTACATCACCTTCCCGGAAGGTTCTGAAGAGCACAAGTACCTGCACGAACGTCGTCAGGCGCTGAAAGGTTACCTGCCAGCTCGTCAGCCTAACTTCACCGAGAAGCTGGAACTGCCAGCGCTGGAAGACTTCTCTCAGCTGCTGGAAGAGCAGAACAAAGAGATCTCCACCACTATCGCTTTCGTGCGTGCCCTGAACGTGATGCTGAAGAACAAGTCGATCAAAGATCGCCTGGTGCCTATCATCGCCGACGAAGCGCGTACTTTCGGTATGGAAGGTCTGTTCCGTCAGATCGGTATCTACAGCCCGAACGGCCAGCAGTACACCCCGCAGGACCGTGAGCAGGTTGCCTACTACAAAGAAGACGAGAAAGGTCAGATCCTGCAGGAAGGTATCAACGAGCTGGGCGCAGGCGCATCCTGGCTGGCTGCTGCGACCTCTTACAGCACCAACAACCTGCCGATGATCCCGTTCTACATCTACTACTCCATGTTCGGGTTCCAGCGTATCGGTGACCTGTGCTGGCAGGCAGGCGACCAGCAGGCTCGCGGCTTCCTGATCGGTGGTACTTCAGGTCGTACGACCCTGAACGGTGAAGGTCTGCAGCACGAAGATGGTCACAGCCACATTCAGTCTCTGACTATCCCTAACTGTATCTCTTACGACCCGTCTTACGCGTACGAAGTGGCAGTCATCATGCATGACGGTCTGCAGCGCATGTACGGTGAAGCGCAAGAGAACATTTACTACTACATCACCACCCTGAACGAAAACTACCACATGCCGGCCATGCCAGCAGGTGCCGAGGAAGGTATCCGTAAAGGTATCTATAAACTCGAAACCCTCGAAGGTAGCAAAGGTAAAGTTCAGCTGCTGGGCTCCGGCTCTATCCTGCGTCACGTTCGTGAAGCAGCGCAGATCCTGGCGAAAGACTACGGCGTGGGTTCCGACGTGTACTCTGTGACTTCCTTCACCGAGCTGGCGCGTGACGGTCAGGATTGTGAGCGCTGGAACATGCTGCACCCGCTGGAAACTCCACGCGTTCCGTACATCGCTCAGGTGATGAACGACGCGCCAGCGGTGGCGTCTACTGACTATATGAAACTGTTCGCAGAGCAGGTTCGTACTTACGTTCCAGCTGATGATTATCGCGTACTGGGTACTGACGGCTTCGGTCGTTCTGACAGCCGCGAAAACCTGCGTCACCACTTCGAAGTTGATGCTTCTTACGTGGTTGTAGCAGCACTGGGCGAACTGGCTAAACGTGGCGAAATCGATAAGAAAGTGGTTGCGGACGCAATCACCAAATTCAACATCGATGCAGAAAAAGTTAACCCGCGTCTGGCGTAAGAGGTAAAAGAATAATGGCTATCGAAATCAATGTACCGGACATCGGGGCTGATGAAGTTGAAATCACCGAGATCCTGGTCAAAGTAGGCGACAAAGTTGAAGCTGAACAGTCGCTGATCACCGTAGAGGGCGATAAAGCCTCTATGGAAGTTCCGTCTCCTCAGGCTGGCATCGTTAAAGAGATCAAAGTCTCCGTTGGCGATAAAACCGAGACCGGCAAACTGATCATGATTTTCGATTCCGCCGACGGTGCAGCAGCTGCTGCACCTGCGCAGGAAGAGAAGAAAGACGCCGCTCCGGCCGCCGCTGCTCCAGCAGCTGCCGCAGCAGCAAAAGAAGTGAACGTGCCTGACATCGGCGGTGACGAAGTTGAAGTCACTGAAATCCTGGTGAAAGTGGGCGACACCGTTGCGGCCGAGCAGTCACTGATCACCGTAGAAGGCGACAAAGCGTCTATGGAAGTGCCGGCTCCGTTCGCGGGTACCGTTAAAGAGATCAAGATCAACACCGGCGACAAAGTGTCTACCGGCTCCCCGATCATGGTCTTCGAAGTGGCGGGTGCTGCACCTGCTGCTGCCCCGGCTCAGGCGGCTGCTCCGGCACCTGCCGCTGCTCCAGCTGCGGCTGGCGGTGCGAAGGACGTTAACGTACCGGACATCGGCGGTGACGAAGTTGAAGTGACCGAAGTGATGGTAAAAGTGGGCGACAAAGTTGCCGCTGAGCAGTCACTGATCACCGTTGAAGGCGACAAGGCTTCTATGGAAGTCCCTGCGCCGTTCGCGGGTACCGTTAAAGAGATCAAAATCAGCACCGGCGACAAAGTGTCTACCGGCTCTCTGATCATGGTCTTCGAAGTGGAAGGCGCTGCGCCTGCCGCGGCTCCAGCTGCCGCGGCTGCTCCGGCACCGGCTGCTGCAACGGCTCAGGCTGCTAAACCAGCTGCTGCCCCTGCTGCGAAAGCGGAAGGCAAATCTGAGTTCGCTGAAAACGACGCTTACGTTCATGCGACCCCGCTGATTCGCCGCCTGGCGCGCGAGTTCGGTGTGAACCTGGCGAAAGTGAAAGGTACCGGCCGTAAGGGTCGTATCCTGCGCGAAGACGTTCAGACCTACGTGAAAGACGCGGTGAAACGCGCCGAAGCTGCACCAGCTGCAGCCACCGGTGGCGGTATCCCGGGCATGCTGCCATGGCCGAAAGTGGACTTCAGCAAGTTCGGCGAAATCGAAGAAGTGGAGCTGGGACGCATCCAGAAAATTTCTGGTGCTAACCTGAGCCGTAACTGGGTGATGATCCCGCACGTTACGCACTTCGACAAAACCGATATCACCGATCTGGAAGCGTTCCGTAAGCAGCAGAACGCCGAAGCCGAGAAGCGCAAGCTGGACGTGAAATTCACCCCAGTGGTCTTCATCATGAAAGCCGTTGCCGCTGCGCTTGAGCAGATGCCTCGCTTCAACAGCTCCCTGTCCGAAGACGGCCAGAAGCTGACGCTGAAGAAGTACATCAACATCGGTGTTGCGGTTGATACGCCAAATGGTCTGGTTGTTCCGGTCTTCAAAGACGTGAACAAGAAGAGCATCACCGAGCTGTCCCGCGAACTGACCGTGATCTCCAAGAAAGCGCGTGATGGTAAGCTGACTGCCGGCGAAATGCAGGGCGGCTGCTTCACGATCTCCAGCATCGGCGGCCTGGGTACGACCCACTTCGCGCCGATTGTTAACGCGCCGGAAGTGGCGATCCTTGGCGTGTCCAAGTCCGCAATGGAGCCGGTGTGGAATGGCAAAGAGTTCGTGCCGCGTCTGATGATGCCAATCTCTCTGTCCTTCGACCACCGCGTGATCGACGGTGCTGATGGTGCGCGTTTCATCACCATCATCAACAACATGCTGAGCGACATTCGCCGCCTGGTGATGTAATCGAAAAGCCGGCCAGTCGGCCGGCTTTTTTCTGGTAACCTCATGGTGTTATTGACGTTACTGGCGTAAGCAAAAATTCATGAGCCGTTTGTTGTTTCAAAATTGTTAACAATTTTGTAAAATGCGGGCGGATAGAACGACCCGGTGGACGACGGGTACAAATTAAGAGGTCATGATGAGCACAGAAATCAAAACTCAGGTCGTAGTACTTGGGGCAGGCCCGGCAGGTTATTCCGCAGCGTTCCGCGCCGCGGATTTAGGTCTGGAAACCGTCATCGTAGAACGTTACAGCACCCTCGGCGGTGTTTGTCTGAACGTCGGCTGTATCCCTTCTAAAGCGCTGCTGCACGTCGCGAAAGTGATCGAAGAAGCCAAAGCGCTGGCAGAACACGGTATTGTCTTCGGCGAGCCGAAAACCGATATCGACAAAATTCGTACCTGGAAAGAGAAAGTTATCACTCAGCTGACCGGCGGTCTGGCGGGTATGGCCAAAGGCCGTAAGGTGAAAGTGGTAAACGGTCTGGGTAAATTCACCGGTGCGAACACCCTGGAAGTGGAAGGCGAAAACGGCAAAACCGTGATCAACTTCGACAACGCGATCATCGCGGCAGGCTCTCGCCCAATCGAACTGCCGTTCATTCCACATGAAGATCCGCGCGTGTGGGATTCCACCGATGCGCTGGAGCTGAAAACCGTTCCTAAGCGCCTGCTGGTCATGGGCGGCGGGATCATCGGTCTGGAAATGGGTACCGTGTACCATGCGCTGGGTTCAGAGATCGACGTGGTTGAAATGTTCGACCAGGTTATCCCGGCTGCCGATAAAGACATCGTTAAGGTCTTCACCAAGCGCATCAGCAAGAAATTCAACCTGATGCTGGAAACCAAAGTGACTGCCGTTGAAGCGAAAGAAGACGGTATTTACGTTTCCATGGAAGGCAAAAAAGCCCCATCCGAACCACAGCGTTACGACGCCGTGCTGGTGGCTATCGGCCGCGTGCCGAACGGTAAGAACCTCGACGCGGGCAAAGCCGGCGTGGAAGTGGACGACCGTGGCTTCATCCGCGTTGACAAACAGCTGCGCACCAACGTGCCGCACATCTTTGCTATCGGCGATATCGTCGGTCAGCCAATGCTGGCGCACAAAGGCGTTCATGAAGGTCACGTTGCCGCTGAAGTTATCGCCGGCATGAAGCACTACTTCGACCCGAAAGTGATCCCATCTATCGCGTACACCGAGCCAGAAGTGGCATGGGTGGGTCTGACCGAGAAAGAAGCGAAAGAGAAAGGCATCAGCTACGAAACCGCCACCTTCCCGTGGGCTGCTTCTGGCCGTGCTATCGCTTCCGACTGCGCAGACGGTATGACCAAACTGATCTTCGACAAAGAGACTCACCGCGTGATCGGTGGTGCGATTGTCGGTACCAACGGCGGCGAGCTGCTGGGTGAAATCGGTCTGGCGATCGAAATGGGCTGTGACGCTGAAGACATCGCGCTGACCATCCATGCGCACCCGACTCTGCACGAGTCCGTGGGCCTGGCGGCAGAAGTGTTTGAAGGCAGCATCACCGACCTGCCAAACGCGAAAGCGAAGAAGAAATAAGTTTCTTCAGATTGAAAAAAGCGGCCTGAGGCCGCTTTTTTTATGCGCTGCGTTTAGGGGACCACAGGCTGCCAGCTTTTATCAGGGTGATATGCGGCAATCGCCCGGGCTTTCTGCTCAGAGTCGCTGCCGAGATCGGACTGGTAAACCTTGTCCTCCTGGTTTATCACAAAGCTCATGACGCCCGTCTGGCCGTAGCTAACCGGCCAGGCCACCATCGCGAAGCCGTTATTATCCGGCAGGATCCGAAAGCGATAGCCGTGATAGCCGGTACCCGGCACGTTCGGGCTAAATGCCGGTCCGAGCGGACTGGGCGCTTCGCCGGGTGAGGCGGGCCAGTACAAACCGTCTTTTTTCCCCTGTGCGCTGACAATCTTCTGCGCGTATTTCTGGTTCATCGCAAAGTAGCTTTGCTGTGCATCAACATACGCATGCAAGGCTTCAATGGCGGCGAGCTCGTTACGCCCGATTTCGCGGGTCAGGATCTCTTCCGCCCCTTCTTTAATATCAAACGCCCAGCCGGCAGCGGTTTTGACCACCGGAATAGGAAGCTGCCAGCCGCTGTCTCCGACCACAAGATGCGCCGTATCCCCTTCGATCACCGTGTGGTGACGCACTTTCCAGTCGCGCAGGAAGCGATCGACGGCATCCGGATCAACGCCTTCAGGAGGCAGAAAATCGCGCCAGTTCTCGCCAAGCAGGTTGCTCATTGCGCTCTCATTTTGCTCACCCATGGCCTTAGCCAGCGCATCGGTGGCCCGATCGGGCGTGCTGAAGGACTGCTGCGCCATCACCGAGGCCGAAAGCATGATTAACACCATTCCACTGAGTAGTTTACTTTTCATGTCGGTTCCCTTAGCGATGTCGAATTTCACGGTGCTCAGCCCGCATCGGACGTAGCTGCTGCTGGCGAGCGGCGAACTGTCTGCTTTGCGCACCGCGCTGCTGCTGCGCCTGCCAGTTCGCAGAGCGGCTGTCGTTGCCGCTCAGCGCATTGGCCCGGGGCTGAGCGTTTCGCTGCTGAAGAGGGCGTGGCTGCGTGGTGTTCCGCTTTATCGTCTGCGGTTTTGTGTCGTAGCCCCGGTAGTTATTGCGCTGCGAAATCTGCCTCAGCTGTTCACTTGAGGCCTGTCGCTGCACATCTTTCGCGGCGGGACGCGCCGCTTGAGGGAAGGTTTTGCCCGTGGATTTCTCCATCTGGCTCAGCGCGGCCTGACGCTGGCTGTCGCGGTTAACCGGCTTTTGCTGCGTCGAGCTGAGGCCGGTCGCCGTGTTCGTGGAGTGGAAGCGCGTGTTGAGCTGATTAGTGGGGTACGGCACGCCTTCCCGATAGGCCGGGTTATGTTGCCAGCTGCGGTTGGCGTCCGTCAGGCGCTGTCCGCTGATTTTATTGAAGTTCTGAACGTTGATATTGATATTGTTATCACCGTTGCGGTTATAGTCGCCGTGGTGATGATCCCAGTCATCGTCATCATGCCAGTCGATGTTGCTGAAGATGGCATAGGTGGTGGCGACGCCCAGGCTGAAGCCTAAACCGTTGACAAAGCTGTTGCTAAACTGCTCTCCGGGCGTCGGCGGGAGATAGGTGGGCGGATAGGCGGTGTTTGGCCAGGCCCCGTAAACCGTATTGGGGTTGTAGGTGGGGACGTAAATAACCTGCGGATCGGCAGATTCAATTTTGATCACCGTTGGGGCGGGCGCGGACGTCGTCGTTGCCTCGCTGGGGCTGGTTTTTGCCGGTGCAGGTTTAGTCACGGTGGTGACCTTCTGCTGAGGCGTGGATTGCAGCGCGCCGGTCTTCTGTGCCAGCGCGCGCAGGCGTTGCACGGAATCCATCACGTCTTTCGGCTGCGCGAGAAACGCATCACCCAGGTTTTGTACCCACGGCGGGTTTTCCCCCATCAGCGACATCAGCTGAGGAAAGGCGACCAGCGATTTTACGCTCGGATCCCACGGCTGGCTGGCAACGGCCTGGATCGCGGCGTCCCCTTCCATTTTAGGGTTGTCTTTGGACCACTGCGCCGCCTGGATCACATTGGCCGGGTAAGTCGAGGCCATCAGAATTTGTGACAGCAGGGCGTCAGGGTAGAGCGCAATGGGAGCAACCCACTGATCGATTTGCGCGGCCGTGTAGGTTGGCGCGGTCACCGGGGCGGGCTGGGCTGCGGCAGGTGCCGGTGCAGCGGGCTGTTGGGCGACGGGGGCTGGTGCCGCTGGCTCCGTCGCACGGCTTTTGACAAACATGACGCCCGAGGCGGCAAACAGCCCGGCACTGCACAGAAGGACGAGCAGATGTGGCTTAAAGGGCAACTTCATAAGATGACTCCAACGAGACAAGCGCTGTGCCGTGAGGCGTTACGGTTGGCGTGAGTATTATTCACCCGTCTTCGGCTGTTTTGACTTTTATTGGGAAGCGTCCGGGGCGTCCGGATAAAGAGTGTGAGTATTTATTACGCAATTATATCTGATGACGAAAAAACTGAAGCGTCACGGTAAAGAAGATATCGCAAAATGATGCCCTAAATCCCCGCTACACCATGCTTAACGATTCAGCAAATTTTTTAATGTTGCTTTTTTGTAAACGGATTAACACTGTGCAGAAATCCTGCTATGCTGCCCGACGCGGTATCGGGCATTTACCCTACAAACTGCTGTCTCACAGGAGCGTGAAGAGAACGCCCGCCGCATATGACAATGAGAGCGAGGAGAACCGTCGTGCTAGAAGAATACCGTAAGCACGTAGCAGAACGTGCCGCCGAGGGAATTGTACCCAAACCTTTAGATGCAACCCAAATGGCCGCGCTCGTCGAGCTGCTGAAGAACCCGCCTAAGGGCGAAGAAGAATTCCTGTTAGATCTGTTGATCAACCGCGTACCGCCTGGCGTAGATGAAGCTGCCTACGTAAAAGCCGGATTCCTTGCCGCTATCGCCAAAGGCGAAGCCACCTCCCCACTGGTTACTCCTGAAAAAGCCATTGAACTGCTCGGCACCATGCAGGGTGGTTACAACATTCATCCGCTGATTGACGCGCTGGATAACGACAAGCTGGCACCGATTGCCGCTAAAGCGCTCTCGTCTACGCTGCTGATGTTCGATAACTTCTACGATGTGGAAGAAAAAGCCAAAGCAGGCAACGTCTATGCGAAGCAGGTGATGCAGTCCTGGGCCGATGCCGAATGGTTCCTGAACCGTCCTGAGCTCGCTGAGAAAATCACCGTTACCGTCTTTAAAGTCACCGGCGAAACCAACACCGATGACCTCTCTCCGGCGCCGGACGCGTGGTCTCGCCCGGATATTCCTCTGCACGCCCTGGCGATGCTGAAAAACGCCCGCGAAGGCATTGAGCCGGATCAGCCTGGCAGCGTTGGCCCGATCAAACAGATCGAAGCCCTGCAGAAAAAAGGGTTCCCGCTGGCCTACGTGGGCGACGTTGTGGGTACCGGTTCTTCCCGTAAGTCCGCGACCAACTCCGTGCTGTGGTTCATGGGTGACGACATCCCTTATGTGCCGAACAAGCGCGGCGGCGGCCTGTGCCTCGGCGGCAAAATTGCGCCTATCTTCTTCAACACCATGGAAGATGCGGGCGCGCTGCCCATCGAAGTGGATGTGTCAAACCTGAACATGGGCGACGTGATTGACGTTTACCCGTTCAAAGGTGAAGTACGTAACCACGACACCAACGAGCTGCTGGCAAGCTTTGAGCTGAAAACCGACGTGCTGGTCGACGAAGTGCGCGCCGGTGGCCGTATTCCGCTGATCATCGGTCGTGGCCTGACCACCAAGGCGCGTGAAGCGCTGGGTCTGCCGCACAGTGACGTATTCCGTCAGGCGAAAGACGTCGCGGAAAGCAGCCGCGGCTACTCTCTGGCGCAGAAAATGGTCGGTCGCGCCTGTGGCGTCGCGGGCGTTCGTCCTGGCGCATACTGCGAGCCGAAGATGACCTCCGTCGGCTCTCAGGACACCACGGGCCCAATGACCCGTGACGAACTGAAAGACCTGGCGTGCCTGGGCTTCTCTTCCGACCTGGTAATGCAGTCCTTCTGCCACACTGCGGCGTATCCGAAGCCGGTTGACGTGACCACGCACCACACGCTGCCAGACTTCATCATGAACCGCGGCGGCGTTTCCCTGCGTCCGGGCGACGGCGTCATCCACTCGTGGCTGAACCGCATGCTGCTGCCGGATACCGTAGGTACCGGCGGTGACTCCCATACCCGTTTCCCAATCGGGATCTCCTTCCCGGCGGGCTCCGGTCTGGTGGCGTTTGCTGCGGCGACCGGCGTGATGCCGCTGGATATGCCGGAATCGGTGCTGGTGCGCTTCAAAGGTAAAATGCAGCCGGGGATCACCCTGCGCGACCTGGTTCACGCTATCCCGCTGTATGCGATTAAACAGGGCCTGCTGACCGTTGAGAAGAAAGGGAAGAAAAACATCTTCTCTGGCCGCATTCTGGAAATTGAAGGGCTGCCGGATCTGAAAGTGGAGCAGGCGTTCGAGCTGACCGACGCCTCCGCCGAGCGTTCCGCCGCGGGCTGCACCATCAAGCTGAACAAAGAGCCGATTATTGAGTATCTGAACTCTAACATCGTGCTGCTGAAGTGGATGATTGCAGAAGGCTACGGCGACCGTCGCACGCTGGAGCGCCGTATCCAGGGGATGGAAAAATGGCTGGCCGATCCGCAGCTGCTGGAAGCCGACGCTGACGCAGAGTACGCGGCAGTGATCGACATCGATCTGGCGGATATTAAAGAGCCAATTCTGTGTGCGCCGAACGATCCGGACGACGCGCGTCCGCTGTCCGAGGTTCAGGGCGAGAAGATCGACGAAGTGTTCATCGGATCGTGCATGACCAACATCGGCCACTTCCGCGCGGCCGGCAAGCTGCTGGATACCCACAAAGGCCAGCTGCCAACCCGCCTGTGGGTGGCGCCGCCAACCCGTATGGACGCGGCGCAACTGACCGAAGAGGGCTACTACAGCGTGTTTGGCAAGAGCGGTGCGCGTATCGAAATCCCTGGCTGCTCCCTGTGCATGGGTAACCAGGCACGCGTGGCCGACGGCGCGACGGTGGTCTCAACCTCGACCCGTAACTTCCCGAACCGTTTAGGTACCGGTGCGAACGTCTTCCTGGCTTCTGCGGAGCTGGCGGCGGTTGCCGCGCTGATTGGCAAACTGCCAACGCCGGAAGAGTATCAGACCTTTGTGGCTCAGGTAGATAAGACGGCGGTGGATACCTATCGCTATCTGAACTTCGACCAGCTTTCTCAGTACACCGAGAAGGCCGACGGGGTGATTTTCCAGACGGCAGTATAAAAACAACCCCTCACCCCCGGCCCCTCTCCCCAAAGGGGCGAGGGGATATTAGTTCCCTCTCCCCTTTGGGGAGAGGGTTAGGGTTAGGGTGAGGGGCTTTTTTATTTTCATTCCTCCCACCCCACACGCTTTTTTTCTTCCTCTCTGCTGCGATAATTACCCTAATGGCTTTGCAGAGGAAAACACTATGGATTACGAATTTCTGCGCGACATCACCGGAGTGGTGAAAGTGCGTATGTCGATGGGCCACGAAGCCGTTGGACACTGGTTTAACGAAGAGGTGAAAGAAAATCTCGCCCTTCTTGATGAGGTTGAACAGGCGGCAAAAACGGTGAAAGGCAGTGAGCGATCCTGGCAGCGCGCCGGGCACGAATACACGCTGTGGCTGGACGGTGAAGAGGTGATGGTGCGTGCCAACCAGCTCGAGTTTTCAGGCGACGAGATGGAAGAGGGGATGAGCTACTATGACGAAGAGAGCCTGTCGATGTGCGGCGTAGAAGACTTCCTTCAGGTGGTGAACGCATACCGCGACTTTATGAAACAGAAATAACAGGCCGGAGCATCCCTGCTCCGGTTTACTTTTACACGGCCGGAATATTACGGCCGTAGTAGATCTCGCGCATCTCTTTCCAGAGCAGGTCAGTAATCGCCTTACGCTCTTCTTCGCTTAAATCTTCCGGCTTCGTGTGGAACATATAGTGCTTAAGGTCGAATTCCTTAAGTAACATCTTGGTATGGAAGATGTTTTCCTGGTACACGTTAACGTCCATCATGTCATACAGCGATTTCATGTCCTCGGACATAAAGTTCTGGATGGAGTTGATCTCGTGGTCGATGAAGTGCTTCATGCCGTTGACATCACGGGTAAAGCCGCGCACGCGGTAATCAATGGTGACGATGTCCGATTCCAGCTGGTGGATGAGATAGTTCAGCGCGTTCAGTGGGGAAATCACGCCGCAGGTCGACACTTCAATGTCCGCGCGGAAGGTACACAGCCCGCCTTCCGGGTGGCTCTCCGGGTAGGTATGGACGCAGATATGGCTTTTATCGAGGTGGGCAACCACCACTTCCGGCAGCGGGCCCGGATGTTCCGTTTTGTCGATAAGCTGCGGGTCGACCGGCTCTTCGCTGACCAGTATGGTCACGCTCGCGCCCTGGGGTTCATAATCCTGTCGGGCGATATTCAGGATATTTGCGCCGATAATGGAACAGGTTTCTGACAGGATCTCGGTCAGACGGTTGGCGTTGTAGAGTTCGTCGATATAGGCGATGTAGCCATCGCGCTCTTCCGCTGTTTTGGCATAGCAGATATCGTAAATACAAAAACTCAGGCTTTTGGTCAGGTTGTTAAAGCCATGCAGTTTAAGCTTTTTCAATTAGCTCACCCCCTTAGTGGATAATGCGTCTTGCAGGTACTGCGGCAGCGCAAACGCTGCGGTATGAATGGCCGGATTGTAGTAGCGGCACGTGAGCCCAGCATGATGGAAGCGGGCCTGAATAATTTCGGTGGAGAGATGGCGTAATACGTCGTTATCCGTCGCCCAGGCAAAGGTCATGATCCCGCCGTAGTACGTTGGAATAGCGGCCTGGTAGAAGCTGACGTCATCAAAATAGGTGCTGAGCTTGCGGTGGCTATCCAGCGCCTCATCCTGCTGCAGGAAGCAGACGCCGTTTTGTGCGACGAAAATCCCGCCCGGGTTCAGGCAGCGCTTGCAGCCTTCGTAGAAGGAAGAGGTAAACAGCGACGCGCCGGGACCGATAGGGTCGGTGCAGTCGGAGATGATCACGTCAAAGGTCTGGGAAGTCTGGTTAACAAAGTTAACGCCGTCGTCAATCACCAGGCTAAAGCGCGGATCGTCATAGCTGCCGGCATTATGGTTGGGCAGGTACTGGCGGCAGAAAGAGACCACGCCCGCATCGATCTCCACCATGGTGATGGATTCAATGGCACGATGGCGGGACACTTCACGCAGCATAGCGCCGTCGCCACCGCCGATAATCAGAACATGCTTCGCGTGGCCGTGCGCCAGCAGCGGAACGTGGGTCATCATCTCATGATAGATAAACTCATCCCGCTCGGTGGTTTGCACCACGCCGTCCAGCGCCATGACGCGGCCAAAGGCGGCATTCTCGAAGATAATCAGATCCTGGTGATCGGTTTTCTCATGATAGAGCACGTTATCAACGGCAAAGTACTGCCCAAACTGGTCATGCAGCGTTTCATGCCACAACGTGTTGTCGGCCATACGCGGACTCCTCCTTTGTTAACATCCGTAACACTCATTAAAAATGAGCGAAACATGATAGCTAACTCTAACCGTGGTTGCACGGTCAGAGGTTCAACAGGAGGCGTCGGGAAGGTTATTTGACGTAGGCGAGCAGGCTGAGTGAATCGCGAGCCAGCGCTTTGCATTTTTTGGAGGTGGGAATACCAATGCCGCTCAAGTCACGGTAGCTGTCTTCGCCGAGCGCCTTCATGTCGAAGCTGTCGTAGTTGCTGAGATCCCACTGGTTCTGCTGGGCAAAAAAGACCAGCGCGCGGCGAATTTGCCCGTTGGGTAAATTCTGGTAGCCGCAATCATTTTTCAGGAATACAAAAACCGCCGTTAAGTCGGCCATATCTTCCGCTTCATTTTCACTCAGCGCATAGCTGTTCGCACACATTGCCATCAGGCTACCGAACAAAATTGTCCTGAAAAACGTCTTCATTGCTTCTACCACTTCTTCACGGAAAATTAACGTTAGCATACTTGATGCCAGTGCGACGATCTTTATTATTGCCGCTTAGCTTGACCTTCCGGTAAGGGGAGGGTTTATGCTCAAAAGATCGCCTGCTGGAAATAAGGAAATGAACATGCAACGTCGTGATTTTTTAAAATATTCCGCTGTGCTGGGTGCGGCCAGCGCATTACCTCTCTGGAGCCGCGCGGTTTTCGCCGCTGACAGGCCTGCCTTATCCATTCCTGACTTACTCACCGCGGACGCCCAAAGCCGAATCCAGCTTGTGGTTCAGGCCGGTAAAACGACGTTTGGCGCACACAGCGCCACGACGTGGGGCTATAACGGCAACCTGCTCGGCCCGGCGCTGCAGCTGCACAAGGGGAAGGCGGTGACGGTGGATATCCACAACACGCTCGCCGAAGAGACGACGGTGCACTGGCACGGTCTGGAAGTGCCGGGCGAGGTGGACGGCGGGCCGCAGGGCATTATAAAAGCGGGCGGCGCGCGCAGCGTCACCTTTACGCCAGACCAGCGCGCCGCGACCTGCTGGTTCCATCCGCATCAGCATGGCAAAACGGGCCATCAGGTGGCGATGGGGCTGGCGGGGCTGGTGCTGATTGAAGACGACGAAAGCCGCCTGCTGCGCCTGCCGAAGCAGTGGGGCATCGACGACGTGCCGGTGATTGTGCAGGACAAGAAATTTACCGCTGACGGGCAAATTGACTACCAGCTGGACGTCATGAGCGCGGCGGTAGGCTGGTTTGGCGACACGCTGCTGACCAACGGCGCCATCTATCCTCAGCACGCCGCGCCGAAAGGCTGGCTGCGCCTGCGCCTGCTCAACGGCTGTAACGCGCGCTCGCTCAACTTCGCCACCAGCGATAAGCGCCCGCTGTACGTGGTCGCCAGCGACGGCGGGCTGCTGCCGGAGCCGGTAAAAGTGAGCGAGCTGCCGATGCTGATGGGCGAACGCTTTGAGGTGCTGGTGGACATCAGCGACGGCAAGCCGTTTGACCTCGTGACACTGCCGGTGAGCCAGATGGGGATGGCGGTTGCGCCCTTCGACAAGCCGCATCCGGTGCTGCGTATTCAGCCGCTGCTGGTGGCTGCTTCCGGTTCGCTGCCTGATACGCTGACGACGCTGCCAGCCCTCCCGTCGCTCGATGGGCTTACGCAGCGCAAGCTGCAGCTCTCCATGAACCCGATGCTCGACATGATGGGGATGCAGGCGCTGATGGCGAAATATGGCGATAAGGCGATGGCGGGGATGCACCACGGGCAGATGATGGGCCACATGAATATGGACCACGGCAGCATGGGCGGCGTGGGGAACATGCATCACGGCGACCATGGCTTTGATTTTCACAACGCCAATATGATCAACGGCAAAGCCTTTGACATGAACACGCCGATGTTTGCTGCGGCAAAGGGCCAGTTTGAGCGCTGGGTGATTTCAGGCGAAGGGGACATGATGCTGCACCCGTTCCATATCCACGGCACCCAGTTCCGCATTCTTTCTGAGAACGGCAAAGCGCCCGAGACGCATCGCGCGGGCTGGAAGGATACGGTGAGAGTGGAGGGCGGCGTCAGCGAGGTGCTGGTGAAGTTCGACCACGAGGCGCCGAAAGAATTTGCCTATATGGCGCACTGCCACCTGCTGGAGCATGAGGATACGGGGATGATGCTGGGGTTCACTGTTTAAAACAGTGCGGCCTGATGCCCTCACCCAGGCCCTCTCCCACGGGGAGAGGGAACAAACATAAAAACGGCAACCGAGGTTGCCGTTTTGCATCTTTCCGTAGGCCGGGTAAGGCGTAGCCGCCACCCGGCTTTTTCAGTTACTTGTTTTCGTCAGGCAGCGCATACGCGACGATATAGTCGCCCATCTTCGTGCCAAACGAACCGTGACCGCCCGCAGAGATGACAACGTACTGCTTGCCATTCACTTCATAGGTCATCGGGGTAGCCTGTCCACCCGCTGGCAGACGGCCTTGCCACAGTTTTTCACCGTTGGTCATGTTGTACGCGCGCAGGTAGTTATCTGCGGTTGCCGCGATGAACAGCACGTTACCGGCGGTGGAGATTGGGCCACCCAGCATTGGCATACCCATATTGAACGGCACCGGAACCGGCATCGGGAACGGCATGCTGTCCTGTGGCGTACCAATACGTTTTTTCCACACGATCTGGTTAGTTTTCAGATCCAGGCCGGAGATATAACCCCAGGCAGGCTGTTTACACGGCAGGCCAAACGGCGACAGGAACGGGTTCAGCGTAACGCCAAACGGTACGCCGTACTGCGGCTGGATGCCGGCTTCGGTGCCGGTTCCTTTCGCGTCTTTCGGCGGCTCCATCGGGTTGCCCGGACCGCGTGGGATCAGGCGGGAAACGAACGGCAGCGCCATTGGGTTGGCGATTGCCACCTGACGGTTAGGATCAACGGAGATCCCGCCCCATTCGAACATCCCCAGGTTACCCGGGAAGACCAGCGTGCCCTGCTCGGAAGGCGGCGTGAAGATGCCCTCATAGCGCAGCTGATGGAACATCACGCGGCACACCAGCTGGTCAAACATGGTGGCACCCCACATGTCTGCCCCGCTGAGGTCTTTCTTCGGACGGAAGCTCAGGTCAGAGAACGGCTGCGTTTTAGAGACGTAGTCGCCTTTCGCCGCGCCCTGCGGGACCGGTTTTTCCGGTGCAGGCACAACCAGCTTGCCGTTGCTGCGATCCAGCACGAAGATGTTGCCCGTCTTGGCCGGTGCGTAAATCACCGGAACGGTTTTGCCGTCAACGGTAATGTCCGCCAGCGTTGGCTGGGACGGCATATCCATATCCCACAGATCGTGGTGTACGGTCTGGTAGCTCCACGCCAGCTTGCCGGTGGTCGCGTTCAGCGCCACGATGGCGCTCGCATAGCGTTCCTGCTCCGGCGTTCGGTTACCGCCCCAGATATCCGGCGTGGTGACGCCCATCGGCAGGTAGACCAGGTCCAGCTTCGCGTCATACGCCGCAGGAGCCCAGGAGTTTGGCGAGTTGAAGGTAAAGGTGTGCTCGTCTGACGGGATCGCGTTCGGATCTTTCGCGCCCGGGTCGAAGGCCCACAGCAGCTTACCGGTGTTCACGTCGAAGCCGCGGATGACGCCAGAGGTTTCGCGCGTGGAGAAGTTATCCGTTACCGAACCGGCAATCACGATGGTTTTATCGGTGATGATTGGCGGTGAGGTTGGCTCATACAGACCCGGCGTGGTGTCCGGCATGTTGGTCTGCAGGTTCAGGATACCTTTGTTGGCAAAGGTTTCGCACAGCTTGCCCGTTTCGGCATTGATGGCGAACAGACGACCATCGTTGACCGGCAGCATGATGCGGCGCGGACAGTCGGCAACCACTTCCGGGCTCGCATTATCGGCGCGCGCTTCGTGGTAAGAGACGCCACGGCAGGTCACGTGCTGGAACGACGGGTTGGAATTCAGCTGCGGATCGAAGTGCCATTTCTCTTTACCGGTGGCCGCGTCGAGCGCGAACAGACGCTGGTGCGCCGTACACAGATAAAGCATATTGCCGACCTTAATCGGGGTCACTTCGTTGGTCAGTTCACCCGGATCGTTCGGCATCTTCAGGTCGCCGGTACGGAATACCCAGGCTTCCTTCAGGTTCTTAACGTTGTCCGCGTTAATCTGCTTCAGCGGGGAATAGCGTTGACCTTCCTGGTTACGACCATAGGCCGGCCAGTCGCCGTCAGCAACCTGCGAGATAGCCGCAGCTGGCGTCGATTCGGTGTTCAGCGTGCCGTGAATTTCCTGCGGGTCGTTAAAGCCTGCCCAGGTGAGAATGCCGCCGCTGATCAGCAGGGCCACCACCAGCGCCGCAACGGCACCGCTGGACGGCACGATCAGGCGACGCCAGACGAACGGCAGGATCAGCCAGATACCGAAGAAGACCAGGATATCGCTGCGCGGCGTCAGTGCCCAGAAGTCAAAGCCGACTTCCCAGACGCCCCAGATCATGGTGGCAAGGAGGAGTGCGGCATACAGCCACAGTGCAGATTGTTTTCTACGCCAGAGCAGGACGGTTACGCCAAGCATAACCAGGCCCGCAATCGGGTAGTACCAGGAGCCGCCGATCGCGACAAGCCAGACGCCACCGATTAACAGGTACAGGCCGCAGAAGGCGGCGAATAACGCTGTTAGTGTCACCAGTAGACGCGGCTGTTTAGAGTGTGTTTCAGCCATAGAAAGTGTACTCGTCAGTTTTTGTTAATAATTTGCTAGCAACTAATTATAGGTATTAACAAGTGTGATCGGAATCACAATATTTGCTTTTTATAACTCATACGCCAGGGTTATCCATTTGCTGATATAATAGCTGGCTTGCGTATCAGTGCTGGATATTAACTCATCCGTATTGAGAGATTTTCATTAAAATCATTTGGTTAGTAATATGAAACATACTGTTGAAGTGATGATCCCGGAAGCCGAGATCAAAGTGCGTATCGCCGAACTGGGTCGTCAAATCACCGAACATTACAAGGACAGCGGCAGCGAAATGGTGCTGGTTGGTCTGCTGCGCGGCTCTTTCATGTTCATGGCCGACCTGTGCCGTGAAGTGCATGTGCCCCATGAGGTCGATTTTATGACCGCCTCCAGCTACGGCAGCGGCATGTCCACCACCCGTGATGTGAAAATCCTGAAAGATCTGGATGAAGATATTCGTGGCAAAGATGTGTTGATCGTTGAGGACATTATCGACTCCGGCAACACGCTCTCTAAAGTGCGCGAGATCCTGAGCCTGCGCGAGCCGAAATCGCTGGCGATTTGTACGCTGCTGGATAAACCTGAGCGCCGTGAAGTACAGGTGCCGGTTGAGTTCGTCGGCTTCTCGATTCCGGACGAATTCGTGGTGGGTTACGGTATCGACTACGCGCAGCGTTATCGCCATTTGCCGTATGTGGGCAAGGTTGTGATTCTCGACGAGTAGCGCTTTTGCCCGGTGGCGCTGCGCTTACCGGGCCTACGAATGGGCTCATGCAGGCCGGGTAAGGCTCAGCCGCCACCCGGCTTTGTTTATTTGTGGTTCACATGCTTAAGCTTGAGGTTGGCAATCCCTGAACGGTAACGCTGCTCCAGCGTCTCGCGGTTGGTGGCGGTGACTTCCAGATTGCGCAGCAGACCGTCGTGAATGCCGTACGCCCAGCCGTGGATCGAAACCTTCTGCCCGCGTTTCCACGCTGACTGCATGATGGTCGAATGCCCAAGGTTATACACCTGTTCCATCACGTTAAGCTCGCACAGGGTGTCCATGCGGCGCTCCTGCGGCATTTCGCCCAGCAGTGAGCTATGTTTGAACCAGATATCGCGGATGTGCAGCAGCCAGTTATCAATCAACCCAAGCTCCGGGTTTTCTACCGCCGCCTGCACGCCGCCGCAGCCGTAGTGGCCACAAATGATGATGTGCTCGACTTCCAGAACGTCAACGGCATACTGAACCACAGAAAGACAGTTGAGATCGGTGTGAATCACCAGGTTGGCGACATTACGGTGAACAAACAGCTCGCCAGGCTCAAGACCGGTCAGACGTTCGGCGGGCACGCGGCTGTCGGAACAGCCAATCCAGAGAAAGCGCGGGTTCTGTGCCTGCGCCAGTTTTCCAAAAAATCCGGGGTCTTCCTCCACCAGCATTTTTGACCATAGTGCATTGTTGCTAATGAGTGTATCTATGTCGTTCATGGAGGTTAGCGACCTGTAACCAAGTAATTGCGTTGCGCTACTATAGGGTAACCCGACTTTTAATGAAACCACACAACGTGTGTCAGAACTGAAGGTAAGTTAAATTCATGGCAATTGCACTGGAGCTTGAGCAGCTTAAAAAAACCTATTCGGGTGGCGTTCAGGCGCTGCGCGGAATAGATCTGAAAGTAGAAGCCGGGGATTTTTACGCGCTTCTGGGGCCGAACGGGGCGGGAAAATCCACCACCATCGGGATCATCAGCTCGCTGGTGAACAAAACCTCCGGCCGCGTCAGCGTGTTCGGCTACGATCTGCAAAAAGATGTGGTTAACGCCAAGCGCCAGCTGGGGCTGGTACCGCAGGAGTTCAACTTCAACCCGTTCGAGACGGTGCAGCAAATCGTCGTTAACCAGGCGGGCTATTACGGCGTTGAGCGCAAAGAGGCGCTGGAGCGCAGCGAAAAATACCTGAAGCAGCTCGATCTGTGGGAAAAGCGTAACGAACGCGCGCGGATGTTGTCCGGCGGGATGAAGCGCCGCCTGATGATTGCCCGCGCGCTGATGCACGAGCCAAAGCTGCTGATTCTCGATGAGCCGACGGCGGGCGTAGACATTGAGCTGCGCCGCTCCATGTGGGGCTTCCTGAAAGATCTCAACGACAAAGGCACCACCATTATTCTGACCACCCACTATCTGGAAGAGGCCGAAATGCTGTGCCGCAACATCGGCATCATTCAGCACGGCGAGCTGGTGGAAAACACCTCGATGAAGAACCTGCTCTCCAAGCTGAAATCCGAAACGTTTATTCTCGATCTGGCGGCAAAAAGCCCGCTACCGAAGCTCGAAGGGTATCAGTACCGTCTCGTCGACACCTCAACGCTGGAAGTGGAAGTGCTGCGCGAGCAGGGGATTAACAGCGTGTTCTCGCAGCTGAGCGCGCAGGGGATTCAGGTCTTGAGTATGCGTAACAAAGCGAACCGACTGGAAGAGCTGTTTGTCTCTCTGGTGCAGGATAAACAAGGAGACAAGGCATGACGCATCTTTACTGGGTCGCGCTGAAAAGTATCTGGGCGAAAGAGATTAACCGCTTTATGCGTATCTGGGTGCAAACCCTGGTGCCGCCGGTGATCACCATGACGCTCTATTTCATCATCTTCGGTAACCTGATTGGCTCCCGGATTGGTGAGATGCACGGCTTTACCTATATGCAGTTTATCGTCCCGGGGCTGATCATGATGGCGGTGATCACCAACGCCTATGCGAACGTGGCGTCGTCGTTCTTTAGCGCCAAGTTCCAGCGCAATATCGAAGAGCTGCTGGTCGCGCCCGTGCCGACGCACGTCATTATCGCGGGCTACGTCGGTGGCGGCGTGGCGCGCGGGCTGTGCGTGGGGATCCTGGTCACGGCGATTTCGCTGTTCTTCGTGCCGTTCCAGGTCCACTCGTGGCTGTTTGTCGCGCTGACGCTGCTCCTGACGGCAATTCTGTTCTCGCTGGCCGGTCTGCTGAACGCCGTGTTCGCCAAAACGTTTGACGACATTAGCCTGATCCCGACCTTCGTCCTGACGCCGCTGACCTATCTCGGTGGAGTGTTCTACTCCCTGACGCTGCTGCCGCCTTTCTGGCAGGCGCTGTCGCACCTGAACCCGATTGTTTATATGATCAGCGGCTTCCGCTTTGGCTTCCTTGGGATCACCGACGTGCCGCTGTTTACCACGGTGGCGGTGCTGGTGGTGTTCATCATTGCCTTCTACCTGCTGTGCTGGTATCTGATCCAGCGCGGGCGCGGTCTGCGCAGCTAATCTGTTGCCCGGCAACGTGCTGTTTGCCGGGCGCTTTCTTTGACAGCTATCACCGAAAGCTAACCTTCACTCCGCTAAACTACTTGCCTGCTAAGGAGAGAGTTATGCTGGGATGGGTTATCACCTGCCACGATGAACGGGCGCAGGGCATGTTGCTGAAGCTGGAAGCCAGGTTTGGTCCGCTGCCACAGTGTCGTGCCGTCAACTACTGGCGCGGCTTAAGCACCAACATGCTGGGCCGGATGATGTGCGATGCCCTGCACGAAACCGACTCCGGAGAGGGCGTCATTTTTCTTACCGATAAATCCGGCGCGGCGCCTTACCGTGCTGCGGCCCTGCTGAGCCACAAGCACGACTGCTGCGAGGTGATCTCCGGTATTAGCTTTCCATTACTTGAAATGATGTATCCCCAGCGCGAAATATTAACCAGCGCGGCGTTCCGTAACGCTATCGTCGGGCAGGGTGCTCCGGACGTCAGCAGCTTATGGCATCAGCAGCAAAAAAATCCGCCCTTCGTCCTGCTCCATGACCTGTATAAGAATTAAACGTTGGTATTGATGTCGCTTTTGCTACAATGACATAAGTATTTCCGCTTCGAATAAGAACCTCATGTTCACGCGTATTGTTTTCCTGTTTTTGATGTTCGTGTCCGGCACGTCTTTTGCCAGTTTATTAAGTCAGCAAAGATTGCCTGCTCAATATATGCAAACCACCGAAGATGCGGCGATTTGGGCCCAGGTCGGCAATAGCGTTATTAACGTCGGCAACGTGCGGGCAGGGCAGATCCTCGCCGTGGTGCCTGCGGCGGCGGACTATTATGAATTTCGCTTCGGCTTCGGCACGGGCTTTATCGACAAAGGCCACCTGGAGCCGGTGCAGGGCAAACAGCGCGTTGAGGATGGCCTGGGGGATTTGAATAAACCGCTGAGCAATCAAAACCTGATAACGTGGAAAGACACGCCCGTTTATAACGCCCCGAACAACGGCAGTGCCCCCTTTGGTACCCTAAGCGCCAATCTTCGCTATCCGATCCTGAACAAACTCAAAGACCGTTTGAATCAGACCTGGTTCCAGATCCGCATCGGCAACCGCCTGGCCTGGATCAGCAGCCTGGACGCGCAGGAAGACAACGGCATTCCGGTGATTACCTATCACCATATCCTGCGTGACGAAGAGAACACCCGTTTTCGCCATACCTCCACGACGACCAGCGTGCGTGCGTTCAGCAACCAGATGACCTGGCTGCGCGACCAGGGCTACACCACACTGACGATGTACCAGCTGGAAGGGTACGTACGCAACAAGATGAACCTGCCGGCGAAATCGGTGGTGATTACCTTCGACGATGGCCTGAAGTCCGTTAACCGCTACGCTTATCCGATCCTCAAAGCGTATGGCTTTAAGGCCACGGCGTTTATTATCTCGTCGCGCATCAAGCGCCACCCGCAAAAGTGGGCGCCAAAATTCCTGCAGTTTATGAGCGTGTCGGAGCTGGAGCAGATGCATGACGTGTTCGACTATCAGTCCCACACGCACTTCCTGCATCGCGTTGACGACAACCATCAGCCCATTTTACTGAGCCGCAGCTATCACAATATTCTGTTTGATTTTAAGCGCTCACGACGGGATCTGGCGCAGTTTAACCCGCACGTGCTTTACCTCTCTTATCCGTTCGGCGGTTACGACGATAAGGCGATCAAAGCCGCGAATGACGCCGGGTTCCATCTGGCGGTGACGACGGTACGAGGGAAGGTTAAGCCGGGGGATAATCCGTTCTTATTGAAGCGTCTGTATATTCTTAGAACGGATTCGCTGGAGACGATGTCGCGGCTGATCAGCAATCAGCCGCAGGGGTAGCGCTTAGGCGACCTGAACCGGAATCGCCTTCGCGGTGCGCTTCATCTCATTGTCGCCTTCAAAGTAGGCGACCTTCGGCTGCCAGCGACGCGCCTCTTCGTCAGACATCATCACGAAGCTGGCGATGATCACGATATCGCCCACGTCCGCGCAGTGCGCTGCCGCGCCGTTGACGGAGATGATTTTGGACCCGCGCTCGGCGGCAATGGCATAGGTGGAGAAACGTTTGCCGTTGTTGACGTTCCAGATATCAATGGCTTCGTTTTCAAGAATACCCGCCGCGTCGAGGAAATCCTGGTCGATGGCGCAGGAGCCTTCATAGTGCAGGTCGGCCTGGGTGACTTTCACACGGTGAAGCTTACCTTGCAGCATTTTGCGAATCATTACGTTTACCTTTTATCTTCCGGCCAGGAGAACCTACGCCAGTTCAACCACTTTATTGTCGATTAGGCGGGCCTGACCAAGCCATGCCGCCACCAGAATGACCGCACGTTTGCTGGTCTGCGTAAGCTCCAGAAGCGTGTCGGCGTCGCGAATTTGAATATCATCAGCGCGGAAGCCTTTATCATTCAGCGCCTGTTCAGCGAGGGCGATAATCTCTTCTGCCGCCAGCTCTTTTGCCAGAAGCTGCTCCGCCATGGTGTTCATGACCTTGCTTAAGCCCGGGGCGATTTTACGCTGGTCGGCGGTCAGGTAGCCATTTCGCGAGCTGAGCGCCAGACCGTCTTTGGCGCGCACAATCGGTACGCCCACAATCTCGATATCGTAACCCATATCCGCAACCATTTTGCGGATCAGCGCCAGCTGCTGGAAATCTTTCTCACCAAAACAGGCCACGTCCGGCTGTACCAGGTTGAACAGCTTGCTGACGATGGTCGACACGCCGCGAAAATGGCCCGGACGGCTGGCGCCTTCGAGCATGGTGGAAATGCCCGGTACGTCAACGTAAGTGGCCTCATCGGTACCCTGAGGGTACACGTCCGACGGCGCCGGAGAGAAGACAATATCCGCATGGCGTTTTTTGAGCTTCTCGCAGTCTTCCTGCAGGGTGCGCGGGTAGCGTGCCAGATCGTCGGCGCGGTCAAACTGCATGGGGTTAACGAAGATACTGACCACCACGATATCTGCACGGGCTCTGGCTTCGTCGACCAGCTTCATGTGGCCGTCATGCAGGTTGCCCATAGTCGGGACCAGTGCGATACGTTTACCTTCCTGACGCGCGCGGCGGATGTGCTGGCGAAGCAGCGGCAGGGTTTCAATGATTAGCACAACGAGACTCCTTAATGGAAACTGTGTTCTTCACCCGGGTAAACACCGGATTCAACGTCGGCAATATACTGCCTGACCGCGGCGCGCATGTCGCCCGCTTCGCTGAGGAAATTTTTGGCAAACTTCGGAATATGCCCGCCGGTGATGCCAAAGGCGTCGTGCATCACCAGAATCTGACCGTCGGTCACGTTGCCCGCGCCAATACCAATCACCGGAATGGACAGCGCGTCGGTGATACGCTTCGCCAGCTCAACCGGCACGCACTCCAGCACCAGCAGCTGGGCACCCGCGGCTTCCAGCGCCAGGGCATCATCAAACAGCGTCTGAGCGGCGTCACCGCGGCCCTGCACTTTATATCCGCCAAAGATGTTGACGGACTGCGGCGTCAGGCCCAAATGGCCACACACCGGCACGGCGCGTTCGGTGAGCATTTTCACCGTCTCCACCAGCCAGGCGCCACCTTCAATTTTGACCATATTGGCACCGGCACGCATCACCGTCGCCGCGTTTTCGAACGCCTGCTCCGGCGTGGCGTAGGCCATAAACGGCAGATCGGAGAGCAGCAGGCAGGCCGGGGCACCCCGACGCACGGCGCGGGTATGGTAAGCGATATCCTCAACCGTGACCGGCAGGGTGGAATCATGTCCTTGTACCGTCATCCCTAACGAATCTCCCACCAGCATGACGTTGATACCCTCTTCGGCAAACAGTTTGGCGAAGCTGTAGTCATACGCGGTGATGGTGGCGAAGCGTTTTTTTTCCTGTTTGCATTTCTGCAGTAAGGAGATGGTGGTTGGTTTCATACTGTTTCCTGAGAGCCCAAAAGCGAATCTTTGCGCATTCTAACAGTAACATTCGAGGGAACAATGATTTTAGGTAATCGATTAGCCACAATTATTCTGAGGCTAATCGGCAGGGGAGCCCGATCGCCAGCGGGCGGGTCTTTCCGCATTGAGGCTGTCCAGAATGGACCGAAGCGGGACGCCATCCGGGAAGGTCAGGTCGGGGGCGACTTCAAAGAGCGGCCAGAGCATAAACCCGCGATTTTTCATGTCGTAATGCGGAACGGTAAGACGCTCAGTGTTGATGGTCTCGTGACCAAACAGCATGATGTCGAGGTCCAGCGTGCGCGGTCCCCAGCGCTCGGCTTTGCGCACGCGGCCCTGCTGCAGTTCGATGCGCTGGGTGTGGTCCAGCAGCGTTTCGGCACCGAGGGCCGTTTCCAGCACCACGGCGGCATTGAGATAATCGGGCTGATCCTGCGGGCCCAGCGGCGGCGTGCGATAGAACGAGGAGACTGCCACGATCTGGCTCTGTGGGATCTCGCCCAGCGCCTGTACGGCAGCATTAACCTGCTCCAGCGGGGAGGCTAAATTACTGCCGATGGCGATATACGCGAGGGTCATGCTGTCCCTTCACGACGCGGCGCGCGTTTGCGCGGACGACGATGGCGGCGACGCGGTTCCGGCTCTTCATCCAGCCCGGTAAGCATATCTTTTTGCTCCGGCGGGGCGGAGACCTGGAATTCGGCCCACCACTGCGCCAGGCGCTGCAGCTCCTGATTGCGTTCGATTTCAGCACGCAGCGAGAGCAGATCGAACGCGGCGCGGAACTTAGGATGCTCCATCAGCTTCCAGGCGCGTTTACCCTGACGACGGGACATGCGCAGCTGAAGCTGCCAGATATCGCGCACCAGGGTGGTAATACGTTTCGGAATAGCGAGCGTGCGGCACCCTTCGTCCAGCACGTCGTTGGCGGCCAGGGCGAAGGCATCGTAATAGGCGAGCCCGCTCTCCTGGGTAATGCGCTGTGCCGTTTCCAGCAGCGGATACCAGAACATCGCCGCAAACAGGAACGCCGGGTTCACGCGCATGTCGTTGCGAATGCGGGTGTCGGTGTTTTTCAGCACCTGCGCAATCATCCGCTCCATTGGGCTGTCACCGTTTTCGGTGAAGTAGCGGGTAATGGTCGGGAACAGCGGCTGGAACAGGTTGTATTCGCGCAGCAGGTTATAGGTTTCAAAGCCGTGACCGGCCTGCAGCAGCTTCAGCGCCTCTTCAAACAGGCGGGCAGGCGGCACGTCGTTGATCAGCGTCGCCAGACGCGGAATAGGCTCTGCCGTTTCCGGGCTGATGCGCATATTGAGCTTGGCGGCGAAACGCACGGCGCGCAGCATGCGCACGGGATCTTCACGGTAGCGCGTTTCCGGCGTGCCGATCAGGCGAATCAGACCCTCTTTCAGGTCCTGCATGCCGCCAACGTAGTCGCGCACGGTGAAATCCGCCACGCTGTAATACAGGCTGTTGATGGTGAAGTCGCGACGCTGGGCATCTTCTTCAATAGAGCCGAAGATATTGTCGCGCAGCAGCATACCGTTCTGGCCGCGCTGCGACGTGGTGCGATCGGACGCGCCCGCTTCGTGGTGGCCGCGGAAGGTCGCCACTTCGATAATTTCCGGCCCAAACATGACGTGAGCCAGACGGAAGCGACGGCCAACGAGACGGCAGTTGCGGAATAATTTGCGCACCTGCTCAGGCGTGGCGCTGGTCGTCACGTCGAAATCTTTGGGTTTTTTGCCCAGCAGTAAATCACGCACTCCACCGCCCACGAGATAGGCCTCGTAGCCCGCTTTATTCAGACGATAGAGCACCTTGAGGGCATTTTCACTGATATCTTTGCGGGAAATAGTGTGCTGCTCACGCGGAATAACCGACATGTGTGGCTGTGCAATAGCATCGTTCGCCATGCTCTCTTCGCGGCTTAGCACTTTACGGCAAAAATTAGCGACTCGGGTAAAAATGGTACACCTCGTAGTGTGTTTTGTTATGAAAAAAGCGGCTAATCATAGCTCAGCGCAACGCATTTGAGAATGCTGGATTTTTGGCACCGCCGCGAGCGTCCAGTTGGCAACGGCCATTTTCAGCAGTTCGTCAATACGCAGATCCTGCCATTCGTTGATTACATTCTGGTTGAGAAATCGCAGCGCGTCGATCAAAACAGGACGCGGATCGCCGTCCGGCAGGGCCGGGGCGTGATTCTGCTTTGACAATTTCAGGCCCTGCGCGTTGACCGCCAGCGGCAGATGAATGTAGTCCGGCGCCGTCCAGCCAAACTGGTGATACAGCGAGATTTGCCGCACGGTCGGCTCGACCAGATCCGCCCCGCGCACGATTTCCGTCACGCCCTGAAAATGATCGTCCACCACCACGGCCAGGTTATAGGCGAACAGGCCATCGCGACGGTGGATGATAAAATCCTCCCGCGCGAGACGTTCATCGGCATGAATCTCGCCGGAGAGTAAATCGTTAAAGCGCGTCACCGGAGAGCGCTGCTTAATGCGCACGGCGGCATTTTCCGAAGGGTGATTAAGCGTGCGGCAGTGGCCGTCATAGACGCCCCCCACGCTCTGGATACGCGCGCGGGTGCAGGTGCAGTTATAGGAAAGCCCCCGATCGCGAAGCCAGGCCAGACGTTCCCGATAGGCCTCGTGACGTTTTGACTGCCACAGAACCTCGTCATCCCAGTGAAGACCGTAATGTTCCAGCTGACGCAGAATCGTCTCTGCTGCACCGGGAACTTCACGCGGTGGGTCAATATCTTCAATGCGGACGAGCCATTTTCCCCGACGGGCGTGAGCCTGCAGGTAGCTGCCGAGCGCGGCAATTAATGAGCCGAAGTGTAATTCACCGGAAGGAGATGGCGCGAAGCGCCCAATATAGTGTGATTCAGACATATCAACAGTAACAAGGCGGGAGAGACTCCCGCCTTTGAGTGGGTAAACAGCGCTGGTATTAACCGGCCATCTGTTTTTCGCGGATTTCGGCCAGCGTTTTACAGTCGATGCACAGATCGGCGGTTGGACGCGCTTCCAGGCGACGAATGCCAATTTCAACACCGCAGGATTCGCAGTAGCCAAAATCTTCGTCTTCGACTTTTTTCAGCGTTTTCTCGATCTTTTTGATCAGTTTGCGCTCGCGGTCACGGTTACGCAGTTCGAGGCTGAACTCTTCTTCCTGAGCGGCACGGTCTACCGGATCCGGGAAGTTAGCAGCTTCATCCTGCATATGAGTAACGGTGCGATCGACTTCATCCCTGAGTTGATTACGCCATGCTTCAAGAATACGCTTGAAGTGCGACAGCTGGGCTTCGTTCATATACTCTTCGCCCGGCTTCTCTTGATACGGCTCCACCCCAGCGATGGCGAGAATACTCAGGGACGATGTTTTACGGTTTTGCCCTTCTTGCATGTTGCTTCTCCTTAACACGCACTATCGATCCCCGTGTTGGGGGAAAAATCAGGTCGCTATAAATAGCAGATGCTTTTCCGGATGGCAATTATCTAAACGTAACACTTGACAAGCCTGTGAGGAAAAGCGTATTTGCGCACGCGGCCAGAACACTTAATCGTCAATCGTCTAATCCCTTATAAGACAATGGGAAGAGAGGATCTCAGAGTCATATTATCGGCAGAAAGTTCCGCTTTATAAGCGAAAAGCTCTACCCCCTGCTTTTGTGCCTCATTCAACAATTGCGCGTATTTAGGATCAATATGGCGGGCAGGGGAGAAACGTTCAATGGCTGAATGCAATACCGCAAACAGCAATACGGCGCGTTTGCCCGCCGCCGCAACACTCATTAGCTCTCGCAGGTGCTTCTGACCACGTAGCGTCACCGCATCCGGGAAGTAGCCGTTTTCCTGTTCTGCTAACGTCACTGATTTCACTTCAATATAGCACTCCGGCCTGTCTTCCGCCTGTAACATGAAGTCAATTCTGCTGCCTTCATCGCCATATTTCACTTCACTTTTATGCGTGCCATATCCCACCAGTTCAGGAATTGTGCCATGGGTCAGCGCTTCCTTAACCAGCTGATTTGCGCGCAGGGTGTTAACGCAAATAAATGCCCCGTTTTGGGTTTCAGTCATTTCCCAGGTATGGGCATATTTGCGTTTAGTATTTTCTGATGTGGAATACCAGACCGTGTCACCCGGGGTGGCGCAACCGGTCATGGCTCCGGTATTGGGGCAGTGCAGAGTGAGCGTCTCCCCTTCGGGTGTCACCACGTCGGCGAGGAAGCGTTTGTAGCGTTGGACCAGCGTAGCGTGCTGCAGGGGAGGACTAAACTTCATCAGAATTCCTTTCGGTGTCGCCCAGCGTCCAGCGCTGTAGCGGCGTGTAGCGTGTGCGTCCTTGAGTAAAGACGGATTCGTAAAGCGCGAATTCATTGACCGGGAAGGCCCAGTGAAAGCCCGGGGCCGGGAGGGCAACGGCCTGACCGGCATCGCGCAGCAGCGTGATATGCGGATGAAACGGCTGCGGGGTCTGATAGCAGCCGCTGCGCGCCGCCTGCGCTCGCAGCATATTTGCCAGCTGTAACAAACCGCGCGGCGGCTGGCGCGTGCCCAGCCAGACCACGCGCGAACGCAGCCACTGGCCCGCGTCGTCGAGGCGTAGCGTAAACGGCGGCTGAGAAATCCGCCCGGCCATGGCGGCTAGCGCCCGCTGTTTTTCGGCGCTGACGTCGCCCAAAAAGGCCAGCGTCAGGTGCAGGTTGGCCGCCGCTACGGGGCGGCCTGCCTCCGGTGGGAAGCGATCGGCGCGCCAGCGAACAATCTGACGCTGTATCGTGGTGGGCAATTCAATGGCAAAAAACAGCCGTTTCGACTCGGGCATACGGAGGACTCGGTAATGATATGCGCCGATGCTACAATGTACGCCGACTAATGTTAACCCTCTGGAGCTGTTAGTGTCCTCATTGCCGGTCGCCGTTATTCTTCCCGAGCTTCTCGCTGCCTTACGCCATGCCCCGCAGGTTCTGCTGAATGCCCCGACGGGCGCGGGTAAGTCCACCTGGCTGCCGCTGCAGATCCTGAAAGACGGAAACATCAGCGGGAAAATTATCCTGCTGGAGCCGCGCCGGCTGGCCGCGCGCAACGTGGCGCAGCGTCTGGCGGAGCTGCTGAACGAAAAGCCGGGCGAAACGGTAGGTTACAGGATGCGTGCCGAGACCTGCGTGGGGCCGAGCACGCGCCTCGAAGTGGTCACCGAAGGCATTCTTACCCGCATGCTGCAAAACGATCCGGAGCTGACCGGCGTCGGGCTGGTGATCCTGGATGAGTTCCACGAGCGCAGCCTGCAGGCGGATCTGGCCCTCGCGCTGCTGCTGGACGTTCAGCAGGGGCTGCGCGACGATCTCCGGCTGCTTATTATGTCGGCCACGCTGGACAACGCGCGGCTACGGCAGGCGCTACCCGATGCGCCGGTCATCAGTTCTGAAGGGCGGGCCTTTCCGGTTGAGCGCCGCTATCAACCGCTTCCCTCCCACCAGCGCTTTGACGAAGCGGTCGCCATTGCCGCCGCCGAGCTGCTGCGTCAGGAAGCCGGTTCCCTGCTGCTGTTTTTGCCGGGCGTCGGCGAAATCCAGCGCGTGCAGGAGCAGCTTTCTACCCGCGTTGGCGGCGATGTGCTGCTTTGCCCGCTCTACGGCGCACTGTCGCTTCAGGAGCAGCGTAAAGCCATTCTTCCTCCCCCGGCGGGGCAGCGTAAGGTGGTGCTGGCAACCAATATTGCTGAAACCAGCCTGACCATTGAAGGTATTCGCCTGGTGGTGGATAGCGCGCAGGAGCGTGTTGCAAGCTTTGACCCGCGCACCGGGCTGACAAAACTCCTGACGCAGCGCATCAGCCAGGCGTCGATGGTGCAGCGCGCGGGCCGCGCGGGGCGTCTAGAGCCGGGTATCTGCCTGCATTTGACCAGCGCGGAACAGGCGGAGCGCGCTGCGCAGCAAAGCACGCCGGAAATTCTACAAAGCGATTTGTCTGGCCTGGTGATGGATCTGCTGCAGTGGGGCTGCCCGAACCCTGAGCAGCTCACCTGGCTTGATGCTCCGCCTGTTGTGAACCTTGCTGCCGCGCGCACCCTGCTGACCGCGCTTGGCGCGCTGGAAGGCGAGCGTCTGACGGCGCGGGGCCAGAAAATGGCGGCGCTGGGCAACGATCCGCGTCTGGCCGCGATGCTGGTGGCCGCGCAGGGGGATGATGAAATTGCCACGGCGGCCAAACTGGCGGCTATCCTTGAGGAGCCGCCGCGCGGTGGCAGCAGCGATCTGGGGCAGGCGTTTTCACGCAGCCAGGGAAACTGGCAGCAGCGGGCGCAGCAGCTGTGTAAACGCCTCAATAGCCGGGGAGGGTCGCCCGACAGCGAAAAGATCGCCTTTCTGCTGGCCCAGGCCTTCCCGGACAGGATTGCCCGTCGGCGCGGGCTGGACGGTCGCTACCAGCTGGCAAACGGCATGGGGGCGATGCTGGACAGCGATGATGCGCTGACGCGTCACGAATGGCTGATTGCGCCGCTCTTGCTCCAGGGGAGTCACTCCCCGGATGCGCGTATCCTGCAGGCGGTTGCGGTAGAGATAGACGCCCTAGCGCGAGCCTGTCCGCAGCTGCTACAGCAATCGGACATCGTCGAGTGGGACGACGCCCAGGGCACGCTGAAGGCGTTTCGCCGTAGCCAGATTGGTAAGTTGACGCTCGGGACGACGCCGCTGGCGAAGCCGTCGGAAGACGAGCTGCATCAGGCGATGCTCAACGGCATCCGGGAAAAAGGGCTGAGCGTCCTGAACTGGACGCCGGAAGCGGAGCAGTACCGCATTCGTCTGCGCTGCGCCGCGAAGTGGCTACCGGAAAACGATTGGCCCGCGGTGGATGATGAAACGCTGCTGGCTACGCTTGAGCGCTGGCTACTGCCGCAAATGAGCGGCGTGCACTCGCTGCGCGCCCTTAAGGCGCTTGATGTTAAGACTGCGTTACAGAATTTACTGGACTGGTCATTACGTCAACGTCTGGATAGTGAACTGCCAGGGCATTACACTGTGCCGACCGGAAGCCGGATTGCCATCCGTTATCATGAGGATAATCCACCGGCGCTGGCCGTTCGGATGCAGGAGATGTTTGGTGAGGCCACCACGCCGTCGATTGCTGACGGGCGCGTGCCGTTAGTGCTTGAGCTGCTGTCGCCTGCGCATCGCCCGCTGCAGATCACGCGAGATTTGGGGGCGTTCTGGGCGGGAAGCTACCGTGACGTGCAGAAAGAGATGAAGGGGCGATACCCCAAACATGTCTGGCCGGACGATCCGGCGAACACGGCGCCGACGCGGCGAACGAAGAAATATTCGTAAGTTAGGTGAAAAAAGGGGAGTGCGGCCTGTTGCCCTCACCCCGGCCCTCTCCCACGGGGAGAGGGAGAAAACACTAAAGACTTTCCTGTCAGGAAAGTCTTGCTGTTTATTTTGAGAGATTTCTTCTTTCACAGGCCTGTGAAAGAAAAGAGAATCTGGCCTTTGCGCCTGAAAGTTGCGGAGAAAAAGCATGGCGGGGAATGACCGCGAGCCAATTGGACGTAAGGGAAAACCCTCGCGTCCGGCAAAAGAAAAAGTAAGCCGTCGCCGCCTCAGAGATGAGGACTATGACGATGACTATGAAGACGATGAGGATGAAGAACCGATGCCGCGGAAAGGAAAGGGCAAAGGGCGCAAGCCTCGGGGCAAGCGCGGCTGGTTCTGGCTGCTGCTAAAGCTGTTTATTGTTTTTGTTGTGCTGATGGCGATTTACGGCGTGTATCTGGATCAGAAGATCCGCAGCCGTATCGACGGTAAAGTCTGGCAGCTACCTGCGGCCGTGTATGGCCGTATGGTGAACCTTGAGCCAGATATGTCCATCACCAAAAACGAGATGGTGAAACTGCTGGAGGCCACCCAGTATCGTCAGGTGTCAAAAATGACGCGCCCTGGCGAATTTACCGTTCAGGCCAAAAGCATCGAGATGATCCGCCGTCCGTTTGATTTCCCGGACAGCAAAGAAGGCCAGGTGCGCGCGCGTCTGACCTTTGACGGCGATCGTCTGGACACCATCGAGAACATGGATAACAACCGTCAGTTCGGTTTCTTCCGTCTCGATCCGCGTCTGATCACCATGCTCTCGTCAGCAAACGGCGAGCAGCGTCTGTTCGTGGCGCGTAACGGCTTCCCGGATCTGCTGGTGGATACCCTGCTGGCAACCGAGGACCGTCACTTCTACGAGCACGACGGCATCAGCCTTTACTCTATCGGCCGTGCGGTACTGGCGAACCTGACGGCGGGTCGCACCGTGCAGGGGGCAAGTACGCTGACCCAGCAGCTGGTGAAGAACCTGTTCCTCTCCAGCGAACGCTCTTACTGGCGTAAAGCGAACGAAGCCTATATGGCCGTGCTGATGGATGCGCGCTACAGCAAGGATCGTATTCTGGAGCTGTACATGAACGAGGTGTATCTCGGTCAGAGCGGCGATAACGAGATCCGCGGCTTCCCGCTGGCGAGCCTGTACTACTTTGGTCGTCCGGTAGAAGAGCTGAGCCTGGACCAGCAGGCGCTGCTGGTGGGCATGGTGAAAGGGGCGTCCATCTATAACCCGTGGCGTAATCCGAAGCTGGCGCTGGAGCGTCGTAACCTGGTGCTGCGTCTGCTGCAACAACAGCAGGTGATTGACCAGGAGCTGTACGACATGCTGAGCGCGCGTCCGCTTGGCGTTCAGCCGCGCGGTGGCGTTATTTCTCCTCAGCCTGCGTTTATGCAGCTGGTACGTCAGGAGCTGCAAACCAAGCTGGGTGATAAGGTCAAAGATCTCTCCGGCGTGAAGATCTTCACGACCTTTGATTCGGTAGCCCAGGACGCGGCTGAAAAAGCGGCGGTGGAAGGCATTCCGGCGCTGAAGAAGCAGCGCAAGCTCTCCGATCTGGAAACCGCGATGGTGGTGGTTGACCGTAACACCGGTGAAGTGCGCGCGATGGTGGGCGGCGCCGAGCCGCAGTTTGCAGGCTACAACCGCGCCATGCAGGCCCGTCGTTCGATTGGTTCTCTGGCAAAACCGGCGACCTACCTGACGGCCCTGAGTCAGCCAAACCAGTATCGTCTGAATACCTGGATCGCGGATGCGCCGATCTCCCTGCGTCAGCCTAACGGCCAGGTCTGGTCCCCGCAGAACGATGATAAACAGTTCAGCGGCCAGGTCATGCTGGTGGATGCGTTGACCCGCTCCATGAACGTGCCAACGGTGAACCTGGGCATGTCGCTGGGCCTGCCTGCGATTGTCGACACCTGGCAAAAACTGGGCGTGTCGAAAGATCAGCTCCACCCGGTGCCGGCGATGATTCTCGGGGCGCTTAACCTGACGCCAATTGAAGTCGCCCAGGCATTCCAGACCATTGCCAGCGGCGGTAACCGTGCGCCGCTGTCGGCCCTGCGTTCGGTGATTGCCGAAGATGGCTCCGTGCTGTATCAGAGCTTCCCGCAGGCGGAACGTGCCGTTCCGGCTCAGGCCGCTTATATGACGCTGTGGACAATGCAGCAGGTTGTGCAGCGCGGTACCGGGCGTCAGCTGGGGGCGAAGTATCCCGGTCTGCACCTGGCGGGGAAAACCGGGACCACCAACAACAACGTTGATACCTGGTTTGCCGGTATCGATGGCCGCGAAGTGGTGATCACCTGGGTAGGCCGCGATAACAACCAGCCGACCAAGCTTTACGGTGCGAGCGGGGCGATGTCGATTTACCAGCGCTATCTGGCCAATCAGTCCCCGGTGCCGCTGAACCTGGTTGCGCCGGAAGATATCGTCGATATGGGCGTGGACAGTTCCGGTAACTTCGTGTGCGGCGGTGGGATGCGTACCCTGCCGGTCTGGACGGCCAATCCGGACTCGCTGTGTCAGCAAAGCCAGCCTGAACAGCCCACGGGCAACCCGTTCGATCAATCTTCTCAGCCTCAGCAGCCGCAGCAACAGCAGCCGCAGCAGAATGAGAAGAAAGACAGCGATGGCGTCGCCGGCTGGATTAAGGATATGTTTGGCGGAAACTAATTAGTTCGCTGAATAAAAGGCCGCTTTATTATAAAGCGGCCTTTTTTTATTATTCACAGTTTGTAATTTTTTAATAAAAATAAATCCACAATTAAGAATTACTAAGGTCCATTATTTTTTATTTAAAACATACTCTTGTACACGAACGCGTGGCGTTGATTTTTATACGGTCTGGACAGCTGCGAGAATTATCTGATGTAATGTTCTTAAGGAACTCCTGTTTTTCCTCAAACGTTGCTGGCTCAATTGCCCAGCGTGAGTGATATAAAAGATTAAATAACATTCTGACGCACTGCACAGGCGCGGGAATGGATGACTGCATCGGTATATATAAGGATATCATTATGAATAAGTCTGTTATTTCTTCATTTCTGGCTGGAAGCATTATGGCTGCGCTCTCTTTGCCTGCATTTGCCGCGGGTGACTCCGGCACGGTGAATTTTGCCGGAAGAGTGGTGGCGAACACCTGTGAAATTGATGTCGACGGCTCGGGTACGACATCGTCAACCGTGACGTTCGCCGATACGTATCCTTCGGACTTTGGCTCTGACGGCGCGGTAGGCACCACCAAAGCGTTTAAGATCGAAGTGAAAAAATGCGACCCGCTGGTTTCCAAGATAAACCTCAAGTTCAGCGGTACAACGACGGATGCCGCGAAAAAACGGCTCAAGAACGATCTCAGCGGCGCAGGCAATGCCAGCAACGTTGGCATCATCGTCAGCAATGAAAACGGCTCGAAAGGCGATGTGGTGTTTGACGGCTCCGAACCCGCTGCGGGCACCGATGTAGCAAACGATGCGACAGGAGCCTCCGCCTCCGTCTTTAACTATATCGCGAAGGTGATTCAGATTGGCAATACGGCACCAACCGCCGGCCGTTACTCCTCTTCGGCAACTTTCGAGGTTATGTATCGCTAAATAATGACTGGCAGCCTTAACGGCTGCCTTTTGGAACGGTGTATGAAGACGTTATTTAAATTATTATGTGGTTGTTTAGTTATTTCTTGCCTGTCAGCCCAAGCCAGCGTAGTGCTGGGTGGGACGCGTATTATTTATCCTTCAAATAAATCTGAAGTACAAATAGCCCTTAAAAATAAAGATCCGCATACCCGTTATCTGGTGCAAAGCTGGGTCAGCTACGTTAATAATGCAAAAGCGCCCTTTGTCATTACGCCGCCCGTATATAAGCTGCAGGAAAACCGGCAAACGCTGTTACACATTATTTTTACCGGCGATAAAAAAAGCCTGCCGTCAGACCGCGAATCGCTGTTCCTGGCGAACGTGAAATCGGTCTCCGCGCTCTCCCCTGAGCTGAAAGAGAAAAATACCCTGCAGTTCGCGATGAAAACGCGGCTTAAGCTTTTCTGGCGTCCGTCTCAGCTAAACGAGTCCGATGCGCTGGTGGCGGATGAAAAATTAACGTTCCGTCGTCAGGGCGACACGCTTATCGCCAAAAACCCGACGCCGTTTTACATCTCCTTTGGCGAGCTGGCCGTGGGCGGGAAAAGCGTACCGGTGGAAGAGACGGAAGCGACGCCGGGGGCCATCTCGATGATGGTCGCGCCGTTTAGCGAGCAGCATTTTGCGTTGCCAAAAGGGGCGGCGGGTGCGGTGACCTGGACGGCCATCAATGATTTCGGGGCGCAAACCCCTCAGCGCAAGCAGGCCCTTTAACGAGATCGTGTTGGAATGCTATGTCATCGTCCTTTCACCATAAGCAGGTATTGTCCGGGATCGTGCTCGCGCTGTTCGCCGCGATCCCGCCTGCGTGGGCCGATGACGAATTCAACCTGCGGATCCTTGAGCTGGATACCCCGCTGGAAAATACCGCAACGCTCAAAAACTTCATTAACGATAACGGCTTGCTGGCAGGAAGCTATCTCACCACCATCGTGTGGGATCGGGACGTCGTGGATAAACGCGTCGTCAACTATGTACTTTCTGACGATAAGCAGCGGCTTCTGCCGGAGCTGACCAAAGCAGACCTGCGTGAATACGGCGTGAACGTCGACGCCGTTCCGGATCTCAAAGATCTGGACGACGCGGCCTGCATCCGGGATATCTCCCATTTTATTGAACATGCTCGCTACGATTACAGTCAGGATAACCAGACTCTGACGCTGGTCATCCCGCAGGTCTATCGTAGCCGCGCGGCTGCGGGCGCGATTAACCCGAAATTCTGGGATGACGGCGCCCCGGTGGCCTGGACAAGCTATCAGCTCAGCGGCTCTCAGCAGCACTACAGCATGGGCCAAAGCTCATCCACCTGGCTTGGCCTGACGTCGGGTCTTAATTTCGGCGCGTGGCGGCTGCGCAACAACAGTACCTGGAGTGATGCCTCGGGCTGGGACGCCATCGCCACCACCCTGCAGCGCGATATCAAAACGCTGCAAAGCCAGCTTGAGCTGGGCCAGACTTACACCAACGGCGAGCTGTTCGACAGCGTGCAGATGACCGGCATGACGCTGGAGACGGATACGGCTATGCTGCCGGTCAGCCAGCAGGGGTTTGCGCCCGTCGTGCGCGGGATTGCCAACAGCGATGCAAAAGTCACCATTAAGCAGAACGGCTACATGGTTTATCAAACCAACGTCTCGCCGGGGCCGTTTGAGATCCGTGACCTAAGCCAGGTTTCCTCCGGCTCGGATCTGGAGGTGACCGTTGAAGAGGCGGATGGCACAGAGCACAGCTTCATACAGGCGAGCGCGTCGGTACCGGTGCTCCAGCGCGAGGGCGGGTTTAAGTATTCGCTGGCGGCCGGACGCTATCGCGCTAATGAAGGGGAGGAGGAGCCAGCCTTCGTGCAGGGCACGGCCATTTATGGCCTGCCGTACGGGGTAACGGCCTACACCGGAGTGCAGGGGGCGTCGCTGTATCATGCGCTGCTGCTGGGGGTTGGCGCGGATTTGGGCCGTCTGGGGTCTGCCTCGGTAGATCTCACCTCCGCCCGAACCGCCTTTGATGACGGGCGTGACGACGCAAATGGGCTTTCATGGCGTGCACAATATTCAAAAGATATTTCCGATACGGATACTACCGTTACGCTTGCGAGCTACCGCTATTCCACCTCCGGGTTCTATACCTTCCAGGAAGCCATCGATCAGCGCGACAGCGCGATCGATGATGGCATTTATACCTACCGCAGGACCAACAACCGCCGAAGCCGCATGCAGGTAAACCTTTCCCAGCGTCTCTCTGACTGGGGCTCGGCGTATCTTAACGGCTATCAGCAGGATTACTGGGATATGGACGGTCACGAGCGCAGCGTCAGCGCCGGGCTGAGCTCCAGCTGGCGGGATATTACCTGGTCGATAAGCTACAACCTGACCCGCACGCCCGATGCCGATACCGATCGGCAGCTGGCGCTGAACGTCAACATCCCGCTATCGCGCTGGCTTTCTAACGCGTGGGCCAGCTATAGCGTGAACACTGCTGGCGGCGGGTTTGCCTCTCACCAGGTGGGGATCGGCGGATCCGCGCTTGAGGATAACAAGCTGAGCTATAACCTGCAGCAGACCTACGCCAACAAAGATACAGGCTATGGTGCGAGCGTATCAGGACGCTACCGCGGCTCGTCCGGCGAGGTTGGCATGGGGTACAGCTACGGTGGGGATAACCGACAGTGGAACTACAGCGCGCAGGGTTCCATCGTGGCCCACGGTCAGGGCATTACGCTGGGGCAGCCCGTGCGGGACGCCTTCGCGATTGTCCACATCGACGACGGCGAGAACGTCAACGTTCAGAACGGGCGGGGCATTTATACCGATGCCTTTGGCAATGCGATTGTGCCGTCGCTGACGGCATACCGACACAATATCCTTACGGTCAACACGCAGGATCGCAGCGATATTGATATTGACGCGGCAACGCTGGATCTCGTGCCGACAAAAGGGGCGGCGATACTGGCGACCTTCGAGGCCCGCGTTGGGCGTCGCGCGCTGGTCGCCCTGCGTCGTCAGGGTAAACCGGTGCCGTTTGGCGCCATCGTGGCGCTTGATAACACCACCGCGATTGTCGGTGATGAGGGCGAAGTCTACCTCTCCGGACTCAAAGGACACACCTCGTTCAGCGCGCAGTGGGGAGGGGCGCAGAACGAACAGTGCCATGGCACCATCGATTTGCCGGATGGCAATCCCGACGGAATCATTAACATCGCGGCCAATTGCCGCTGAAGCAGGAGTAAATGCGCGTGACTACGCTGGTTAGAAGCTTTATCTCGGTCGTCCTGCTGGCAGCCGCCTCGTTGATACACCCGGCTTTTGCCGACTGTTCCTTCAGCGGCGGGGAGGGCGGTATCGTTACCTTTCAAATTCCTCAGACCATTATTCTCGACCCCGATACGCCTGTCGGCACCATCATTTACGACCATGCCGTCGAAAGCGATGTCATTACGGTGCACTGCGGTGGCGCAGACGAGAAGATCCGACGCGGCTATTTAACCCTGACGGACGCCGACGCGCGCGAGGACGTTATGCCGGGGGTCTATAGAACCAACCTGCCGGGTATTGGCATCCGCGCGGCGGCCTCGACCGAGCGGGTCCCCGTCTACACGGCAGATGATCTTGTGCGCCCCTGGCAATATTACGGCTCCATCCATGGCTACTCTGATAATACGGTCATCTTTCGGGCCGCCGCCCAGCTGGTGGTCATCGGTCCGGTTCAGGAAGGGGATGTGGATACCTCGCGCCTGACCGCGCAGGATACGCTAGGAGGAGCCGTAATTGGCGAGATGCGTTTTTCGCCCACCAGCGTTCATATCGCCACCAACACCTGTAACCTTGCTGACCGTAACATTTATGTTCCCCTCAAAACGGTCAACGCGCAGGATTTTGTTGGAAACTACTCCGACATACTGACTGACAGCAGCTTTAAAATTGCAATAAACGACTGCAGGGCGGGGACGAAGGTGGATTATCAGTTTGTCAGCTCGCGCTCAACGGGGCTCATTAACGACAATATTCTGGACATTGCCTCCGGCGATGCCGCCGCCCAGGGACTAGGCATTCAACTTCTCGACAAAAATAACAATGTGCTGCAGTTCGACCAGACCTATACCGCGTTAACCACCACGCAGGACAAGGCGCCGGTAGAGATCCCCCTGAAGGCTCGCTATATCAAAATGGGGCCGATCAAACCGGGAAAAGTTGAGGCTGTCGCCACGTTCGAGCTGTTTTATCGCTGATGCTTCCGGCCCGCTCCGGCGGGTTTTGGCGATCCTTTCGCTAACATCATTAACCCCCTGTTTTCATCTGGTTAATTCTTAATCCCTTAATTCTGGTAGGGCCGCTTATTGCTTGCTATGCAACCGGCGTTTCGCCTATTATTCTTGCGCTCATAATAATAATTCTCGTTTACGTTATCATTCACTTTTCCATCAGAGATAAACATGGCGCTTTCCAATACAGCTCAGCCAATTAACGCGTCGCTGCGAAAAGTCGCGGTTGTCGTTGCCACAGCGGTTGCCGGCATGTCTGCTTACGCGCAGGCCGCCGACGCCCCGAAAAAAGAAGAAACCATTACGGTAACCGCAGCGCCTGCGGCACAGGAAAGTGCCTGGGGGCCAGCGGCGACTATCGCGGCAAGACAGTCTGCCACCGGCACGAAAACGGATACCCCAATCCAGAAGGTGCCGCAGTCTATTTCAGTGGTCACGGCCGAAGAGATGGCGCTGCATCAGCCCCGCTCGGTGAAAGAGGCCCTGAGCTATACGCCGGGCGTAGCGGTGGGGACGCGCGGTGCGTCAAATACCTATGACTACCTGGTTATTCGCGGCTTTGCGGCCGATGGCCAGAGCCAGAACAACTACCTCGACGGTATGAAGATGCAGGGCAACTTCTACAACGACGCGGTGATTGACCCTTATATGCTGGAGCGCGCCGAGATCATGCGCGGTCCGGTTTCCGTTCTGTACGGCAAAAGCAGCCCTGGCGGTTTGCTGAATATGGTAAGCAAGCGCCCAACCACCGAGCCGCTGAAAGAAGTACAGTTCAAAATGGGTACCGACAGCCTGTTCCAGACCGGCTTTGACTTCAGCGATGCCATCGACGACGATGGCGTCTACTCATACCGCCTGACGGGCGTTGCGCGTTCGAACAACTCGCAGCAGGAAGGGAAAGGCGAACAGCGTTACGCCATCGCGCCTGCGTTCTCCTGGCGTCCGGATGACAAGACCACCTTCACGTTCCTCTCTTACTTCCAGAACGAGCCTGAGACGGGCTACTACGGCTGGTTGCCAAAAGAGGGAACCGTCGATCCGCTGCCAAACGGCGATCGTCTGCCGACGAACTTCAACGAAGGCGCGAAGAACAATACCTATTCCCGTAACCAGAAAATGGTGGGATACAGCTTCGACCACGAGTTCAACGACACCTTTACCGTGCGTCAGAACCTGCGCTATGCGCAGAATAAAACCTCGCAAAACAGCGTCTACGGCTACGGCATGTGTTCCGATCCGCTTTACTCGAGTAATCCGGCCTCCAGCCCTTGCGCGAGCGTTCCTCAGTCGCAGTGGGGACACACGCTGACTCGCCAGTATGTGATCGATAACGAGAAGCTGGAAAACTTCACTGTTGATACGCAGCTGCAGAGCAAGTTCGCGACGGGTTCCGTCGATCATACTCTTCTGACTGGCGTTGATTTTATGCGCATGCGTAATGACATCGACTCTTGGTTTGGCTATGCCGGCTCCGTTGCGCCATCTGATATTTATCACCTCGATCGTGGCGACTTCGATTTCGGTTCTCATCCTGGACCGTCAGGCGCCTATCAGGTGCTGAACAAGCAAAAGCAGACCGGCATTTACGCTCAGGATCAAATTGAGTGGGATAAAGTCCTGGTGACGCTGGGCGGTCGTTATGACTGGGCCAATCAGGAATCGTATAACCGCGTGTTGAATACTACTTCCGAGCGTAATGACACGCAGTTCACCTGGCGTGGTGGCGTTAACTACCTGTTTGATAACGGTGTCACCCCTTACTTTAGCTACAGCGAGTCGTTTGAACCGGCTTCTCAGACCGGAGCGAACGGCAACGTCTTTGCACCGTCTAAAGGTAAGCAGTATGAAGCGGGCGTGAAATACGTGCCGAACGACCGTCCAATTGTCGTCACCGGTGCGGTATACCAGCTCACCAAAACCAACAACCTGATGGCGGACCCTGCGGGATCCTTCTTCTCCGTTGAAGGCGGTGAAATCCGCGCCCGTGGCGTAGAAGTGGAAGCCAAAGCGGCCCTGTCGGCGAGCGTGAACGTTGTCGGTTCCTACACCTATACCGATGCGGAATACACCACCGATACGAACTACAAAGGCAACACGCCTGCCCAGGTGCCTAAACACATGGCATCCGTGTGGGGTGATTACACGATGTTTGATGGCCCACTGTCTGGCCTGACGCTGGGTACCGGCGTTCGCTACACCGGCTCCAGCAAAGGCGATCCGGCGAACACCTTCACGGTAGGCAGCTACACCGTTGTCGATGCGCTGGTCAGATACGATCTGGCGCGCGTGGGCATGGCAGGCTCGAACGTGGCGCTGCACGTGAACAACCTGTTCGATCGCGAGTACGTTGCCAGCTGCTTCAACACCTACGGCTGCTTCTGGGGTGCTGAACGTCAGGTTGTTGCCACCGCGACCTTCCGCTTCTAACCGCTCTTTGGGCACGGTTCGCCGTGCCCTTTTTATTTAAGTTGGCTGATATGCAGGATAATCAAACGCAATCCGACACCACCTTCACGCTCAACCATCTCTCCTTTCGCGTACCCGGACGCACGCTGCTGCATCCGCTCTCTCTGACGTTCCCGGCCGGTAAAGTGACGGGCCTGATTGGCCACAACGGCTCCGGTAAATCCACGCTGCTCAAGATGCTGGGGCGCCATCAGCCGCCGTCTGAAGGGGATATCCTGCTGGATGACCAGCCGCTGGAGAGCTGGAGCAGCAAAGCCTTTGCGCGCAAAGTGGCCTATCTGCCGCAGCAGCTGCCGCAGGCGGAGGGGATGACGGTGCGCGAGCTGGTAGCGATTGGGCGCTATCCGTGGCACGGGGCGCTGGGACGCTTTGGCGTGGCCGACCGGGAGAAAGTGGAAGAGGCGATTGCGCTGGTGGGGCTAAAGCCGCTGGCGCACCGTCTGGTGGATAGCCTGTCCGGTGGCGAGCGTCAGCGGGCGTGGATTGCGATGCTGGTGGCGCAGGATAGCCGCTGCCTGCTGCTGGATGAACCGACCTCTGCGCTGGATATTGCCCATCAGGTCGACGTGCTGGCGCTGGTGCATCGCTTAAGCCAGCAGCGCGGCCTGACGGTCATTGCGGTCCTGCACGATATCAACATGGCGGCGCGCTACTGCGATTATCTTGTGGCGCTCCGCGGGGGTGAGATGATTGCCCAGGGCACGCCGTCAGAGCTGATGCGCAGCGATACGCTGGAACATATTTACGGTATTCCGATGGGTATTCTGCCTCACCCTGCCGGGGCTGCACCGGTGAGCTTCGTTTACTGATGCTGGACAACATGCGCATTAGCCGCCGTCGCCTGCTGACGGCGATGGCCCTCTCACCGCTGCTGTTAAAAATGAATACGGCGCGTGCCGCCGTCGATCCACACCGCATCGTGGCCCTGGAGTGGCTGCCGGTCGAGCTGATGATGGCGCTCGGCGTGACGCCCTACGGCGTGGCGGATATTCCCAACTATAACCTCTGGGTGAACGAGCCGACGCTGCCAGACTCGGTGATCGACATCGGCCTGCGTACGGAGCCAAACCTTGAGCTGCTTACCCAGATGAAACCCTCGTTCCTGTTCTGGTCAGCGGGCTACGGTCCGTCAGAAGAGATCCTGGCGCGCATTGCGCCGGGGCGCGGTTTTTCCTTTAGCGACGGTAAAAAACCGCTGACCGTGGCGAAAAAATCCATAAACGAGATGGCGCATTTCCTCAACCGGGAAGCGGAGGCCAAAAAGCATCTCGACGAATTTGACGCTTTGATTGACTCGCTTAAGCCGCGCTTTGCGCACCGGGGCGATCGCCCGCTGCTGATGGTAACGCTGCTGGATGCCCGCCATGTGCTGGTCTTCGGTAAAAACTGCCTGTTCCAGGAGGTGCTCGACAGCTTCGGCATTCGCAACGCCTGGGAAGGGGAGATGACCTTCTGGGGCAGTACCGCCGTGGGTATCGATCGTCTGGCGGCGTTTCGCGATGTGGACGTGCTGTGCTTCGACCACGGCAACGAACGCGACATGCAGACCCTGATGGCGACGCCGCTCTGGCAGGCGATGCCGTTCGTGCGCGAGGGGCGCTTCCAGCGCGCGCCCGCAGTGTGGTTTTACGGCGCGACGCTGTCGGCCATGCATTTTGCCCGCGTGCTGGATAACGCGCTGGGAGGCAAAGCATGAGTCAGCGTATTGCCCGTTTCCCGCTCCTGCTGCTGTCCGCGCTTTTGCTGGCCGCGCTGGTACTCACCGGGTTCAATCTCTCGACGGCGTTACCGCGCGCGCAGTGGGGCGTCGCGCTGGCCTCGCCGGATATCGACAATATTCAGCAGATGCTGTTCCACTACAGCCTGCTGCCGCGTCTGGCGATCTCCCTTTTGGTCGGGGCCGGTTTAGGGCTGGTGGGCGTGCTGTTCCAGCAGGTTTTACGCAACCCGCTGGCGGAGCCGACCACGCTCGGCGTCGCGACCGGGGCGCAGCTTGGGATCACCGTCACGACGCTGTGGGCATTGCCCGGCGCGTTAACCTCGCAGTTTGCGGCCCTCGCGGGGGCGTGCGTCGTGGGGGCACTGGTCTTTGGCGTAGCCTGGGGAAAACGTCTTTCGCCGGTCACGCTGATCCTGGCCGGGCTGGTGGTCAGCCTCTATTGCGGGGCGATCAATCAGCTGCTGGTGCTGTTCCATCACGACCAGCTGCAAAGCATGTTCCTGTGGAGTACCGGCACCCTTACCCAGACTGACTGGAGCGTTGTTGAGCGCCTGTGGCCGCAGCTGGCTGGCGGCGCGCTGCTAACGATGCTGCTGCTGCGTCCGTTAACGCTGATGGGGCTGGATGATGGCGTGGCGCGCAACCTGGGCCTGGCGTTATCACTGGCGCGTCTGGCGGCGCTGGCGCTGGCGATTGTGCTCAGCGCGCTGCTGGTGAATGCGGTGGGGATTATCGGCTTTATCGGGCTGTTTGCCCCGCTGCTGGCGAAAATGCTCGGGGCGCGTCGCCTTCTGGCGCGTCTGCTGCTGGCTCCGCTGATCGGGGCGCTGATCCTCTGGCTTTCCGATCAAATTATTCTCTTTTTGGCCCGCGTCTGGATGGAAGTTTCTACGGGCTCGGTGACGGCGCTAATCGGTGCGCCGCTGCTGCTGTGGCTGCTGCCGCGTCTGCGCAGCATCAGCGCGCCCGCGATGGATGCGGGCGATAACGTTTATGCTGAGCGCCAGTCTGTGCTGTGGTTTAGCCTTGCGGGCCTGGCCGTGCTGTTGCTGGCCTCCTTTGCGGCGCTCGCGTTCGGGCGCGATGCAACCGGCTGGCACTGGGCCACGGGTGATTTGCTCAATGAACTGCTGCAGTGGCGCTGGCCGCGTATCTTCGCTGCGCTGATCGCAGGGGTGATGCTGGCGGTGGCGGGGTGTATTATTCAGCGTCTGACCGGCAACCCGATGGCGAGCCCTGAAGTGCTCGGGATCAGCTCCGGCGCCGCCTTTGGCGTGGTGCTGATGCTGTTCTTCGTACCGGGTAACGCGTTTGGCTGGCTGATGCCTGCCGGAAGTATCGGTGCGGCAGCCACGCTGATGATTATCCTGATAGCCGCCGGTCGCGGCGGGTTTTCACCGCACCGCATGCTGCTGGCAGGGATGGCGCTCAGCACCGCCTTTACCATGCTGCTGATGATGCTGCAGGCAAGCGGCGATCCGCGTATGGCGAAGATCCTGACCTGGATTTCCGGCTCAACGTACAACGCCACCGGCAGCCAGGTGCTCTGGTCCGGGAGCGTGATGCTCGTACTGCTGGCGATGGTGCCGCTGTGCCGCCGCTGGATGACCATTCTGCCGCTCGGCGGGGAAACCGCGCGCGCGGTGGGGATGGCGCTGACGCCAGCCCGTGTCGCGCTGCTGCTGCTCGCTGCGTGCCTGACGGCGACGGCAACCATGACCATTGGCCCGCTGAGTTTTGTCGGATTAATGGCACCGCACATTGCCAGAATGATGGGATTCCGCCGGACGATGCCGCATATCGTGATGTCGGCCCTGACGGGTGGGGTAATGCTGGTGCTGGCGGACTGGTGCGGAAGAATGGTGCTTTTCCCGTATCAGATCCCGGCGGGACTGCTGTCAACCTTTATCGGCGCGCCGTATTTTATTTATCTCTTGAGAAAGCAGAGCCGGTAATAAAAGCAAACGGCAATCTTTAGAACATCGTAGGCCGGGTAAGCGTTAGCGCCACCCGGCAATTCCCTTAGAGCTTCGCAAACACCTTACGCGCCGCGTCGATGGTGTTGTTGATATCCTCTTCGCTGTGCGCCACGGACATAAAGCCCGCTTCGAACGCTGACGGCGCGAGGTACACGCCTTCTTCCAGCATCAGGTGGAAGAAGCGCTTGAAGCGTTCAACGTCGCATTTCACCACGTCCTGATAGCAGGTCACGGTTTTCGCATCGGTGAAGAAGATCCCGAACATGCCGCCCACGTGGTTGACCACCAGCGGAATGCCAGCCTCTTCTGCGGCTTCCAGCAGACCGTTTGCCAGCTGGGTGGTACGGTCGGTCAGGGTTTCGTGGATGCCCGGCTGCGCCACTTCGGTCAGGCAGGCAAAACCCGCCGCCATCGCGATAGGGTTACCGGAGAGCGTGCCCGCCTGGTAAACCGGGCCGGTAGGCGCCAGGGCTTCCATCACGTCCTTACGGCCACCAAACGCGCCGACCGGCATGCCGCCACCGATGATTTTACCGAGGCAGGTCAGATCCGGCTCGACGTCATAATAAGACTGGGCACCCGCCAGCGCCACGCGGAAGCCGGTCATAACTTCATCGATGATCAGCAGCGCGCCGAACTCATCGCACAGGGCGCGCAGGCCCGGCAGGAAGTCAGGCTGCGGTGGGATGCAGTTCATGTTGCCCGCAACCGGCTCAACGATGATGCAGGCGATCTCCTGCGGATACTGCTCGAACGCCGCGCGAACGGTGCTCAGATCGTTGTAGGTGCAGGTCAGGGTATGCTTCGCGAAATCTGCCGGTACGCCCGGGGAGTTTGGCTGGCCGAGGGTCAGCGCGCCGGAACCGGCTTTTACCAGCAGACAGTCCGCGTGGCCGTGGTAGCAGCCTTCGAATTTAATGATTTTATCGCGGCCGGTAAAACCGCGCGCCAGGCGGATCGCGCTCATGGTCGCTTCAGTACCGGAGTTCACCATACGCACCATGTCCATGGTCGGCACCAGTTCAGTCACCAGCTCCGCCATCTTCACTTCCATCTCGGTTGGCGCACCGAAGCTCAGGCCGCGCTGGGCGGCTTCAATCACCGCGTTACGAATGGCAGGATGGTTATGCCCCAGCACCATCGGCCCCCAGGAACCGACATAATCAACGTAGGCTTTGCCATCGACATCATACAGATATGCGCCGTCAGCGCGTTCAATAAACAGCGGCGTGCCGCCCACGCCGGTAAAGGCGCGCACGGGTGAGTTCACGCCACCCGGAATTAGCTCTCGGGCTGCACTGTAGAGGTTTTCTGACTTGCTCATGGCGTCGTTCCTGATTCGTATAAAATGATTAAGCACACTATTCTAAGTGATCCTCAGAAGGTAATGAAATTTTTGCCCCATTAATGCCTAAACAATTGTTAAGGATTTTTCACGGGACGACGCGATGGTCTCTGGTAAAATCTTCGCGGATTTTTGTATGACGAATAAGAACAGAATATGAAATCAGATTCTCCGTCTTTTGAAGAACAACAGTTTACGCGCGCCCAGCACCGAATCAGCATTCGGCGGCTGCTTAATCGCGATAAAACCCCGCTGGCTATCCTGCTGGCCGCAGCCGTGGTGGGAACGCTCGCGGGCCTGGCTGGCGTGGCGTTTGAAAAAGCGGTCAATGCCGTACTTAACTGGCGAGTGGGGACCGTGGCCGGTTTCGCCGACAGCGAGTGGCTGGTCTGGGTTATGGCATTTGGCCTGTCGGCGCTGTTTGCCATGGTGGGGTATTTTCTGGTGCGTAAATTCGCGCCGGAAGCGGGCGGCTCAGGCATCCCGGAAATTGAAGGGGCGCTGGAGGAGCTGCGCCCGGTGCGCTGGTGGCGGGTGATTCCGGTTAAATTTATCGGCGGCATGGGGACGCTGGGCGCGGGGATGGTGCTGGGCAGGGAAGGGCCAACGGTGCAGCTGGGGGGCAACGTCGGCCGCATGGTGGGCGATCTGTTTCGCATGCGAAGCGCCGAAGCGCGCCATACGCTGCTGGCCACCGGCGCGGCGGCGGGGCTTTCAGCCGCGTTTAACGCGCCGCTGGCGGGCATCTTGTTCATTATCGAAGAGATGCGCGCGCAGTTTCGCTACAACCTGATCTCCATAAAAGCGGTGTTTACCGGCGTCATTATGTCGAGCATTGTCTTTCGCCTCTTTAATGGCGAGGGGGCGGTGATTGAGGTGGGCAAGCTGACCAACGCCCCGGTCAACACCCTGTGGCTTTACCTGATCCTCGGCATGGTTTTTGGCGTCGTGGGGCCGCTGTTTAACACCTTTATCCTGCGCGCTCAGGATATGTTCCAGCGCGTTCACGGCGGGAACACCACGAAATGGGTGCTGATGGGCGGCCTGCTGGGCGGAATGTGCGGCGTGCTTGGCTTTATTGAGCCGAATGCCGCAGGCGGCGGGTTCGGGCTGATCCCCATTGCGGCGGCGGGGAACTTCAGCGTCGGTCTGCTGCTGTTTATGTTTATCTCCCGCGTCATCACGACGGTGCTCTGCTTTTCCTCCGGCGCGCCCGGCGGGATATTCGCCCCGATGCTGGCGCTGGGTACGCTGCTGGGCACCGCGTTTGGTATGGCGGCTGAAGCGGGTTTTCCCGCCTATCATCTTGACGCCGGGACCTTTGCGGTGGCCGGAATGGGGGCGCTGCTGGCCGCTTCCCTGCGTGCGCCGTTGACCGGGATCGTGCTGGTGCTGGAGATGACGGACAATTACCAGCTCATTTTGCCAATGATCATTACCTGTCTCGGCGCGACACTATTAGCCCAATTCCTGGGTGGAAAACCGCTATACTCCACCATCCTCGCGCGTACCCTGGCAAAACAAGAGGCTGAGCGGGCCGCCACGCAGAATACTTGAATGAATTACCAGGGTATTAGATAATGACACAAAGAATTGGGTGAATTTTGCCCAATGGCAGTAGCAGTATTCATGGGAGCATAAGATGAGTGATGATGTAGCTGTGCCGCTGGAGTTTACCGAAGCAGCAGCCAACAAAGTGAAAACCCTGATTGCCGACGAAGACAATCCGGATCTGAAACTGCGTGTTTATATTACCGGTGGCGGCTGCAGCGGCTTCCAGTATGGTTTTACCTTTGACGATCAGGTTAACGATGGCGATATGACCATCGAGAAACAGGGCGTCGCGCTGGTGGTTGACCCGATGAGCCTGCAATATCTGGTGGGTGGTTCGGTGGATTACACCGAGGGTCTGGAAGGCTCGCGCTTTGTGGTGACCAACCCGAACGCGACAAGCACCTGCGGGTGTGGTTCTTCGTTCAGCATTTAAGCCTGAATGCGGATTGTAGGCCCGGTAAGCGAAGCGCCACCGGGCTTATAAACGACGCCTATCTTGAATTTTCATCCAGCGCAAACGTCGGCAGCTTCAGGTGCCAGCGTATCGCCGCCAGACGAATCACCAGCGTCACGACCATCCCCAGCATCGCGGCATTTTCCAGCGGGATTGCAAAGGTGTAGTACGCAGTCGCGTGAACAATCCCGCCCGCAATGCAGGCCGTTGCGTAAATTTCAGTACGCAGGATCATCGGCACTTCGCGCGCCAGAATGTCGCGAATGATCCCGCCGCCCACGCCGGTTAATACGCCCATGCAGATTGCCACCATCGGACCGGTACCCGCATTAAACGCCTTATTGACGCCAATACCGACAAACACGGCCAGACCGACGGCATCCAGTACCGGCAATATCCACTTGGGTAATCTGCGAGGCTGGCGAACCAGCACGATGGTTAACAGGCAGGTGACCATCGCGACCACCAGATCGGTCGGATCTTTCACCCAAAACACCGGGCCATTCGCCAGCGCCATGTCGCGGATCGTCCCGCCGCCGACGGCGGTCACCACGCCCAGCACCAGCACGCCAAACGGATCCATGCGTAGTTTTCCGGCAAGCAGGACGCCGGAGATAGCAAAAACGGCTGTGCCAAGAATATCCAGCCAATAAACGAGCATCGTTAAATCCTCGAAAAAGGTCTTCTGTTAGTGACTCTCTGCCAGCGCGGCACAGAGCTGTTTTGCGGCGAGGATAATACGCGGGCTGGCGCGTTCAAACCAGTCGCTGTTGAGGGGTATGACCGGTATTTTTAGCTGCTTTTGCCAGAATTGTTCAATTTTGGGAATTTCGCTCGCATTTCCGACCACGACGATGGCCTGCGGCTGGCGTGCCAGAACCTGCTCACGGCTTACCTGAGGCCACGGCACCCGGCTGGCTGCAAAAATGTTTTCACCCCCGCAGACTTCCAGCACCTGATTCTGAATCGACCCTTTTCCGGTGGTGAACAGCGGCTGGCTGCCAAACTGCAGGAAGATGCGCTTTCTCGCAGGGGTATCGTATTGGGATTTCAGCGCGGCATAGTCGCTCAGCATCTGGTTCGCCGCAGCCTCGGCTTTTTTGGGCGCAGGGCTATAAGGGGCGAGGGCGCGCAGCGCCTGAGCGACCTGCTCAATGCTGACGGCATCAATCCACATGACCTTAATGCCAAGCGAGGCAAGCTGGTTAACCTGCCGCTCGGCGTTGCCGCCCCGCCAGGCCAGCACGAGATCCGGCTTGAGCGCCACGATGCGCTCAACGTTCATCCCCTGCCAGGTGGCCACCTGTTCAATACCCGCGGCCTGCGGCGGGTAATCCGAATAGCTGCTCACGCCAACCGGCGTGATCCCGGCGGCAAAGGCCAGTTCCGTATTTGCAGGGGAGAGCGTAATCACGCGCGGTACGGCATAGAGCCACAGCGGGGCGAGAAGAAGCAGGGCGACCAGCGCCCTGACGGTATGTTTAGCCACGTGCCAGGTTCTGCACCAGGCGTTCCACCATCACGGTGGACTGTTTTGCCGCAACGGTCAGGAACTCGTCGAAGCTGATGTGGGACTGCTGGTCTGCCACGTCAGAGATGGCGCGAACCACCACGAACGGTACGTTAAAGTTATGGCAAACGTGCGCAATCGCGGTCGCTTCCATCTCAACGCCCACCGCCTGAGGGAAGTTATGGCGGATTTTTGCCAGCCCAACGGAGCCGTTGATGAAGGCATCACCGCTAACGATCAGACCGCGTACCGCGTTGAGGTTGAGTTCTGCAATGCAGGTCTCTGCCGCCGCAATCAGCTTGTCGTCAGCTTTAAAACCCGCAGGGCATCCCGGAAGCTGACCGTATTCGTAACCAAATGCGGTGACGTCGGCATCGTGGTAACGCGCTTCGTCGGAAACCACGATATCACCCACTTTCAGCGTCGGCGCCAGGCCGCCCGCAGAGCCGGTGTTAACGATCACGTCCGGCTTGCAGCGCTCAAGCAGCAGGGTTGCACCCAGCGCAGCAGCTACTTTACCGATGCCTGATTTCAGCAGAGCCACCTCAACACCGTTCAGCTGGCCGGTGTAGATCTCACAACCCCCCAGAGAGAGGGTCTGACGGTTCTCAATTTTGTCACGCAGCAGCGTAACTTCTTCTTCCATTGCACCAATAATGCCGATTTTCATAGATTTACTCGCGATGTGCCTTGTTAAGATGCATAGTCTATCATGCGGTTAAGGGGAAACGCATTCTCACGCGGGGGAGCACATGTCACCAATCGATTTTCGTACCAAAATTAACTGGCACCGACGTTTCCGTTCGCCGCAGGGCGACAAGAGCGAACATGAGATCCTGCGTATCTTCGAAAGCGATCGCGGGAGAATCATTAACTCGCCTGCCATTCGCCGTCTGCAGCAAAAGACCCAGGTGTTCCCGCTGGAACGTAACGCCGCGGTGCGCACGCGCTTAACCCACTCAATGGAAGTGCAGCAGGTGGGGCGCTACATTGCCAAAGAGATTTTGAGCCGTCTTAAAGAGCAGCGTTTACTGGAAACCTATGGGCTTGACGAGCTGACGGGGCCCTTCGAGAGCATCGTTGAGATGGCCTGCCTGATGCATGACATCGGCAACCCGCCTTTCGGCCACTTTGGCGAGGCGGCAATCAATGACTGGTTTAAACAGCGGTTTCATCCTTCGGATGCGTTAAGCCAGCCGCTGAGCGATGACCGCTGCACCGTTCGGGATTTACGCCTGCGTGAAGGCGAGGACGAGCTTAACGATCTGCGCCGCAAAGTGCGTCAGGACGTGTGTCACTTCGAGGGCAACGCGCAGGGGATCCGGCTGGTTCATTCCCTGATGCGCATGAACCTGACCTGGGCACAGGTTGGCTGCATTCTGAAATATACGCGCCCCGCGTGGTGGATGGGGGAGACGCCCGCGTCCCACAGCTATTTAATGAAAAAGCCGGGCTATTACCTGTCCGAAGAGGCCTATATTGAACGGCTGCGTAAAGAACTTTCGCTGACGCCAAACGGCCGCTTTCCATTGACCTGGATTATGGAAGCCGCGGATGATATTTCCTATTGCGTGGCCGACCTGGAAGACGCCGTGGAGAAAAGAATCTTCAGCGTCGAGGAGCTGTATCAGCATCTTTATGCGGCCTGGGGTACTCATGAAAAAGGCTCGCTGTTTGCTCAGGTGGTCGAAAATGCCTGGGAAAAATCGCGTTCAAATACGTTAAGCCGCAGTACGGAAGACCAGTTCTTTATGTATTTGCGGGTCAATACATTAAATAAACTGGTACCGTATGCGGCGTCGCGCTTTATTGATAATTTGCCGCTCATCTTCAGCGGGGAATTCAACCACGCGCTGCTGGAAGACGACAGCAGTTTCAGCCAACTCCTTGAGCTTTATAAACATGTGGCGATGCGGCATGTATTCAGCCATCCGGATGTCGAGCAATTAGAACTGCAGGGCTATCGGGTCATCAGTGGCTTACTGGAAATTTATTCTCCGCTGCTCCAGCTGTCGGCCGAGGAATTCAGCGAGCTGGTGGAACACGAGCGCGTGCGCCGGATCCCGATTGAATCGCGGCTTTATCAGAAACTCTCTACCCGGCATCGTCTGGCGTATGTCGAAGCCATTGGCAAGCTGGATCGCCATTCTTCCCAATGGCCGGTGATGGAATATTATTATCGCTGCCGCCTTATTCAGGACTATATCAGCGGCATGACGGATTTGTATGCCTGGGATGAATACCGCAAGCTCATGGCGGTGGAATAACGTCGGAGTTTTGTAAAGACGGCCAATAAATTTTTACCTTTTCCATAAACTTATCGCCGGAACTAAGCGGTATAAAATGAATCTGAGTTACACAGCAATTTTGCGTTACCTGTAAATCGAGATTAAGAAACATGAAAAAAACCACATTAGCAATGAGTGCACTGGCTCTGAGTTTAGGTTTAGCGCTGTCTCCTCTGACTGCTACTGCAGCCGAGACCGCGTCGTCGGCAGCAACCGCGCAGCAGATGCCAAGCCTGGCACCGATGCTCGAAAAAGTGATGCCATCGGTGGTGAGTATTAACGTTGAGGGTAGCACGACCGTCAATACGCCGCGCATGCCGCGTAACTTCCAGCAGTTCTTCGGTGACAACTCACCGTTCTGCCAGGACGGTTCGCCATTCCAGAGCTCGCCGTTCTGCCAGGGCGGCGGTGCCGGGGATGACGGCCAGGGCGGCGGCCAGCAGCAGAAATTCATGGCGCTTGGCTCGGGGGTGATTATTGATGCCGCTAAAGGCTACGTCGTCACCAATAACCACGTTGTTGATAACGCCAGCACCATTAAGGTTCAGCTGAGCGATGGCCGCAAGTTCGACGCCAAGGTGGTGGGTAAAGATCCGCGCTCCGACATCGCGCTGATTCAGATTCAGGATCCGAAAAACCTGACGGCGATTAAGCTTGCCGACTCTGACGCGCTGCGCGTCGGTGACTACACCGTGGCGATCGGTAACCCGTTTGGTCTGGGTGAAACCGTGACCTCGGGCATCGTCTCTGCGCTGGGCCGTAGCGGCCTGAACGCGGAAAACTACGAGAACTTCATCCAGACGGATGCGGCGATCAACCGCGGTAACTCCGGCGGTGCGCTGGTGAACCTGAACGGCGAGCTGATCGGTATCAATACCGCGATCCTGGCGCCGGACGGCGGCAACATCGGTATCGGCTTTGCTATTCCGAGCAACATGGTGAAAAACCTGACCGCGCAGATGGTGCAGTACGGCCAGGTGAAACGCGGCGAGCTGGGTATCCTCGGTACGGAACTGAACTCCGAGCTGGCTAAGGCGATGAAAGTTGACGCTCAGCGCGGGGCATTCGTCAGCCAGGTGATGCCGAACTCCTCTGCGGCAAAAGCGGGCATTAAGGCAGGTGACGTGATCACCTCCCTGAACGGTAAGCCGATCAGCAGCTTTGCCGCGCTGCGCGCCGAAGTGGGCTCAATGCCGATTGGCAGCAAAGTGACCCTCGGCCTGCTGCGCGACGGTAAGCCGGTTAACGTGAGCCTGGAGCTGCAGCAGAGCAGCCAGAATCAGGTGGATTCCAGCACCATCTTCAGCGGTATTGAAGGAGCTGAGATGAGCAACAAAGGCGCAGATAAAGGCGTGGTGGTGAACAACGTGAAGGCGAACTCACCGGCAGCCCGCATCGGCCTGAAAAAAGGCGATGTGATTATGGGGGCTAACCAGCAGCCGGTGAAAAACATCGCTGAACTGCGCAAAATTCTCGACAGCAAGCCGTCCGTGCTGGCGCTGAATATCCAGCGTGGTGATACCTCTATCTACCTGCTGATGCAGTAATCCTCTTAAGCCCCTGTTCGCAGGGGCTTTCTCGTTTCTGTGACGCTTAGCACAACTCCATACATCTTCCTCTCTCTTTGTGCATTCGCACAATGCAGCCGATACTGAACTTCCCTATGCTTGAGCTCTGCTCAAAGGAGGATTCCATGGCTGGCTGGCATCTTGATACCAAAATGGCGCAGGATATCGTGGCGCGCACCATGCGCATCATTGATACCAATATCAACGTAATGGATGCCCGTGGGCGCATTATTGGCAGCGGCGATCGTGAGCGTATTGGGGAATTGCACGAAGGTGCGCTGCTGGTGCTTTCTCAGGGGCGGGTCGTGGATATCGACGATGCGGTAGCGAAACACCTGCACGGCGTTCGCCAGGGCATCAACCTCCCGCTGCGCCTTGAAGGCGAGATTGTCGGGGTCATCGGCCTGACCGGCGAGCCGGAGTCTCTGCGAAAATATGGTGAGCTGGTCTGCATGACGGCAGAGATGATGCTGGAGCAGTCGCGCCTGATGCACCTGCTGGCTCAGGATAGCCGCCTGCGTGAAGAGCTGGTGATGAACCTCATTCAGGCGGAAGAACATACGCCTGCACTCAGCGAATGGGCGCAGCGTCTGGGGATCGATCTGAACCAGCCGCGCGTGGTGGCGGTCATAGAGGTCGACAGCGGCCAGCTTGGCGTGGACAGCGCGATGGCCGAGCTGCAGCAGCTGCAAAATGCGCTGGCGACGCCGGAGCGCGATAACCTGGTGGCGATCGTTTCCCTGACGGAAATGGTGGTGCTCAAACCGGCGCTCAATGCGTTTGGCCGCTGGGATGCGGACGATCATCGCCGTCGCGTGGAGCTGCTGATCTCCCGCATGAAGGAGAATGGCCAGCTGCGTTTTCGCGTTGCGCTGGGCAACTACTTTACCGGGCCGGGCAGCATCGCCCGCTCCTGGCGTACCGCGCGCACCACCATGATGGTGGGCAAGCAGCGGATGCCGGAGAGCCGGAGCTACTTCTATCAGGATCTGATGCTGCCGGTGCTGCTCGACAGCCTGCGCGGAGGCTGGCAGGCCAACGAGCTGGCGCGGCCTCTGGCGCGTCTGAAAGCCATGGACAACAACGGCCTGCTCCGCCGGACGCTGCAGGCGTGGTTCCGCCATAACGTGCAGCCGCTGGCGACCTCGAAGGCGCTGTTTATTCACCGCAATACCCTGGAGTATCGGTTAAACCGGATTTCAGAGCTGACGGGGCTGGACCTGGGGAATTTTGACGACAGGCTGCTGCTGTATGTGGCGCTGCAGCTGGACGAACAGAGATGATGCTTTTTGCCGGGTGGCGGCTTCGCCTTACCCGGCCTACATGCGTTCGTAGGCCCGGTAAGCGAAGCGCCACCGGGCAATAAAACGGCTTATTTATTGCGCGTTAACTTCTCAAGATCCGCTTCAATCTCGCTGATCTTGTTGGTCACAACGCTTTCAAGGTGACGCAGATCGTCAAGGATCTTACGCTTGAGATCGACTTCGGTGCGGTCGCGCTGGCAGATCTGATCGAGTTCGTCGATCACATAGCGCAGGTTAGGGCTGATTTCCTGTACTTCTTTGTATCCCTGACCTACGCCGTCAGCAACAACGGTCTTACGCTGGCGTGGATATTTAAACTTCACGCTTTTGGCGAAAAACTCTCCTTTATCCTTGTGAAAATAGATTTTCAAAATATCGTTATTGGCTTCCTGACGGAGGCTGTAACGATCAATTTCATCAGGATTGGTAATGCCCAGACTTTTCAGATTATCGTACATAGCGGTACCCTTGATCTCAACATAACCTTTGAATAATTAACGAAAAAATCTATTTTCGCCACCCTCAGATATAAAAAAAGCGGGGTTGCCCCCGCTTTTTGTTATACCCGATTAATCGATGGTGCGCAGCAACTCGTTGATGCCCACCTTACCGCGCGTTTTCGCATCCACTTTCTTCACGATAACCGCACAGTACAGGCTGTATTTGCCATCTTTTGACGGCAGGTTGCCGGAAACCACCACCGAGCCGGCCGGAACGCGACCGTAATGCACTTCGCCGGTTTCACGGTCGTAAATACGGGTGCTCTGACCGATGTAAACGCCCATGGAGATCACGGAACCTTCTTCTACGATCACGCCTTCAACCACTTCAGAGCGCGCGCCGATGAAGCAGTTGTCTTCGATGATGGTCGGGTTAGCCTGCAGCGGCTCCAGAACACCACCGATGCCCACGCCGCCGGACAGGTGAACGTTTTTACCGATCTGCGCGCAGGAACCCACTGTGGCCCATGTATCAACCATGGTGCCTTCGTCAACGTAGGCACCGATGTTCACGTAGGAAGGCATCAGCACGGTGTTGCGCGCGATAAAGGCGCCCTGACGCACTGCCGCAGGCGGTACCACGCGGAAGCCTTCTTTCTGGAAACGCGCTTCGTCGTAGTCAGCGAACTTCATCGGCACTTTATCGAAGTAGCGGCTTTCTGCGCCGTCGATAACCTGGTTATCGTTGATGCGGAAAGAGAGCAGCACGGCCTTCTTCAGCCATTGATGAGTGACCCACTGACCGTCGATTTTTTCTGCCACGCGCAGCGCGCCGGAATCCAGCAGGGAAATCACCTGGTTTACCGCTTCACGGGTCACGGTATCCACATTTGCCGGGGTAATCTCGGCGCGACGCTCAAAAGCGGACTCAATAACGTTCTGTAACTGCTGCATTGTTTACTCTTTCCATTTCACTAAAAAACATATCACCCTTTATCGTTTGGATTGAGGGCTGCTGTCAACCGTTGTTGCACTTCAAGCTGCAGGTCATTATTAAGGGCACGCCGGTCCGCTGTCGCGATTATAAATAAATCTTCTACTCGCTCGCCAATGGTTGTAATTCGGGCTCCATGAAGCGAAATTCCCAGATCGGCAAAAACCTGGCCGACGCGGGCAAGCAGCCCCGGCTGGTCGAGCGCGATCAGCTCCAGGAACGATTTACGGTCGGTGTGGGTCGGCAGGAAATTGACCTCGGTATCGACGGTAAAGTGGCGCAATTTCGCCGGCTGGCGACGCGGCTGCGGGGGCTGCCAGCTGCGCTGGGTAATGGCCTGCTCCAGACCAAAACGGATCCCTTCATGCCTGTCCGACGAAAGCGGGCTGCCGTCCGGCTCCAGCACGATAAAGGTGTCCATCGCCATGCCGTCGCGGGTAGTGAAAATCTGCGCGTCGTGAACGCTCAGGTTACGCCTGTCCAGCTCGGCGCAGACCGCTGCAAACAGATAAGGGCGATCCGGGCTCCAGATGAAAATCTCCGTCCCGCCGCGGGTGGCCTGCGGGCTCAGCAGAATCATAGGCTGGGAGAGATCGTGCTTCAGCAGATGCCGCGCGTGCCAGGCAAGCTGGTTTGGGCTGTGGCGGACAAAATAGTTGGCGCGGCAGCGGGCCCAAATCTGATGCAGCGCCTCTTCATCAATGTTGTCCATGCGCAGCAGCGCCAGCGCCTGAAGCTGATGATGACGCACGCGCTCGCGCATGTCCGGGGTATTTTGCATCCCGCGACGCAGCTGTTTTTCGGTGGCGAAGTACAGCTCGCGCAGCAGGCTCTGCTTCCAGCTGTTCCACAGGGTTTCGTTGGTGGCGCAGATATCGGCCACCGTCAGGCAGACCAGATAGCGCAGACGGTTTTCCGTCTGGACCTCTTCGGCGAACTGCTTGATCACCTCCGGATCCTGAATATCACGACGCTGTGCGGTGACCGACATCAGCAGGTGATGACGCACCAGCCAGGCCACCAGCTGCGTTTCGCGTGAGTTAAGCCCGTGCAGCTCGGCAAATTTCAGCACGTCCTGCGCGCCGAGCACCGAGTGGTCACCGCCGCGGCCTTTGGCGATATCGTGGAACAGGGCGGCAATCAGGATCAGTTCCGGATGGGTGAGCCGCGGCCACAGCTCGACGCACAGCGGGTGGCGGGAGCGCGTCTCTTCTTTCGCAAAGCTTTCCAGCTTGAGCATCACGCGGATTGTGTGTTCATCCACCGTGTAGGCGTGGAACAGATCGAACTGCATTTGCCCGACGATGTGCGACCACTGCGGCATATAGGCCCACAGCACGCTGTGGCGGTGCATCGGCAGCAGGCCTCGGCTGACGGCGCCCGGGTGGCGAAGCATGCTCAGGAACAGCGAGCGCGCTTCCGGGATATAGCACAGCGGCTGCGTCAGATGGCGGCGCGCGTGGCGCAGATGGCGCAGGGTGGTGGAGTAGATCCCGGTGATGGTGCTGTTGCGCACCATAGTATAAAACATCCGCAGAATCGCTTCCGGCTCGCGGATGAACAGCGTTTCGTCGCGCAGATCGATAAGCGTGCCGCGCAGCTGGAATTCGTCATCAATCGGTCGCGGCTTTTCGTCCGCCGTCAGGGCCAGAATGGCCTCGTCGAACAGCTGCAGCAGCATCTGGTTCAGCTCGGTCACCCGGCGGGTGACGCGGAAGAAATCCTTCATCATCTGCTCAACCGGCTCGTTACCTTCGCCCTGATAATTTAGCCGCTGCGCTACGCTGAGCTGGCGGTCAAACAGCAGACGGTTATCGTAGCGGGTGACCTCCAGATGCAGGGCAAAGCGGATGCGCCAGAGCAGATGCAGGCACTCGTTCAGCTCGTTACGCTCCGCCTCGGTTAAGAAGCCGAAGCCGACCATCTCGTCCAGCGAGGTGGCGCCAAAATGGCGGCGGGCGACCCACTGCAGCGTGTGGATATCGCGCAGGCCGCCGGGACTGCTTTTTATATCGGGTTCAAGATTATAGCTGGTGCCGTGGTAGCGCTGGTGGCGCTGGTTTTGCTCCTCGACCTTTGCGGCGAAGAACTTTTCTGACGGCCAGAAGCCGTCGCTGAAGATGTGTTTTTGCAGCTCCAGGAACAGCGCAACGTCGCCGATCAGCAGACGGGTTTCAATCAGGTTGGTGGCGACGGTCAGGTCAGATAATCCTTCCAGCAGACACTCTTCCAGGGTGCGCACGCTGTGGCCAACCTCCAGCTTCACGTCCCAGAGCAGCGTCAGCAGTTCACCAATTTTTTGCGCCTGTTCGTCCGGCAGCTTTTTGCGGCTTAAGATCAGAAGGTCGATATCGGAAAGCGGATGCAGCTCGCCGCGGCCATAGCCCCCGACGGCAACCAGCGCGACGTCGCTCACCTGACCAAATCCGTACTCGATCCACAGGCGCTGCAGCAGCTGGTCGATAAATTCGGTACGCGCTTCGATGAGCTGCTCGGCGGAGACGCCGGCGTCAAACGCGCTGCCCAGCCAGCGATGGAACGTTTCCATATGGGCTTTAATGTGGGCGCAGGACAGCTCGTGCGATGGCCAGACGCCCGGGTTATCGGGCTGGTCGGGGAGGGTGGGAAGGGCTGTGTTAGCATACTGTTCGGGTAAAAGATTACTCATCGTGCGCCACCCATAAGAAAAAGCTATCGCCATTAAAAAAGCCGGCATTTGCCGGCTTCTTATCACTCAATGTTCGTCAGTATCGCCGGGATGGTGTCATCCTTGCGCAACGTCATAATTTCGCAGCCGTTGTCCGTTACCACAATAGTATGCTCGTACTGCGCAGACAAGCTCCGGTCTTTGGTTTTCACCGTCCAGCCGTCTTTCATGGTGCGGATGCGGTAGTCACCCGCGTTCACCATCGGCTCGATGGTGAAGGTCATGCCTTTTTGCAGCACCACGCCGCCGTCATCGGCATCATAGTGCAGAACCTGCGGCTCTTCATGGAAGACGCGACCAATGCCGTGACCGCAGTACTCGCGAACCACGGAGAACCCTTCTGCTTCCACAAACTTCTGGATGGCTGCACCGATGGTGCGCAGGCGAATACCCGGCTTCACCATTTTCAGCGCCAGGTAGAGGCTCTCTTGCGTCACTTTGCACAGGCGCTCGCCAAGAATAGTCGGCTTGCCAACGATGAACATTTTTGAAGTGTCACCGTGGTACTCGTCTTTGATGACGGTCACGTCGATGTTAACGATGTCGCCATCTTTCAGCAGCTTTTCGTCGTCCGGGATGCCGTGACACACCACTTCATTAATAGAGATGCAGACGGATTTCGGGAAACCGTGGTAGCCAAGGCAGGCGGAAACCGCGTGCTGCTCGTTCACGATATAGTCGTTACAAATGCGATCCAGTTCACCGGTGCTGACGCCCGGCTTCACGAACGGTTCGATCATTTCCAGCACGTCCGCGGCCAGACGACCGGCAACGCGCATCTTTTCAATTTCTTCAGGTGTCTTAATAGAGATAGCCATGTAATCTGTCCATCGGTGTCGATTTTTTCGACAATACTAGTCTAAGTGTCGTCAATGGTATCAGTCAGGCACGCCCCGTGCCAAATTGAGAATCATTAACAGCACTCACAGCCAACAACTGTTGGTTTCTGGTCGTGTTTTGTGGTATAAAGCGCGCCGGACTTCCGATCCATCTCAGATACACAGGCTGGACGGGAGCGACAAATCTCACTTTGTGTAACAACACACACGTATCGGCACATATTCCGGGGTGCCCTTCGGGGTCGGTAATATGGGATACGTGGAGGCATAACCCCAACTTTCAATATAGAGGTTTTAAACATGGCAACTGTTTCCATGCGCGACATGCTCAAGGCTGGTGTTCACTTTGGTCACCAGACCCGTTACTGGAACCCGAAAATGAAGCCTTTCATCTTCGGCGCGCGTAACAAAGTTCACATCATCAACCTTGAGAAAACTGTACCAATGTTCAACGAAGCCCTGGCTGAGCTGAACAAGATCGCTTCCCGTAAAGGTAAGATTCTGTTCGTTGGTACTAAGCGCGCTGCAAGCGAAGCTGTGAAAGATGCTGCTAACAGCTGCGACCAGTTCTTCGTGAACCATCGCTGGTTGGGCGGCATGCTGACCAACTGGAAAACTGTTCGTCAGTCCATCAAACGCCTGAAAGATCTGGAAACCCAGTCTCAGGACGGTACTTTCGACAAGCTGACTAAGAAAGAAGCGCTGATGCGCACCCGTGAACTGGACAAGCTGGAAAACAGCCTGGGCGGTATCAAAGATATGGGCGGCCTGCCAGACGCGCTGTTCGTAATCGATGCAGACCACGAGCACATCGCAATCAAAGAAGCTAACAACCTGGGTATCCCGGTATTCGCTATCGTTGATACCAACTCCGATCCGGACGGTGTTGACTTCGTTATCCCGGGTAACGACGACGCAATCCGTGCTGTTAGCCTGTACCTGAGCGCTGTAGCTGCTACCGTTCGTGAAGGCCGTTCCCAGGATCTGGCTTCTCAGGCGGAAGAAAGCTTCGTAGAAGCTGAATAATAAGGTTTTACCCCTTATTAGTACCGTGTATGAATAGGGGCCCATTACCGGCCCCTTTTTTCAATTTACACTGTTTGGCCCCGGCCGGGCAGTTCACATCTCCCGAGGATTTAAGAATGGCTGAAATTACCGCATCCCTGGTAAAAGAGCTGCGCGAGCGTACTGGCGCAGGCATGATGGATTGCAAAAAAGCGCTGACTGAAGCGAACGGCGACATCGAGCTGGCAATCGAAAACATGCGTAAATCCGGTGCGATCAAAGCAGCTAAAAAAGCAGGCAACGTTGCTGCTGACGGCGTGATCATCACTAAAATCGACGGCACCTACGGCATCATTCTGGAAGTTAACTGCCAGACTGACTTCGTTGCTAAAGATGGTGGTTTCCAGGCATTTGCGAACAAAGTTCTGGACGCAGCTGTTGCTGGCAAAATCACTGACGTTGAAGTTCTGAAAGCACAGTTCGAAGAAGAACGTGTTGCGCTGGTTGCTAAAATCGGTGAGAACATCAACATCCGTCGCGTTGCTTCTCTGGAAGGCGACGTTCTGGGCTCTTACCAGCACGGTGCACGTATCGGTGTTCTGGTTGCGGCTAAAGGCGCTGACGAAGAGCTGGTTAAACAGCTGGCAATGCACATCGCTGCAAGCAAACCAGAATTCGTTAAGCCAGAAGACGTATCTGCTGAAGTGGTAGAAAAAGAGTACCAGGTTCAGCTGGACATCGCGATGCAGTCTGGTAAGCCAAAAGAAATCGCAGAGAAAATGGTTGAAGGCCGCATGAAGAAATTCACCGGCGAAGTTTCTCTGACTGGCCAGCCATTCGTAATGGACCCAAGCAAGTCTGTTGCTCAGCTGCTGAAAGAGCACAACGCTGACGTAACTGGCTTCATCCGCTTCGAAGTGGGCGAAGGCATCGAGAAAGTTGAGACTGACTTCGCAGCAGAAGTTGCTGCAATGTCCAAGCAGTCTTAATGATTGAAAAGGAGCCGCCTGAGGGCGGCTTCTTTTTGTCACCCGTCACAGGAAATCAGACAGGCTCCAGTATCGCTGTGCTGATTTGCGGCATATCATGTCGCCAGAATTAACCCCCATCTTAATCGTTGACAGTCTCAGGAAAGAAACATGGCTACCAATGCAAAACCCGTGTACAAACGCATTCTGCTTAAGCTGAGTGGCGAAGCGCTGCAGGGATCGGAAGGCTTCGGTATTGACGCAAGCATCCTTGATCGCATGGCACAGGAAATCAAAGAACTGGTCGAACTGGGTATCCAGGTTGGCGTGGTCATTGGCGGTGGCAACCTTTTCCGTGGCGCTGGTCTGGCGAAAGCGGGGATGAACCGCGTTGTGGGCGACCACATGGGTATGCTGGCCACCGTTATGAATGGCCTGGCAATGCGTGACGCGCTGCATCGCGCCTATGTGAACGCCCGCCTGATGTCCGCGATCCCCCTGAATGGCGTTTGCGATAATTACAGCTGGGCAGAAGCCATCAGCCTGCTGCGCAACAACCGCGTGGTGATCCTCTCCGCCGGTACGGGTAACCCGTTCTTTACGACCGATTCCGCTGCCTGCCTGCGCGGTATCGAGATCGAAGCCGATGTGGTTCTGAAAGCGACTAAAGTAGACGGCGTGTTTACTGCCGACCCGGCAAAAGATCCTTCTGCCACCATGTACGATCAGCTGAGCTACAGCGAAGTGCTGGATAAAGAGCTGAAAGTGATGGATCTTGCCGCCTTCACGCTGGCTCGCGACCACAAACTGCCGATCCGTGTCTTCAACATGAATAAACCTGGCGCTCTGCGTCGCGTAGTCATGGGCGAAAAAGAAGGCACTTTGATCACGGAATAATTTCCGTTGACGATAAATACAGGTAAGATTCCGCTTTATTTTGTAGTGGTATCTTACCCGGGCGCGCCTTTGGCGTTGTCATGAATTAAACGCGACTATACTTAGCACACCTGTAGCGCTGTGCTGGCGGATAGTCTGCCTGAGACAAGTTTTCAAGGATTCGTAACGTGATTAACGACATCAGAAAAGATGCTGAAGTACGCATGGAAAAATGCGTAGAAGCGTTCAAAACCCAAATCAGCAAAATCCGTACCGGCCGTGCTTCCCCAAGCCTGCTGGATGGCATCATCGTAGAATACTACGGTACGCCAACCCCGCTGCGTCAGCTGGCGAGCGTGACGGTAGAAGATACCCGTACGCTGAAAATCAACGTGTTCGATCGCTCTATGAGCCCGGCGGTTGAGAAAGCGATCATGGCCTCTGACCTCGGTCTGAACCCAAGCTCTGCGGGTTCTGACATCCGCGTTCCGCTGCCTCCGCTGACGGAAGAGCGTCGTAAAGATCTGATCAAAGTCGTGCGTGGCGAAGCTGAGCAGGGTCGTGTATCCGTGCGTAACGTCCGTCGTGACGCGAACGATAAAGTAAAAGCGCTGCTGAAAGAAAAAGAGATCAGTGAAGATGACGATCGTCGTTCTCAGGACGACATTCAGAAAATGACCGACGCGGCCATCAAGAAAATTGATGCGGCGCTGGCAGACAAAGAAGCGGAACTGATGCAGTTCTGATTTCTATCGTACACTGATAAACGCCGTTCAGAGGGACTTTGGGTCTTGCTGGCGGCGTTTTGCTTTTATCTGGTCTAACTTTTTCGGGCATCTCATGAAGCATTTAACACTCCTCGGCTCAACCGGCTCTATCGGTTGCAGCACTCTCGACGTTGTTCGCCATAATCCTGAACTTTACACCGTGACAGCGCTGGTGGCCGGTAAGAATGTGCAGCGAATGGTCGAGCAGTGCCTGGAGTTTGCGCCTCGCTACGCGGTGATGGATGACGAAGAGAGCGCACGCCTGCTGAAAGCACAGCTGCTTGAGAAGGGCAGCCGAACCGAAGTGCTGAGTGGCCAACAGGCAGCCTGCGAGATGGCGGCGCTGGATGAGGTGGATCAGGTGATGGCGGCTATCGTCGGGGCGGCAGGATTATTGCCGACGCTTGCCGCGATTGATGCCGGTAAGGATGTTCTGCTGGCCAATAAAGAGTCGCTGGTCACCTGTGGACGTCTCTTTATGGATGCGGTGAAGCAGCGCGGCGCGCGCCTTTTGCCGGTCGACAGCGAACACAACGCGATTTTTCAGAGTTTACCGCAACCTTTTCAGCAGAACCTGGGGTACGCTGACCTGGAGCAGAATGGCGTAGTGTCTATTCTGCTAACCGGGTCTGGTGGCCCGTTTCGTGAAACGCCACTGTCTGAACTGCGCGCCATGACGCCGGATCAGGCGTGCCGTCATCCGAACTGGTCGATGGGGCGTAAAATCTCCGTTGATTCTGCCACCATGATGAACAAAGGTCTGGAATACATTGAAGCGCGCTGGCTGTTTAATGCGTCAGCGAAACAGATGGAAGTACTGATTCACCCGCAATCGGTGATTCACTCGATGGTGCGTTATCAGGATGGCAGCGTGCTGGCACAGTTGGGCGAGCCGGACATGCGTACGCCGATTGCCCATTCCATGGCGTGGCCAAATCGAGTGAAATCCGGCGTGAAGCCGCTCGATTTCTGCAAGCTAAGTTCCCTGACGTTCAGTGAACCAGACTATGACCGCTATCCGTGTCTGAAGCTTGCGATGAATGCTTTTGACCAGGGGCAGGCGGCAACGACGGCACTTAATGCAGCCAATGAAATTACCGTTGAAGCATTTCTGAATCAGCAAATTCGATTTACCGATATCGCGTCGTTAAATTTATCGGTACTGGAGAAGATGGATTTGCGCGAACCACAAAGCGTGGAAGAGGTGCTGGCGGTGGATGCAGCTGCGCGTAATATTGCGCGCCAACAGGTGACACGCCTCGCAAGCTGGTGATAAAGCAAGCACTAGTCGTCGTGCTATTTGTTAGCGTTGGGCTTCAGTGATATAGTCTGCGCCACCTGATCGCAGGTATTTGACTTAATGTGGTCAGGTGAGCCGTGGTTTGACACGGCTTTTTTATGTATAGGCTTCAGTATTCCTGAGTACCGTTAAATCCTTTTCAGGGACAAAAAACGCGTTATGTTGTCTGCGAATCAACCAATAAGCGAAAATTTGCCAGCTCATGGCTGCCGTCATGTAGCAATCATTATGGATGGCAATGGCCGCTGGGCGAAAAGACAAGGGAAGATACGAGCCTTTGGGCATAAAGCGGGGGCGAAATCCGTTCGCCGCGCCGTTTCTTTTGCCGCCAACAACGGCATTGATGCGTTAACGCTCTATGCTTTTAGCAGTGAAAACTGGAATCGACCGCTGCAGGAAGTGACTGCGTTGATGGAGCTGTTTGTGTGGGCGCTAGACAGCGAAGTAAAAAGCCTGCACCGCCACAACGTCCGCCTGCGCATCATTGGCGATACCAGTCGTTTTAACTCACGTTTGCAGGAACGGATTCGTAAAGCAGAGGCGCTGACGGAAAATAATACCGGTCTGACGCTGAATATTGCGGCGAATTACGGTGGACGCTGGGATATTATCCAGGGCGTTCGGCATCTGGCCGAACAGGTTCAGGAAGGGCTGTTGAGACCCGACCAAATTGATGAAGAGGCGCTGAGCAAGCAAATCTGCATGAATGAACAGGCGCCTGTGGATTTGGTAATTAGGACAGGGGGGGAACATCGCATAAGTAACTTTTTGATATGGCAGATTGCCTATGCCGAACTTTACTTTACGGATGTTCTTTGGCCCGATTTTGATGAACAAGACTTTGAAGGTGCGCTGCATGCCTTTGCCAATCGAGAGCGTCGTTTCGGCGGCACCGAGCCTGGTGGCGACAAAGCCTGATGGGGGTAGCTTTTGCTGAAGTATCGCCTGATTTCCGCTTTTGTATTAATACCCATTGTCATTGCGGCGCTGTTTTTACTGCCCCCAGTGGGATTCGCGATTGTCACGCTGGTGGTGTGCATGCTCGCCGCGTGGGAATGGGGACAGTTTAGCGGCTTTACCTCGCGCTCTCAGCGAGTATGGCTTGCGGTACTTTGTGGCTTTATCCTGGCCATAATGCTGTTTACGCTGCCTGAATATCATCATGATATTCATCAGCCGCTGGTCGCCGGTTCCTTGTGGATATCGCTGGCCTGGTGGGTGGCGGCGCTGTTGCTGGTTCTTTTTTATCCAGGCTCAGCGGCTTTGTGGCGTCACTCAAAAGTGCTGCGACTGATTTTCGGTTTGCTCACAATTATTCCTTTTTTCTGGGGTATGGTTGCGCTGCGCGCCTGGCACTACGATGAAAATCACTACAGCGGTGCGATCTGGCTGCTTTATGTGATGATTCTGGTCTGGGGGGCTGACTCCGGGGCCTATATGTTTGGTAAACTGTTCGGCAAACATAAGCTGGCGCCGAAGGTTTCTCCGGGCAAAACCTGGCAAGGATTCATCGGCGGCCTGTTTACGGCAGCGATCATCTCCTGGGGCTACGGCGTCTGGGCGAATCTTGAAGTGGCACCGTCAATACTGCTGGTGTGCTCGATTTTTGCTGCGCTTGCCTCCGTGCTCGGTGATTTAACCGAAAGTATGTTTAAGCGTGAAGCAGGGATTAAGGACAGCGGACACCTGATTCCAGGGCATGGCGGCATACTGGATCGCATTGATAGCCTGACAGCGGCTGTTCCCGTGTTTGCGTGTTTGCTTTTACTGGTATTCGGGACGATTTAACGGAAGGTTTTATGCTGAGCATTCTCTGGAATCTGGCGGCGTTCATTGTTGCACTGGGTGTACTGATTACCGTGCATGAATTTGGCCATTTCTGGGTTGCTCGCCGCTGTGGCGTGCGCGTAGAGCGGTTTTCCATCGGTTTTGGTAAATCACTCTGGACGCGCACCGACCGTCACGGCACGGAATTTGTCATCGCCCTTATTCCGCTGGGCGGCTACGTCAAAATGCTCGACGAACGCGTCGAGCCCGTCGCGCCAGAGCTGCGACACAGCGCATTCAACAATAAAACCGTTGGACAACGCGCCGCCATCATTGCTGCCGGACCGGTAGCCAACTTCATCTTTGCGATTTTCGCTTACTGGCTGGTGTTTATCATCGGCGTCCCTGGCGTTCGTCCGGTAGTGGGTGAAATTGCGCCCAACTCTATCGCGGCGAGTGCGCAAATTACATCCGGGATGGAACTTAAAGCGATTGATGGCATCGAAACCCCTGATTGGGATGCCGTGCGACTGCAGCTGGTAGCCAAAATCGGCGATCCGCAGACCACCATCAGCGTATCGCCGTTTGGTTCAGATGCGCGTCAGGACAAAGTACTCGATTTACGTCACTGGCGTTTCGAACCAGACAAAGAGGATCCCGTCGCTGCGCTGGGCATTCGTCCACGCGGCCCGCAAATCGAGCCGGTATTAGCCGAAGTCCAGGCCAATTCGGCGGCGAGCAAAGCGGGTTTGCAAGCGGGCGACAGGATCGTTAAAGTCGATGGTCAACCATTAACAGAGTGGATGACCTTTGTTACTCTGGTGCGTGATAATCCGGGAACGTCTCTCGCGCTGGAAGTTGAAAGGCAGGGCAGTCCGCTTTCGCTGACGCTGATCCCGGATACGAAGTCGGTCGGCAAAAAGGCAGAAGGGTTTGCAGGCGTGGTGCCAAAAGTGATCCCGCTGCCAGATGAGTACAAGACAATACGCCAGTATGGGCCGTTCAGCGCCATCCTTGAAGCCACGGATAAAACATGGCAACTGATGAAGCTGACGGTCAACATGTTGGGGAAATTGATAACCGGTGATGTGAAACTGAACAACCTCAGTGGGCCAATTTCGATTGCTCAGGGGGCTGGGATGTCAGCGGAGTTCGGGGCGATTTACTATCTCATGTTCCTCGCGCTCATTAGCGTGAACCTTGGGATAATCAACCTGTTCCCGCTTCCCGTTTTAGACGGGGGTCATCTGCTGTTTTTAGCGATTGAAAAGCTGAAAGGCGGACCGGTATCCGAGCGAGTTCAAGACTTTAGTTATCGCATTGGCTCGATTTTGCTGGTGCTGTTAATGGGGCTTGCACTTTTCAATGATTTCTCTCGGTTGTAAGAGAGTTAGTTAGGAAGAACGCATAATAACGATGGCGATGAAAAAGTTGCTCATAGCGTCGCTGCTGTTTAGCAGCGCCACCGTATACGGTGCTGACGGGTTCGTAGTGAAAGACATTCATTTCGAAGGCCTTCAGCGTGTCGCCGTTGGTGCGGCCCTCCTCAGTATGCCTGTGCGCCCCGGCGATACGGTTAATGATGATGATATCAGTAACACCATCCGTGCTCTGTTTGCCACCGGCAACTTCGAGGATGTCCGCGTCCTGCGCGATGGTGATACGCTGCTGGTACAGGTAAAAGAACGTCCAACGATCGCCAGTATCACTTTCTCCGGCAACAAGTCGGTGAAAGATGACATGCTCAAGCAGAACCTTGAAGCATCCGGTGTTCGTGTGGGGGAATCCCTGGACCGCACAACCCTTTCAGACATTGAAAAAGGTCTGGAAGACTTCTACTACAGCGTCGGTAAATACAGCGCCAGCGTGAAAGCGGTTGTCACTCCGCTGCCGCGTAACCGTGTTGACCTGAAGCTGGTCTTCCAGGAAGGTGTTTCTGCGAAGATCCAGCAGATCAACATTGTTGGTAACCACGCGTTCAGCACCGACGAACTGATCTCCACCTTCCAGCTGCGCGACGAAGTGCCGTGGTGGAACGTGGTGGGCGATCGCAAATACCAGAAGCAGAAACTGGCGGGCGACCTTGAAACCCTGCGCAGCTACTATCTCGATCGTGGCTATGCGCGTTTCAATATCGACTCGACTCAGGTCAGTCTGACTCCGGACAAGAAAGGCATCTACATTACGGTTAACATCACTGAAGGCGATCAGTACAAGCTTTCGGGTGTTGAAGTGAGTGGTAACCTGGCCGGACATTCTGCGGAAATCGAATCGCTGACCAAAATTCAGCCAGGCGAACTGTATAGCGGTTCCAAAGTGACCAAAATGGAAGACAGCATTAAGAAGCTGCTCGGCCGCTATGGTTATGCCTACCCGCGCGTACAGACGCAGCCGGAAATTAACGACGCGGATAAAACCGTTAAGCTGCACGTGAATGTGGATGCGGGCAACCGTTTCTACGTGCGTAAGATCCGCTTCGTCGGTAACGACACCTCCAAAGACTCCGTTCTGCGTCGCGAAATGCGTCAGATGGAAGGGGCATGGTTGGGGAGCGACCTCGTTGATCAGGGTAAAGAGCGTCTGAACCGTCTGGGCTATTTTGAAACGGTGGATACCGATACCCAGCGTGTACCGGGCAGCCCGGATCAGGTTGATGTCGTCTATAAAGTGAAAGAGCGCAACACCGGTAGCTTCAACTTCGGTGTGGGCTACGGTACGGAAAGCGGCGTCAGCTTCCAGGTCGGCGTGCAGCAGGATAACTGGCTGGGTACGGGTTACTCTGTCGGGATTAACGGCACCAAAAACGACTACCAGACCTATTCTGAGTTCTCTGTCACTAACCCATACTTCACCGTTGACGGTGTGAGCCTGGGCGGTCGTATCTTCTATAACGACTTTAAAGCAGACGACGCGGATCTGTCTTCCTACACCAACAAGAGTTACGGTGTAGACGGTACGCTTGGCTTCCCGGTTAATGAATACAACACCCTGCGTGCGGGCTTAGGTTACGTGCATAACGACCTGTCCAACATGCAACCGCAGGTGGCGATGTGGCGTTATCTGGACTCTATTGGTCAGTCAACCAGCAAAGATGGTCATAACAACGGCTTCGCGGCGGATGACTTCACCTTTAACTACGGCTGGACCTATAACCGTCTCGACCGTGGCTACTTCCCAACGGAAGGTTCTCGCGTCAACCTGAACGGTAAAGTGACCGTGCCGGGCTCCGATAACGAGTTCTACAAGGTGACGCTGGATACCGCGTCCTACTTCCCGATCGATGACGATCATAAGTGGGTAGTGCTGGGTCGTACCCGCTGGGGCTATGGCGATGGTTTAGGCGGCAAAGAACTGCCGTTCTATGAAAACTTCTATGCCGGTGGTTCCAGTACCGTGCGTGGCTTCCAGTCCAACAACATTGGTCCGAAAGCGGTCTATTACGGTGGTAACGACAAGGATAACTGTAACAAATCCTCGTCTTCTGAGGTCTGTAGCTCCAATGACGCGGTGGGCGGTAACGCCATGGCCGTTGCCAGTCTGGAGTTCATCACCCCAACGCCATTTATCAGCGATAAATACGCGAACTCGGTTCGTACCTCCTTCTTCTGGGATGCGGGTACCGTGTGGGATACCAACTGGCAGAATACCGCCCAGATGCGTGATGCTGGCGTTCCAGACTACAGCGATCCGAGCAATATTCGCATGTCTGCCGGTATCGCATTACAATGGATGTCACCGCTGGGGCCGTTGGTCTTCTCTTACGCCCAGCCGTTTAAGAAATATGATGGAGATAAGTCGGAGCAATTCCAGTTTAACATTGGTAAAACCTGGTAATAATCCGCGGCAAAGGAATGCGTTGGCAGTGTAGCGCTGACAACTGGCGATCGGTAACACGGTCGCCTTGCCACGCAAAGAACGGTACCTTCTGGTGCCAATGGGATGGTAAGGAGTTAATTGTGAAAAAGTGGTTATTAGCTGCAGGTCTCGGTTTAGCGATGGCAACTTCTGCTCAGGCAGCAGACAAAATTGCAATCGTCAACATGGGTAATTTGTTCCAGCAGGTTGCACAGAAGACTGGTGTTTCTGCGACTCTGGAAAACGAATTCAAAGGCCGTGCAAGCGAACTGCAGGGTATGGAAAACGATCTTCAGTCCAAAATGCAGCGTCTGCAGCGTGATGGTTCTACCATGAAAGCAAGCGACCGCAGCAAGCTGGAAAAAGACGTAATGGCTCAGCGCCAGACGTTCTCCCAGAAAGCGCAGGCTTTCGAGCAGGATCGTCAGCGTCGTTCTAACGAAGAACGCGGCAAGCTGGTGACTCGCATTCAGACCGCTGTTAAGGCAGTGGCTGCCGATCAGAGCATCGATCTGGTTGTAGATGCGAACGCCGTTGCTTATAACAGCAAAGATGTTAAAGACATCACTGCTGATGTTCTGAAACAGGTTAAATAAGTAATGCCTTCAATTCGACTGGCTGATTTAGCTCAGCAGTTGGATGCAGAATTACACGGTGATGGCGATATCGTCATCACCGCTGTTGCGTCCATGCAATCTGCTAAAGCTGGCACGATTACCTTCATGGTAAGCCCTAAGTACCGTGAGCAACTGGCTCAATGCCAGGCGTCAGCGGTTGTTCTGACGCAGGACGACCTCCCATTTGCCACTGTAAGCGCGCTGGTAGTGAAAAATCCCTACCTGACGTATGCACGCATGGCTCAAATTCTTGATACCACGCCGCAGCCGGCGCAGGACATTGCTGCCAGTGCAGCGATTGATGCGACGGCAACGCTGGGTAGCAACGTCGCCGTTGGCGCGAATGCGGTTATCGAGTCCGGCGTTGTGCTGGGCGATAACGTCGTTATTGGCCCAGGTTGCTTCGTTGGGAAAAATACGAAAATCGGCGCCGGGACCCGTTTATGGGCCAATGTGTCCGTTTATCATGACGTTGAAATTGGCGAAAATTGCCTCGTCCAGTCCAGCACCGTGATCGGTTCTGACGGCTTTGGTTACGCTAACGATCGCGGTAACTGGGTGAAGATCCCGCAGCTTGGTCGCGTTATTATTGGCGATCGCGTAGAGATCGGCGCCTGCACCACCATTGACCGTGGCGCGCTTGATGACACGATCATTGGCAATGGTGTTATCATCGATAACCAGTGCCAGATTGCGCATAACGTTGTGATTGGCGACAATACCGCAGTTGCGGGTGGCGTCATCATGGCTGGCAGCCTGAAAATTGGCCGTTATTGCATGATTGGCGGTGCGAGCGTGATTAATGGTCATATGGAAATATGCGACAAGGTCACAGTGACGGGCATGGGCATGGTTATGCGTCCTATCACTGAACCTGGCGTCTATTCCTCCGGCATTCCGCTCCAACCCAACAAGGTATGGCGTAAAACAGCAGCTCTGGTGATGAACATTGATGATATGAGCAAGCGCCTCAAGTCTCTTGAGCGTAAGATCGATCAACAAGATTAAGCGTCATCCGTTTAACGCTATTTTTCCCGGCCTGTCGGCTTTCTAATAAACCGGCAGGCCGTGTTATTATTGTTATCAGTACATTTTGACAGGAAGAGTATTTTGACTACTGACACTCATACTCTGCATATTGAAGAGATTTTAGAACTTCTGCCGCACCGCTACCCGTTTCTGCTGGTAGACCGCGTGCTGGATTTTGAAGAAGGTCGTTTTCTGCGCGCAGTGAAAAATGTTTCCGTGAACGAGCCGTTTTTCCAGGGTCACTTCCCTGGTAAGCCTATCTTCCCGGGTGTGTTGATTCTGGAAGCAATGGCTCAGGCTACCGGTATTCTGGCGTTTAAAAGCGTCGGCAAACTGGAGCCAGGTGAGCTTTATTACTTCGCGGGTATTGATGAAGCGCGCTTTAAGCGTCCTGTCGTGCCTGGCGATCAGATGATCATGGAAGTCACTTTTGAAAAAACGCGTCGTGGCCTGACTCGCTTTAAAGGCGTAGCGCTGGTAGACGGCAAAGTTGTTTGCGAAGCGACGATGATGTGTGCTCGTAGCCGGGAGTCCTGATACGTGATTGATAAATCCGCCTTTATTCATCCTACCGCGATTGTGGAAACCGGTGCCATTATTGGTGCTAACGTCCACATTGGCCCGTTTTGTATTGTTGGACCCCATGTCGAAATTGGTGAGGGTACAGTACTGAAATCTCACGTTGTCGTGAATGGTCACACGACCATTGGCTGCAATAATGAGATCTATCAGTTCGCCTCCATCGGCGAAGTTAACCAGGATTTAAAATATGCTGGTGAGTCGACCCGTCTGGAAATTGGCGATCGTAACCGTATTCGCGAAAGCGTCACCATTCATCGTGGAACAGTACAGGGTGGTGGGTTGACGAAGGTGGGCAGCGATAACCTGTTTATGGTGAATGCGCATATCGCGCACGACTGTACCGTGGGTGACCGCTGTATTCTTGCCAACAACGCAACGCTGGCAGGACACGTATCGGTTGATGACTTCGCAATTATTGGCGGCATGACCGCAGTCCATCAGTTCTGCATCATTGGTGCGCACGTGATGGTTGGCGGATGCTCCGGTGTGGCGCAGGACGTCCCACCGTATGTGATTGCGCAGGGCAACCATGCCACGCCGTTTGGCGTGAACATCGAAGGCCTCAAGCGTCGTGGTTTTAGCCGCGAAGCGATTACTGCCATCCGCAACGCGTATAAACTGCTGTACCGTAGCGGTAAAACGCTGGAAGAGGCGAAGCCGGAAATTGCCGAGCTGGCGAATAAGCACCCGGAAGTGAACGCGTTCATGGAGTTCTTTGACCGTTCAACAAGGGGTCTGATTCGTTAATGGTCGACAGTCGTCCGCTTACGATAGCCCTGGTCGCCGGAGAAACCTCCGGCGATATTCTTGGTGCCGGTCTCATCCGCGCACTGAAGGCGCGTGTACCTAACGCACGCTTTGTTGGCGTTGCTGGGCCGCTGATGCAGGCCGAAGGCTGTGAAGCCTGGTACGAAATGGAAGAGCTGGCCGTGATGGGCATCGTTGAGGTGCTTGGGCGCCTGCGTCGTTTGCTGCACATCCGTGCCGATCTCACACGTCGCTTTACCGAGCTCAAGCCCGATGTGTTTGTCGGTATCGATGCACCTGATTTCAACATTACCCTCGAAGGCAATCTGAAAAAACAGGGCATTAAAACCATTCACTACGTCAGTCCGTCCGTCTGGGCGTGGCGACAGAAACGCGTTTTCAAAATTGGACGGTCCACCCACCTGGTGCTGGCTTTTCTACCTTTCGAAAAAGCGTTTTACGACAGATTTAACGTTCCGTGCCGCTTCATCGGCCATACCATGGCGGATGCGATGCCGCTGGATCCGGATAAAAACGCGGCGCGCGACGCGCTGGGCATTCCCCATGATGTGCACTGTCTGGCCTTGCTGCCGGGCAGCCGTGGTGCAGAAGTGGAGATGCTCAGCGCCGATTTCCTGAAAACCGCGCAGATTCTTCGCCAGACCTACCCCGATCTTGAAGTGGTCGTGCCGCTGGTGAATGCCAAACGCCGTGAGCAGTTTGAGCGGATCAAAGCGGACGTTGCCCCGGATCTCCACGTCCGTCTTCTGGACGGGAAAGGTCGGGAAGCGATGTATGCGAGTGATGCCGCGCTGCTGGCCTCCGGCACGGCGGCGCTGGAATGTATGCTGGCAAAATGCCCGATGGTGGTTGGCTATCGCATGAAGCCGTTCACCTTCTGGCTGGCAAAACGTCTGGTGAAAACGGATTATGTCTCCCTGCCAAACCTGCTTGCCGGGCGCGAGCTGGTGAAAGAGCTGTTGCAGGATGAGTGCCAGCCGCAGGCGTTAGCCGATGCGCTGCTGCCGCTGCTTGCCAACGGTAAAACCAGCCACCAGATGCATGATACCTTCCGCGAACTGCATCAACTGATCCGCTGTAACGCTGATGAGCAAGCGGCCGATGCGGTGCTGGAGTTAGCAAAATGATGGAATTTGTTTACCCTCACACCCACCTTGTGGCGGGTGTGGACGAAGTCGGACGCGGCCCTCTTGTGGGCGCTGTCGTAACCGCTGCTGTGATCCTCGATCCTGCTCGCCCGATTATTGGGCTGAACGACTCCAAAAAACTGTCCGAAAAGCGTCGACTGGCGCTCTTCGATGAAATTAAAGAGAAAGCGCTGGCCTGGAGCCTTGGCCGCGCAGAGCCGCATGAGATCGACGAGCTGAATATTCTGCATGCCACGATGCTGGCGATGCAGCGTGCGGTAGCGGGCCTGAAAATTTCCCCGGAATATGTTCTGATTGACGGCAACCGCTGTCCGGCGTTGCCTATGCCTTCAATGGCGGTCGTGAAAGGCGATAGCCGGGTCGCCGAGATTAGCGCAGCGTCCATTATTGCCAAAGTGACGCGCGATGCCGAAATGGCCGCGCTGGACCTCACTTACCCTCAGTATGGTTTCGCCCAGCATAAGGGGTATCCTACGCCTTTCCATCTGGAAAGGCTGGCTGAACATGGCGCAACCGAGCACCACCGGCGCAGTTTTGGCCCGGTCAAACGCGCGCTGGGACGGGTGTCCTGAATCAATACGCAAGCAATTAAGTAACGCGGAATCTGAAGATGGCTGAACCACGTTTCGTACACCTGCGGGTGCATAGCGACTACTCCATGATCGATGGGCTGGCGAAGACCGGGCCGCTGGTAAAAAAGGCGGCCTCTCTTGGCATGCCCGCACTGGCGATCACCGATTTTACCAACCTGTGTGGCCTGGTGAAGTTCTACGGAACGGCGCACGGCGCGGGAATGAAGCCTATCGTCGGCGCAGATTTTCATGTGCAGAGCGATCTCATCGGCGATGAACTGACGCAAATCTCCGTGCTGGCGATGAACAACACGGGCTATCAAAACCTCACTCTGCTCATCTCAAAAGCCTATCAGCGCGGCTATGGCGCGCTGGGCCCGTGGATCGACCGGGACTGGCTGGCGGAATTGAACGAAGGGCTGCTGCTGATCTCCGGTGGCCGCATGGGTGACGTCGGTAAATGCCTGCTGCGCGGCAACAGCGCGCTGGTGGATCAGTGCGTCTCGTTCTATGAAGAACACTTCCCGGATCGCTATTATCTTGAGTTGATCCGCACCGGTCGCCAGGACGAAGAGAGCTATCTGCACGCGGCGGTCGCGCTTGCGGAAGAGCGCGGGCTGCCCGTCGTCGCAACGAATGACGTGCGTTTCCTTGAGTCCGGCGATTTTGACGCGCACGAAATTCGCGTGGCGATCCACGATGGCTTTACGCTCGACGACCCGAAACGGCCGCGTAACTACTCCGCTCAGCAGTACATGCGCAGCGAGGAGGAGATGTGTGAACTCTTCTCCGATATTCCCGAAGCGCTGGAAAACAGCGTAGAGATTGCCAGGCGCTGTAACGTTACCGTGCGCCTCGGCGAATACTTCCTGCCGCAGTTCCCGACGGGTGACATGACCACGGAAGATTTCCTGGTCGTGAAATCGAAGGAAGGTCTGGAAGAACGTCTCGAATTCCTCTTCCCGGATGAAGAAGAGCGTAAAAAGCGTCGTCCTGAATATGACGAACGCCTGGACATTGAACTCCAGGTTATCAACCAGATGGGCTTCCCGGGCTACTTCCTGATCGTAATGGAGTTTATCCAGTGGTCGAAGGATAACGGCGTACCGGTCGGACCGGGCCGTGGCTCCGGTGCGGGCTCGCTGGTGGCGTATGCGCTGAAAATCACCGACCTCGATCCGCTGGAATTCGACCTGCTGTTCGAACGTTTCCTCAACCCGGAACGTGTTTCCATGCCCGACTTCGACGTCGACTTCTGCATGGAGAAACGCGACCAGGTGATCGAGCACGTGGCCGATATGTACGGTCGTGACGCGGTATCGCAGATCATTACGTTCGGTACCATGGCGGCGAAAGCGGTTATCCGCGACGTGGGCCGCGTGCTGGGCCACCCGTACGGTTTTGTCGATCGCATCTCTAAACTGGTGCCGCCCGATCCGGGCATGACGCTGGCAAAAGCCTTTGAGGCCGAACCTCAGCTGCCTGAAATCTACGAAGCGGACGAAGAGGTCAAAGCGCTGATCGACATGGCGCGCAAGCTGGAAGGCGTCACGCGTAACGCCGGTAAGCATGCGGGGGGCGTGGTTATCGCGCCGACCAAAATTACCGACTTCGCGCCGCTCTACTGCGATGAAGCGGGTGAGCATCCGGTCACTCAGTTTGATAAGAACGACGTGGAGTACGCCGGGCTGGTGAAGTTTGACTTCCTCGGCCTGCGTACGCTGACGATCATCGACTGGGCGCTGAAGATGATCAACCCGCGCCGGGAAAAGCAGGGCCTTGAGCCGATAGACATCGCCGCCATCCCCCTGGACGACAAGAAAAGTTTCGACATGCTGCAGCGCTCGGAGACGACAGCCGTCTTCCAGCTTGAATCCCGCGGCATGAAGGATCTGATTAAACGCCTGCAGCCTGACTGCTTCGAAGATATGATCGCACTGGTCGCCCTGTTCCGTCCGGGCCCGCTGCAGTCGGGGATGGTAGATAACTTTATCGACCGTAAGCACGGGCGCGAAGAGATTTCCTATCCGGACGTGCAGTGGCAGCACGAAAGCCTGAAGCCGGTACTGGAGCCAACCTATGGCATCATCCTGTATCAGGAACAGGTTATGCAGATCGCCCAGGTGCTTTCCGGCTATACCCTCGGCGGCGCGGACATGTTGCGTCGTGCGATGGGTAAGAAAAAGCCGGAAGAGATGGCCAAGCAGCGCTCCATCTTTGAAGACGGGGCGAAGAAAAACGGCGTAGACGGCGAGCTGGCGATGAAAATCTTCGACCTGGTGGAGAAATTCGCCGGGTATGGATTTAACAAATCCCACTCCGCCGCCTATGCTTTGGTGTCGTATCAAACGCTGTGGCTGAAGGCGCACTATCCCGCTGAATTTATGGCGGCAGTGATGACCGCCGATATGGACAACACCGAGAAGGTGGTGGGCCTGGTGGACGAGTGCTGGCGCATGGGGCTGAAGATCCTGCCGCCGGATATTAACTCAGGCCTCTACCATTTCCACGTCAACGATGACGGAGAGATCGTATACGGGATCGGCGCGATCAAGGGCGTGGGTGAAGGTCCGATCGAGGCGATCATCGAAGCGCGTAACAACGGCGGCTATTTCCGCGAGCTGTTCGATCTGTGCGCCCGTACCGATACCAAAAAGCTGAACCGCCGCGTGCTGGAAAAACTGATTATGTCCGGCGCGTTCGACAGGCTGGGGCCGCACCGCGCCGCGCTGATGAACTCTCTTGGCGATGCGTTAAAAGCGGCGGATCAGCACGCAAAAGCGGAAGCCATTGGTCAGGCGGATATGTTCGGGGTGCTGGCGGAAGAGCCGGAGCAGATTGAGCAATCGTATTCCAACTGCCAGCCGTGGCCAGAACAGGTGGTGCTGGATGGGGAGCGTGAGACGTTAGGCTTGTACCTGACGGGGCACCCGATCAACCAGTACATCAAAGAAATTGAGCGCTATGTCGGCGGCCACAGGCTAAAAGACATGCATCCGACAGAACGTGGTAAAATCACCACGGCTGCGGGGCTCGTGATTGCCGCAAGGGTTATGGTCACCAAGCGCGGCAATCGTATCGGCATCTGTACGTTGGATGACCGTTCCGGGCGTCTGGAGGTGATGCTGTTCACCGACGCGCTGGATAAATACCAGCAATTGCTGGAAAAAGACCGCATACTTATCGTCAGCGGACAGGTCAGCTTTGATGACTTCAGTGGGGGGCTTAAAATGACCGCCCGCGAAGTGATGGACATTGACGAAGCCCGGGAAAAATATGCTCGCGGGCTTGCTATCTCGCTGACGGACAGGCAAATTGATGACCAGCTTTTAAACCGACTCCGTCAGTCTCTGGAACCCCACCGCTCGGGGACAATTCCAGTACATCTCTACTATCAGAGGGCGGATGCACGTGCGCGGTTGCGCTTTGGTGCAACGTGGCGTGTCTCTCCGAGCGATCGTTTACTGAACGATCTCCGTGGCCTCATTGGTTCGGAGCAGGTGGAACTGGAGTTTGACTAATACAGGAATACTATGAGTCTGAATTTCCTTGATTTCGAACAGCCGATTGCTGAGCTGGAAGCGAAAATCGATTCTCTGACAGCGGTAAGCCGTCAGGATGAAAAACTGGATATTAACATCGACGAAGAAGTGCATCGTCTGCGCGAGAAAAGCGTAGAGCTGACGCGCAAAATCTTTGCCGATCTCGGCGCATGGCAGGTGGCCCAGCTGGCTCGCCATCCGCAGCGTCCGTACACCCTGGATTATGTCCGCCTGGCGTTTGACGAATTTGACGAACTGGCCGGCGATCGCGCATATGCTGACGATAAAGCCATCATTGGCGGTATCGCGCGTCTGGACGGACGCCCGGTGATGATCATTGGTCATCAGAAAGGTCGTGAAACCAAAGAAAAAATCCGTCGTAACTTCGGTATGCCAGCACCAGAAGGCTACCGTAAGGCCCTGCGTCTGATGGAGATGGCTGAGCGTTTCAACATGCCAATCATCACCTTCATCGACACCCCGGGTGCCTACCCTGGCGTGGGCGCGGAAGAGCGCGGTCAGTCTGAAGCCATCGCGCGCAACCTGCGCGAGATGTCTCGTCTGAAGGTGCCGGTCATCTGTACCGTTATCGGTGAAGGTGGCTCCGGCGGCGCGCTGGCGATTGGCGTGGGCGATAAAGTGAATATGCTGCAGTACAGCACCTATTCCGTTATCTCCCCGGAAGGCTGCGCGTCCATTCTGTGGAAAAGCGCCGATAAAGCGCCGCTGGCTGCAGAAGCGATGGGCATCATTGCGCCACGCCTGAAGGAGCTTAAGCTGATCGATTCCATTATCCCGGAACCGCTGGGTGGTGCGCATCGTAAGCCGGAAGTGATGGCGGCGTCTCTGAAAGCGCAGCTGCTGGCTGACCTGGCAGACCTGGACGTGCTGAGCAAAGAAGATCTGCTCAACCGCCGCTACCAGCGCCTGATGACCTACGGTTACGCGTAAGCTTCACAATTATCTGAAAAGCCGCACAATGTTGCGGCTTTTTTTATACCTGCGGTTTAGCCGGACTATGCTTAGCTAATGTTTTTTAAGGAGGAAGCCCATGAATATCATTGCCATTATGGGGCCACACGGCGTCTTTTATAAAGATGAGCCGATTAAGGAGCTGGAGCAAGCCCTGCAGTCGCGCGGATATCAGCTAATCTGGCCGCACAACAGCGCCGACCTGCTGAAGTTCATCGAGCATAACCCGCGCATCTGCGGCGTGATCTTCGACTGGGACGAATATGATCTCGAACTGTGCAGCGATATCAACAAGCTGAACGAATACCTCCCGCTGTATGCCTTTATTAACACCCACTCCACCATGGACGTAAGCGCCAACGATATGCGTATGGCGCTGTGGTTCTTTGAGTATTCGCTCGGCGTGGCGGAAGACATTGCGACCCGCATTCAGCAGTACACGAATGAATATCTCGATAACATTACGCCGCCGTTTACCCGGGCGCTCTTCACCTACGTGAAAGAGGGGAAATATACCTTCTGTACGCCGGGCCATATGGCGGGAACGGCCTATCAAAAAAGCCCGGTGGGCTGCCTGTTCTATGATTTCTTTGGTGGCAACACGCTGAAGGCGGACGTGTCGATTTCAGTCACCGAATTGGGCTCTCTGCTGGATCACACCGGCCCGCATCTGGAAGCCGAAGAGTATATCGCCCGCACCTTTGGCGCCGAGCAGAGCTATATGGTGACCAACGGCACCTCCACCTCGAACAAAATCGTCGGCATGTACGCCGCGCCTGCGGGCAGCACGCTGCTGATTGACCGAAACTGCCATAAGTCGCTGGCCCATTTGCTGATGATGAGCGACGTCGTACCGCTCTGGCTGTCGCCCACGCGTAACGCGCTCGGTATTCTTGGCGGCATTCCGCGCCGGGAGTTCACCCATGACGCCATTGAAGGTAAGGTCGCGGCAATTACCGGCGCGAGCTGGCCCGTCCATGCGGTGATCACCAACTCAACTTACGATGGTCTGCTGTACAACACGGACTGGATCAAAAAGACGCTGGACGTGCCGTCGATCCACTTCGATTCCGCATGGGTGCCGTACACCAACTTCCACCCGATCTATGCGGGTAAAAGCGGCATGAGCGGTGAACGCGTGCCGGGTAAAGTCTTCTTCGAAACGCAGTCGACGCACAAAATGCTGGCCGCGTTTTCCCAGGCTTCGCTTATCCATATCAAAGGCGAGTACGACGAAGACACGTTCAACGAAGCGTTTATGATGCACACCACCACCTCACCGAGCTATCCGCTGGTGGCGTCTATCGAAACGGCCGCGGCGATGCTGCGCGGCAATCCGGGTAAACGTCTCATCAACCGTTCCGTGGAGCGCGCGCTGCATTTCCGCAAAGAGGTTCAGCGGCTGAAAGAGGAAGCCGACGGCTGGTTCTTTGATATCTGGCAGCCGGAAGAGATTGATGAGGCGGAGTGCTGGCCCGTCTCGCCCGGCGAAGAGTGGCACGGCTTCCGGGATGCCGATAGCGAACACATGTTCCTCGATCCGGTAAAAGTGACGATCCTGACGCCGGGCATGAACGAGCAGGGCAAGATGAGCGACGAGGGGATTCCGGCCGCGCTGGTCGCGAAATTCCTTGACGAGCGTGGCGTAGTGGTGGAGAAAACCGGTCCCTATAACCTGCTGTTCCTGTTCAGTATTGGTATTGATAAGACCCGGGCGATGGGGCTGCTGCGCGGGCTGATGGAGTTTAAGCGCGCCTACGATCTCAACCTGCGCGTGAAGAACATGCTGCCGGATCTCTACGCGGAGGATCCTGACTTCTATCGCAACATGCGCATTCAGGATCTGGCCCAGGGGATCCACAGGCTGATCCGTCAGCACGATCTGCCGCGCCTGATGCTTCAGGCGTTTGATGTGTTGCCGGAGATGAAGTTGACTCCGCACAAGGCATGGCAGCGCCAGGTGAAAGGGGAGGTCGAAACCGTCGAGCTGGAAAACCTGGTCGGGCGCGTATCGGCTAACATGATCCTGCCTTACCCACCGGGCGTTCCGCTCCTGATGCCGGGAGAGATGATTACCGAAGAGAGTCGCGCCGTGCTCGATTTCCTGCTGATGCTCTGTTCGGTGGGGCGCCACTATCCCGGTTTTGAGACGGATATCCACGGTACGAAGCGCGACGAGAACGGCGTTTACTGGGTGCGAGTCCTAAAATAAGGGGGGCCGCTTGCCAGGTGCGGGTTTTCGGTTGTAACGTTCAGGCATCATAAAAAGGAGAAGCTATGCTGGGTTTAAAAGCTGTTCATCATATTGCGATTATTGCCACCGATTACGCGAAAAGTAAGGCCTTCTACTGCGACATTCTGGGCTTTACGCTGTTGAGCGAGGCCTACCGCGAGGAGCGTGACTCCTGGAAGGGCGATCTGGCCCTGAACGGGCAATATGTGATTGAACTGTTCTCTTTTCCTTTTCCGCCTGCGCGCCCGTCCCGCCCGGAAGCCTGTGGCCTGCGCCATCTTGCCTTCAGCGTCGATGACCTGGATAGCGCAGTCAAACATCTCGACGCGCACGGCGTGACGTGTGAAGCGATCCGCGTCGATCCGTTTACCGACAAGCGCTTTACCTTTTTCACCGACCCGGACGGCCTGCCGCTGGAGCTTTATCAGCAGTAATCTTCTTCCTGTGTGATAATGCCCGCTCAGTTCGGGCATTTTTTATGTGTAATTTCCTATGACTTTACCCGCTATCGCACACGCCGTTTCACCGTACCGCCAGCTGCTGGTGGGGTTTAGCGGTGGCCTGGATTCCACCGTTCTGCTCCATCGTCTTAAGCGCTGGCGCGATCGGGAGCCTGACGTCCAGCTTCGGGCGATGCATATTCATCACGGATTAAGCCCTCACGCAGAGGCGTGGGTGGCGCACTGCGAAGCCTTGTGTGCGGCCTGGGATATCCCGCTCCTCGTTGAGCGCGTCACCGTTGCGGAAGAAGGGCTGGGCATTGAGGCGCAGGCGCGCAAAGCCCGCTATACCGCTTTTAGCAACGCATTACGTCCCGGCGAGGCGCTGGTGACGGCCCAGCATCTGGATGACCAGTGTGAAACCTTTCTGCTGGCGCTTAAGCGGGGCAGCGGGCCTGCGGGGCTGTCTGCCATGCCGGCGCGTTCTGAATTTGCCGGCACAACGTTGCTGCGTCCGCTGCTTGGCGAGACGCGTGCCTCACTGGAAGCCTGGGCGCGGGAACATCAGCTGAGCTGGATCGAAGATGAGAGCAACCAGGATGACGGCTATGACCGTAACTTTCTGCGTCTGCGCGTCCTCCCGCTATTGAGCGAGCGCTGGCCGCATTTCGCCGACGCGACGGCACGAAGCGCCATGCTGTGCGCCGAACAGGAATCGCTGCTGGACGAGCTGTTAAGTGACGAGCTGGCTGAACTAATTTCTAAAGACGGAGCGCTGGCGATTGCACCGCTGACAGCGATGAGCCCGGTGCGTCGCGCTGCATTGATACGGCGCTGGCTGGCTTCTCATCATGCCGTGATGCCGTCGCGGGCGATGCTGAGCCGACTCTGGGACGAGGTTGCGCTGGCGCGGGAGGATGCTTCCCCGTGCGTCCACCTGAACGGTTTTGAGGTGAGACGCTATAAGGGGGAACTCTGGTGGATAAAATCCATGCCCTCGCTGACCGATGCGGTGCTCGACTGGCTTTCTCCTGACGCACCGCTGGTCTTACCCTGCGAGGCAGGGCACGTCTCTCTTATACCGTCTGGTCATGTGCGGCTGCCGAAGCCCGGTGAACCGGTCTCCGTACGCTTTAAGGCGGGCGGTATGCTGCATATCGTCGGGCGTAACGGAGGGCGGAAGCTGAAGAAAATCTGGCAGGAGTACAGCGTGCCGCCGTGGCTGCGCGACACAACGCCGCTGCTGTTCTACGGTGAAACGTTGATTGCTGCTGCGGGGGTCTTCATCACGGAAGAGGGATGGTCGGAAGAGGGAGTCCGCTTTGAGTGGCAAAAAGCGTAACGGGCAGCCAGGCTGCCCGTTAGTGTCATCAGGATTCGCTCACCACGACGGTGCCGATTTGCGGGTGGCTGAAGCTGGCTATTTTGTCCAGACGCAGCTCGCGCGTCTCACCGGCGTCTTCCACTATCAGGTATTCCACATTCTTTCGTGAAACCAGGTCGCTGGCTTTCGCCTTCAACACTTCGCCATCTTTTAGCTCCAGCGTCAGTAATAAATGATGCTGGCAGGCGAGTTCGAGGTTGTCATAGTCATCACAATTGATGGGTTGATAAGTATCATTCATCGACATAATCGCTCACCAGTAAATTCGCTGCAGCATACGCTGCTTTTTCCCTGACCGACTCTGAAAGGCTCTCATCAGAGGCCACTTCATTAAGCACTTTCAATACACAGCCCAACGCGTCCGGGACATACCCCAGATCTCCGCTGGCGATTTCCGCATACCGTTTGCGAATTAACTCACAATAATTATTCACATCCCCTCCCGCCAGCGCACTGACTTACTGTGAGATATCATTAAGCCTACGAAGATAAACTCGGTTTAGCAAGGTGACTATACCATACTCATTTAAGCAATATCAGCGCCTTGATAGCGGTGTATTTATCACCCTGTAACAGCCTTTTGCCGCGGTTTTCGCTACAATGTGCCCCTGATTCGAATGGAGTTCTCTCATGGCGCTGAAAGCGACTATTTATAAAGCAGTGGTCAATGTGGCCGATCTGGATCGCAACCGGTTCCTCGACGCGTCGCTTACGCTGGCACGCCACCCCTCCGAAACCCAGGAGCGCATGATGCTGCGCCTGCTGGCGTGGATTAAGTATGCCGACGAGCGTCTGCAGTTTACCCGTGGGTTAAGCGCCGAAGACGAGCCTGAAGCCTGGCTGCGCAACGATCATCTGGGTATCGATTTGTGGATCGAACTTGGACTGCCGGACGAGCGCAGAGTTAAGAAGGCCTGTACCCAGTCCGCTGAAGTGGCGTTATTCGCGTATAATCAGCGCGCTGCGGAGATCTGGTGGCAGCAAAACAAGAGCAAGTGCGGACAGTATAAAAATCTCACGGTCTGGTACCTGGACGATGAGCAGCTGGCGCAGCTGAGCGAGTTTGCCAGCCGGACCATGGTGCTGCAGGCGACGATTCAGGACGGTGCCATCTGGCTCTCTGATTCTCAGAATAATCTGGAAATTCATTTAACGGCGTGGCAACCGGCGCCATGATTGACTTGTCCCGAAACGTCAGCATTCCTGACAACGAGCTGGAGATCTCCGCCATCCGTGCGCAGGGGGCCGGTGGGCAGCACGTTAACAAGGCGTCGACGGCTATCCATTTGCGTTTTGACATTCGGGCATCAAGCCTGCCAGAGTATTATAAAGAAAGCCTGCTTGCTGCCAGCCATCACCTTATTACCAGCGATGGCGTGATTGTGATCAAAGCCCAGGAGTACCGTAGCCAGGAGCTTAATCGGGAAGCGGCGATAGCTAGGCTGGTGGCGGTTATCAAAGAATTAACGGCAGTACAAAAAAGCCGCCGGGCAACGCGGCCAACCCGCGCATCGAAAGAGCGTCGGTTGTCTTCTAAGGCCCAAAAATCCACAGTGAAAGCACTACGCGGTAAAGTTCGTCGCCCGACTGAGTGACGAAAGGGAACACACTTTTCATAAGGAATTCATTGTGAAAAAAGCATTATTATCAGCGCTGGCAGTGAGTACGCTGTTTGCGCTTTTCGGGTGTAACAACCGTTCCGAAACGCAGGTTTTGCAACCCACGCAAACGGAAGAGTTAAAACCGATGCAGCAAAGCTGGCGCGGCGTATTGCCTTGCGCAGACTGCGAAGGTATTGAAACGTCTCTGTTCTTGCAAAAAGATGGCACCTGGGTGATGAATCAGCGCTATCAGGGCGCTAAAGAGCCGTCTTCTTTTGCGACGTATGGCACTTGGGCGCGTACCGCCGAGAAGCTGGTATTGACGGATACCACGGGCGATAAAACGTATTTCCGCGCTAAGGGCGAGGGGATGGAGATGCTCGATCGCGAAGGCAATCCGATTGAATCCCAGTTCAACTACACGCTGGCGCCGGTAAAAGCGGCTCTGCCTGCTACGCCGATGGCAATGCGGGGGATGTACTTCTATATGGCGGATGCGGCGATCTTTACCGACTGCGCCACCGGCAGGAAGGTCAGCGTGGCAAACAATGCGCAGCTTGAACGTGATTACGCGGTGGCACGCGGTAATGACAGCAAGCCGGTACTGCTGACGGTTGACGGTCACTTTACGCTGGAGCCAAACCCGGACAGCGGGGAGATGGTGAAAACGCTGGTGGCGGATAAAGACGCGAAGTTTATTGCAGGTAAAGACTGCAACAGCAAATAAGCTGACGTTGAGCCATTAAAAAACCCCGCCTGAGCGGGGTTTTTTGTTTAGCCTTTGATGGCTTTCACCAGGTAATCAAGAATGTCGCCGGTCTTGATCATCTGTTTTTCGCCGCTGCGACGGTATTTGTATTCAATCTCATCGCTGTCGAGGTTGCGGTCGCCGATGACGACGGTGTGCGGAATACCGATCAGTTCCATATCGGCAAACATCACGCCTGGACGCTCTTTACGGTCATCCATCAGCACTTCGATACCCTGAGCGCGCAGCTCGGCATACAGCTTCTCGGCCAGCTCCTGCACGCGGTAAGACTTGTGCATGTTCATTGGCAGAATAGCGACCTGGAACGGCGCGATGTTGTCCGGCCAGACGATACCGCGCTCGTCGTAGTTCTGCTCAATGGCGGCAGCCACCACGCGCGTCACCCCGATACCGTAGCAGCCCATGGTCAGGATCTGGTTACGACCATCTTCACCCTGAACGGCGGCGTTCAGCGCACGCGAGTATTTATCGCCCAGCTGGAAGATGTGGCCCACTTCGATACCGCGCTTAATCATCAGGGTACCCTGACCGTCCGGGCTTGGATCGCCTGCGACTACGTTACGGATGTCAGCCACTTCCGGCGTCGCCACGTCGCGATCCCAGTTGATGCCGAAGTAGTGTTTACCGTCGATGTTCGCACCGGCGGAGAAGTCGCTCATCGCGGCTACCGTACGGTCAATAACAACCGGCACCGGCAGATTGACTGGGCCCAGTGAACCTGGACCCGCATTGACCACGGCGCGGATTTCCGCTTCCGTGGCGAACGTCAGCGGGCTGGCGACCTGCGGCAGCTTCTCGGCTTTTACTTCGTTCAGCTCGTGATCGCCACGCACCAGCAGGGCAACCAGCGGGTAAGCGCTCCCTTCGGTGGATTTCACCAGCAGGGTCTTAACGGTTTTTTCGATCGGCAGGTTGAACTGCTCAACCAGCTCGGAGATGGTTTTCGCGTTTGGCGTATCAACCAGCGTCATCTCCTGCGTTGCCGCAGCACGTGGTTCTTTTGGTGCCAGCGCTTCTGCAAATTCGATGTTTGCCGCGTAATCGGAAGAGTCAGAGAAGATCACATCGTCTTCACCGCTCTGCGCCAGAACCTGGAACTCATGAGATGCGCTACCGCCGATGGAGCCGGTATCAGCCTGCACGGCGCGGAAATCCAGACCCATGCGGGAGAAGATTTTGCTGTAGGCTGCGTACATGGCGTCGTAAGTCTCTTGCAGGGATTCCTGAGAGGTATGGAAAGAGTAGGCGTCTTTCATCAGGAATTCGCGAGAGCGCATGACGCCGAAACGTGGGCGAACTTCGTCACGGAACTTGGTCTGGATCTGGAAGAAGTTCAGCGGCAGCTGTTTGTAAGAGCTCAGCTCATTACGAATCAGGTCGGTAATGACTTCTTCATGCGTTGGGCCGAGAACGAACGGACGCTCGCCGCGATCGACGAAACGCAGCAGCTCTGGGCCATATTGCTCCCAACGGCCGCTCTCCTGCCACAGGTCAGCGGGCTGAACCACAGGCATAGACACCTCGATAGCACCGGCGTTGTTCATCTCTTCACGCACGATGTTTTCGACTTTTTTCAGGACGCGAACGCCGGTCGGCAGCCAGGTATATAACCCGGAGGCCAGCTTGCGGATCATCCCGGCGCGCAGCATCAGCTGATGGCTGATCACTTCGGCGTCGGCAGGCGTCTCCTTCAGAGTGGAGAGCAGATATTGGCTAGTACGCATGTTGTTACGGTTCCATTTCGACGATTGGAACAGGCTGAAACGCCAGCCTGACACAAAAAAAGTGGTTTAGTTTACCAGTGTGGCAAAGATGCCAAAAGAGAGGAGAACAAAATTACCTGGGTTCAAGGGCAAACACTTCAAAACCTGCCCCGGTAACGCGCCAGCGAACGTTAAAATCCAGCAGCCAGACGGCGTATGTTTTTCCTGCTTCCTCTTCTTTACGGTAGGCCGGACGCGGGTCCTGTGCCAGAACCTCGGTGATGAAGTCCCGTAAGCGAGGATAGCGTTTCTCCAGCTGGCCAAGCTGCGCGGTTATCTCAGACGTAAAATAAACAGGCATGTCCGCCTGCGGTGCGTCCTGAGCATAGCTGGCACGCGCGTGCGGAAGCGCTTCGGCGAAGGGCAAATAGGGTTTGATGTCGATAACCGGCGTGCCGTCGACCAGGTCCAGACTGCCTAACTCTAGTATCACCTGCTCTTTCTGGCAGCGTATGCCTTTCAGTTCAACCAGCGACATGCCTACCGGGTTTGGACGGAAGGTTGAGCGCGTCGCAAACACGCCCATTCTCGCATTGCCGCCCAGACGAGGAGGGCGCACGGTAGGACGCCAGCCACCTTCCATCGTCTGATGAAACACGAACACCACCCATAGATGGCTGAACGCCTCAAGCCCGCGTACCGCATCGGCCTGATTGTAAGGCGCAACCAGGTGAAGCTCGCCGCCTCCGCTGGTGACCAGGCCGGGCTGGCGGGGTACGGCGAACTTCTCTTTATAAGGAGAGCGGATAACGCCTATCTGCTCGAACTGAAATGCACTCATTTCGCCGTAATGTTTAGCGCAGAACCGATGCAAACCGCCTGACGGTAGCAGCCCGGCGTGCCGCTGGTGACTTCACAGCTGTGCAGCATAACCGCGTTGGCTTTCATTTTGGCCGCGTTAATCTGCATGCGTTTACGCGCTGTCGGGACATTCGGTGGCGAGTCCTGATTGGTCGCCTGACAGGATTCGCCGCTTACTTCGCCCAGCTCACGGAACGGTTTACCGACGAGTTCGTCCGCTTTCGTAATAATGCGAACCGGCGCAGGGCGAACCACTTTCGGCTTCGCAGGCTCGGTCTTTGGCGGGGTTGCCGTGCTTTGAACAGGTTCAACGGGAGATCTGCTTAGCATAGAACAGCCGCTCAGCATGAGTGCTAAAAGACAGATCGGTAAAGCACGCATAATATTTCCTCAATGGATAATCAAAACGTCAGGTATTGAATCAGTTGACTGCACAAATGACAAGACGGGCATAAGCCCGTCCTGATGATATTACACTGAGGTGAGATTACCAGCCTTTAACAGCGCCGCCGTTAAACACTTTGTTGGCTTCCTGGTAAACTTCATCCGACTGGTAGGCCTGAACGAATTTCTTCACGTTTTCCGCGTCTTTGTTGTCTTCGCGAGTCACGATCAGGTTAACGTACGGGGAGTCTTTATCTTCAACGAAGATACCGTCTTTGGCTGGCGTCAGGCCAATCTGGCTGGCATAAGTGGTGTTGATGACGGCCAGGGCAATCTGCGCATCGTCCAGGGAACGTGGCAGCTGCGGCGCTTCCAGCTCAACAATTTTCAGATTTTTCGGGTTCTCGGTGACGTCCAGAACGGTTGGCAGCAGGCCAACACCGTCTTTCAGTTTGATCAGGCCCACTTTCTGCAGCAGCAGCAGGGAACGACCGAGGTTGGTTGGGTCGTTAGGCACCGCAACCTGAGAGCCCGGCTGCAGTTCGTCCAGAGATTTAATTTTCTTAGAGTAACCAGCAATTGGATAAACGAAGGTGTTACCCACGCCCACCAGCTTATAGCCACGATCTTTGATCTGCTGGTCCAGGTATGGCTTATGCTGGAAGGCGTTCGCGTCGATATCGCCTTTGCTCAGCGCTTCGTTCGGCAGAACGTAATCGTTGAAGGTCACCAGCTCCACGTCCAGGCCATACTTCTCTTTTGCCACTTTCTGGGCAACTTCCGCAACCTGCTGTTCTGCACCCACGATAACGCCCACTTTAATGTGGTTTGGATCCTTTTCGTCCTGACCGCAACCCACCAGTGCCAGAGAGCCGATCAGCGCGCCTACTGCTGCGAAGGTCTTTAATTTAAACGCCATGTTTTATCCTTAACTCGTAGAGTTTGTGTTGTGTGTAACGTTATTTGTGCGTAACGGTCCGGACGATGCGATCGCCAGAGAACTGGATTAAGTAAACCAGAACAACCAGCAATACCAGAACGGTATTCATCACGGTAGCGTTATATCCAATATAGCCGTACTGATAACCAATCTGGCCTAAACCGCCAGCGCCAACGGCACCGCCCATTGCGGAATAACCGACCAGGGTAATGAGCGTAATGGTTGCCGCATTCACCAGGCCTGGCAGTGCTTCCGGCAGAAGAACCTTACGGACGATCTGCATCGGCGTTGCGCCCATCGCGCGGGAAGCTTCGATCAGGCCGGTTGGGATCTCCAGCAGGGCGTTTTCCACCATGCGGGCGATAAACGGTGCTGCGCCCACGGTGAGCGGAACGATGGCCGCCTGCAGACCGATAGACGTTCCGACGATCACGCGGGTAAACGGAATCATCCACACCAGCAGAATAATGAACGGGATAGAACGGAAGATGTTCACCAGCGCAGAGAGCGTACGGTACAGCTTCGCGTTCTCAATGATTTGACCCGGACGCGTCACGTACAGCAGTACGCCGACCGGCAGGCCAATCACAAAACCAAAGAAGCCAGAGACAAAGGTCATTGCCAGCGTTTCCCAAACGCCGCGAACCAGTAGCCACATCATCGGCTCAGACATAACCCAGTACCTCTACTTTTACGTGGTGTTCTTGCAGCCAGGCAATAGCTGCCTGGGTTTCTTCTTGTGTACCGTGCATTTCCGTCAGCATGATGCCGAACTTCACGCCACCGGCGTAATCCATCTGCGCGCTGATAATATTGTTGTTCACGTTAAAGCGACGCGCGGTTTCGGAAAGCAGGGGGGCATCAACGGACTGGCCGGTGAACTCCATGCGCAGCATCGGGACGCTGTCTGCCGCAGGTTCGCTTTTCAAACGCGCCAGATAATCTTCCGGAATATCCAGATGCAGCGTGGACTGGATGAACTGTTGCGCCAGCGGCGTCTTCGGATGCGAGAACACTTCACTTACCGTGTCCTGCTCGATCAGCTCACCGTTGCTGATGACCGCCACGCAGTCGCAGATGCGTTTCACCACGTCCATCTCGTGCGTAATAAGGAGGATCGTCAGGCCCAGACGACGATTAATGTCCTTCAGCAGTTCCAGAATAGAACGCGTGGTGGCCGGGTCCAGCGCGCTGGTGGCCTCATCACACAGCAGTACCTTAGGATTACTTGCCAGCGCGCGGGCAATGGCCACACGCTGTTTTTGCCCGCCGGACAGGTTGGCCGGATAGCTGTCATGTTTGTCGCCCAGACCCACGAGGTCGAGCAGCTCGGTCACGCGACGCTTCACTTCCTCTTTCGGCGTGTTGTCCAGCTCCAGCGGCAGGGCAACGTTGCCGAACACGGTGCGGGAGGCCAGCAGGTTAAAGTGCTGGAAGATCATGCCAATTTGACGACGCGCTTTGGTCAGTTCTTTCTCTGAAAGGGCGGTAAGTTCCTGGCCGCCAACTTCTACGCAGCCCTGGGTTGGGCGCTCAAGCAGGTTAACACAACGGATCAGCGTGCTTTTGCCTGCACCCGATGCGCCAATGACGCCATAAATTTGACCAGCAGGAACATGCAGGCTGACGTTGTTCAGCGCCTGAATCGTTCGGTTCCCCTGCTGGAACACTTTGGTGATATTGGAAAGTTTAATCATTAGATTATTTTTATCGTATGTAAGTTAGCCGTGGCATTTTCTTCTGCCAGATACGGGTAATGACCGTAAACAAAACGGATGTTAAGGCATCCAGACGTCTAAATCAATCCAACTCTGTACGATGAGCACTTTATTGCGCTGCGATTCATGAGATACTAGTCGAACATGCCTTTTTCAGGAGCAAACCGGTGGCAAAATCAGTACCCGCAATTTTTCTCGATCGTGACGGCACTATTAATGTTGATCACGGTTATGTCCATGAGATTGATGAGTTCGAGTTTATCGAGGGCGTAATAGATGCCATGCGCCAGCTGAAAGAGATGGGGTATGCGCTGGTGGTGGTGACGAACCAGTCCGGTATTGCACGCGGAAAGTTCACCGAAGCGCAGTTCGAGACGCTGACGGAATGGATGGACTGGTCGCTGGCCGACCGCGGCGTAGATCTCGACGGCATCTACTATTGCCCGCATCACCCGCAGGGAAGCGTAGAAGAGTATCGTCAGACCTGTGACTGCCGTAAGCCGCACCCGGGAATGTTCATCTCTGCGCAGGAGTTCCTGCACATTGATATGGCGGCTTCTTATATGGTGGGCGACAAGCTGGAAGATATGCAGGCAGCCGCCGCTGCGGGTGTAGGAACCAAAATATTAGTTCGCACCGGTAAGCCAGTGACGCCAGAAGCAGAAAATGCAGCGGATTGGGTGATTAATAGTCTGGCCGATCTGCCAAAAGAGATTAAAAAGCACCAAAAATAGCCTTTTTGGCGAAAAGGTGAGCGATTGAAATAAAAATGCATTTTTCCGCTTGTCATTCCTCGGCGGCCCCCTATAATGCGCCTCCATCGACACGGCGGATGTGAATCACTTCACACAAACAGCCGGTTCGGTTGAAGAGAAAAAAATCCTGAAATAACGGGTTGACTCTGAAAGAGGAAAGCGTATTATACGCCACCTCGCAACGGTGAGCGAAAGCCGCGTTGCACTGCTCTTTAACAATTTATCAGACAATCTGTGTGGGCACTCAAAGTGACATGGATTCTTAACGTCGCAAGACGAAAAATGAATACCAAGTCTCTGAGTGAACATGCGTAATTCATTACGAAGTTTAATTCACGAGCATCAAACTTAAATTGAAGAGTTTGATCATGGCTCAGATTGAACGCTGGCGGCAGGCCTAACACATGCAAGTCGGGCGGTAGCACAGAGAGCTTGCTCTCGGGTGACGAGCGGCGGACGGGTGAGTAATGTCTGGGAAACTGCCTGATGGAGGGGGATAACTACTGGAAACGGTAGCTAATACCGCATAACGTCGCAAGACCAAAGAGGGGGACCTTCGGGCCTCTT